>JANYBK010000036.1 GCA_025360805.1 Methanomicrobiales archaeon
GGCGGAGGAGCGATCCGGTGTAGTCTGGCATACACAAGGATCCGGTATGGATGAAATCCGGTGTCGGACCCCCTCTTCCTCACACCATTTTTCAAACGTTTCTTTCAGAGTAAGGCGGGGAATCTTTGCCCCCACCTCAAACGAACACTCCGTAGCCAAAAACAGCCCCACCGTATCACTCACCGTCCGTAAATTAGCCGTAGCCTGAGAAACCTTCCGGGGCTGCACCAGCCGGTTCCCATTCGCATAATACCGGGAAAGGCCGGAAAGACACCAGTTCAATATCCCCGAAGACTCCGCGAGCAGTTTCGCCGCAATATCCGGATCGCACTTCTCCTCCGGGATCTGGACCGGGAACGGCACCATCCATATCCGGCGCCAGATGCCGTCATCGGTGCCGGGGATGACGGGCTCGTGGTTGGTTGTCATCCAGATCTTCGCAACCGGTGTGAACTCGAACTCGTTTTCGTAGAGTTTCCGCACGGTAATCACGTACTCGCCGGTGATCTGTTTGATGATCGCCTCATCCATCCGGGCGCCTTCCGCTCCTTCGGCCGCAGTCGCAAGCCGGGCTCCTGCGAGCCTTGCAAGGTCCGAGCGGGCGTTTTCGAATCGCTTTGCCATGAGCGAGTCGGCGGCGATGTTGACCGCATAATCGGCAAAGATTCTTGCAAGGACTTCGATTGTCTTTGACTTGCCGTTCCTTCCCCGGCCATAGAGGATGAACATGATCTGCTGCGGGTTGGTGCCGAGCAGTGTGTACCCGCACATGGACTGGAAACCTGAAAGGTAATCGGTGTCGTTGCCAAAGATCAGGCTAAGGTGGGCGAGCCACTGCGGGCATTCCGCTTTCTCATCGTAATCTACTGCTGCCTTCTTCGTGAGCATCTCTTCTTTACGGTGCTCACGGAACGTCATGGTCGCAAGTTCAAGGGTGCCGTTCCGGCAGTTGAAGAGTTCCGGTCTGGCGTCAAATTCACCGGGCAGGACCGGGCAGTGCGGGGCGGCAGAATCGATCATTGCCTTTCTCGCGTGCAGGCTTTCAGAGATGATCGCCCAGCGGGAGAGTGCCCGGGAACGGTCGGCGGTTGATGCCACGGCAGCTTCCCGGTGGATCGAGCGGGCGACATCGGTTGCAATCAGCAGCATCTTTCCCGCATCGTCCCGCACCCAGACTTTTCCGCTCCAGAGATACCAGGTATTGAAGGCTGCACAGTACCGGGCCCGGTCGCCATACGCAGCGATCAGCCGCTCGGCATTCCCGGCATCGGTTGTGGCATATTCCGGGAGATCTTCCGGGTCAGCATCCTGCCGGGCCAGGTTTTCCATGATCGCGGTATCGCTCGGAGCATATACTGGCGGACCTTCACGGTATCCATCCGGCTGTGCCGGGTTTTCCTTGTTCGCACCGGTCTGATGATATTCCAATGAACCTTCTCGCTGTCCATCCGACCATGCTGGATTTGTTGTGTTTCCTGCAATGGAAACCGCATACTCACACGGACCTGCATTGCCAGGCTTTTCCGAAACATGGGCCTCATAGCATAAACCCGCCGGTGGTTTATTGGCACATTTATGCAGTATTCCGGCACTTTCCGCTGCGGTCTTTGCCCTCGTCCACTCGCGTTTCCCTGCAATCAACCGCTCATCATGGTACTTTAACTTCTCCTCCTTTGTCTCGTAGAGTTCCCGCAGATCCTTCCAGCGCTGCTTCCCGCCGCCACACGAAGCATGATGACAGCCTGCATGGATAGCGCCGCTCGTAAACTGTATCGCGTACGCCCCGTCCTTGTGGGCGGAGGAAAAGGGGCATGATTCGAGGAGATAAATTCTCCCGTTCTGGTAGGTTTTTTCGGATTTTACAGAAATATTGTGCTGAAAAAGCCAATCCGGCAATTTCACAATATTCATATACCCCTTTGTTTCCACTGGAGATTCAGACGGATAACTGCTATCAGCGGGCAGTGCCATGCAGAGTTTTTTCAGGAGCTCAGCACTCACCAGTTCGAGCCTCTCCGGCACAGAAATGATCCTGCTCCTGCGGTGCGGGCGCTCGGCAGTATTATCACCTTTCCTTGCAACCGTGCCATAGAGTTTCCAGATCCGCCCGGCATTCGCGTTTGCCGCGTCTACGGTTGCCGACCGGTCCGAGAAGCACGCGTCCAGAACTGATAACCCACGTTTCACAAGCGCCAGCGATACCGCATCATTGGGAAGATCAATCCGGTAGAGCAGGTGCGCACCGTTGCCCGAGTCTGCCCGGACCGGCTCCGGAAATCCGAGTTGTGAAAGCCAGACCAAAACCGCGTCAGCCATTGCAAACGCAGCTGCATGTTCTGCATCCGTAGACGAGACCCCGCTCGGCCGGACCGGGTCGATATCGACCGGGAACCAGCGTCGCCGGAGAATCTCGGCATCGCCTGTTGTCGTATCCGACCGGGACAGGCGCATCTGTATCCTGTTCGCCCGCCGGGACAACAGCGACGGGTTCACTGTATTCAGCGTCACGTAACATCCATGCACTGAAGTGTCACGATCGAGCGTTTCGCAAACCCGAACGAGAGCCGCATAGTCCGTGAAGTACCCGCTGTGCACCGCGTTATTAGCAAGTACTCTTATCTCAACTACCTGCCCCGGGCCGGCCAACAGGTCAAGAGCAGACGCGATATCGCCCGGAGGAGATGCCGGGTCAGTCATGATCCCCCACATCGTCCGGCGATGGGTCTTGAATGGCAGGTTGGGAAAGAATGGCGGATGCACCGCTGTGATTTGTATCCCTGGCCCGGCACTTGTACTTGATCAGGTACTGGTGCCCTTCAGTCCGGACCACCGAGATCCGGAACAGTCTCCCGCCCTGTTTCTTCACTCCTCTGGCAATCGCAGTCGCAATGAGAAAGAGCGGGACATTTAAGTCGTAAACCTTCTTCTTAGTCATGGTAACACGCCTCGTTCCTCCACTGCGGATATCCGGCGCTGGAGCCGTTCGATCTTTTTGTCCTGTCGCTCTGCAATCCGGTGCATATGGTCAAGGAGAAGGAAGACAAGGTCTCCGTTATTCTCCAGCAATTCGGGCGAGAGATCGATAGATATGTTCTCTGCCTTCTCCCATAGGGACAGGGCTTTTTTCTTTCCTGCCGGCACACCGCACCCGATGATCTCTGTCTTCCGCTTTACGAGATGCGGTGCAGGCTCGTCATGTACATGACGCCGGGCCCATTCCAGTTCATTCATTTCCTGTCCTGCATTTACCTCTGCACAGGACGCCGTCTGGTCGCGTTGCGATCTCTCTTGCGAAGGTCCGGTAATGCCGGTTTCCCTCCGCTCAGGGCTCTCAAAGGATCCCCCTGTTGTCTTTTTCTGCTCACTGGTTGTCATTTTTTTACTCACGATTGTTTTTTTCTTTGAGACAATTCCTGATTTAAAGAGCATCCGCTCTTCTTTTTCTGGATCGAACACGCCGTTTTCTGGTTTGACCGGGCAGAGCTGTGGCTCTTTTCAGGTCCAGGGCCGTTTTTTTAAAAGACGGCAGGTGACCTATTTAAAAGAGCCAAAAAAACTACCGGATACACCCAAAAAGGGCGTTACTTAACGATTGCCAAAAAATGTGTAGAGCGAGAAGATGGGGGCATGGTGGCTTGTTAACCTGTACCGTTTTCCCGCTTTGAGTGCATTACCCGATCCTGTTGGTACAATGAGTCTGCTGGTTCTGGCACGGGCTTTTTGTGTGGGCGTATACTTTGTTATAGCAGCCCCGATCTTTGCAATGAAGGCTGCTGCAATTTCCTTTGCCTCCGTTCTCAGTCGTGCGATGAATTCTCTGATCATTGTAGTGAAAGGATAAATGATTCATGACGTATTTAAGCAGAGAGGGTAACTGCGGGAATTTTGGTAGTTTAGAGGCCATTCGGGGCTCAAAGAATGCCCGGATTGAGCCGGGCCTGTACTTCCGTGTACGGGCGCGGCGCGGCCCGGGAAAAATACGGGTTTTACGGGCAGATTTTTGATAAAACTGTGATTACAGCATGGGACGTGCCGCAAAAGATGCTGGTGTTTTTTTCTGCCATAACTCATCCAACACTCTGTTATGCTATCTTGCCACTATCAGCTGTGCAAAGCCCGGATGTGATGAGATATTATGGCGCTATCTCTTCGTGTTTACCTGAAATACCTTTACCCATGATATGCTTCCGCTTCACGAGATACCGGCATTTCGGGGGATCGGAAGGAGAGGTCCGTTCCACCTTTTCGATCCTGAGCACGATATAGGGGCACTGGCCAAATGATCTGAACTCCAGCCTGCGCAGGAACCCGGAGATCGTGTTGTACTGGTAGCGTGTCAGGCCAAACCGTTGCCGGAGTTCGTGCACTGTGACCCAGCGCTCGTTGGCGCTATTCTCAATCATAAACTGCTCAAGCAGTTCCGGTATACCAGAATATTTTTTCATGCTGGCACTTCTTTGTGATTTTTATCAGAATTAAAAAAAGGAGAACCCGTTCAGGACTCGACCAGTTTCACGAGATTTTCCATCACAGCATCCACGGCCTTCCATGTGGGAGTATCCGCATGGCGGAGAACGTAGGGTCGCCCCTCGTCACCGGCTTTTACCATCTCCGGGTCTAATGGGATTGCACCAAGATACGGAACGTGCAGATCTTCTGCCGCTTTCTTCCCGCCACCCCTGCCAAACAGGTCAATGGTATCGCCGCAGTGGGGACAGATCATCCCGCTCATGTTCTCGATGATGCCGATGACCGGTATTTCTAATTTCTCGATGAATTTCACCGATTTGACTGCATCCAGCACGGCGACATCCTGCGGTGTTGTCACAATGACTGCACCTTTCACATTCGGGGCCAGTTGCGCGATTGAGAGAGCCTCGTCTCCGGTGCCCGGAGGTAAATCCACAACAAGGTAGTCAAGCGTTCCCCAGTTCACTTCTTCAAGGAACTGCTGGATCGCTGCCATCTTCATCGGTCCGCGCCATACAACCGGTGTGCTCGTGTCCGGCAGCAGGAATGCCATGGACATAACTGCAAGTGTTCCGGTGACATGCACAGGCTCGATGTGCTTTTCCAAAACAGCCGGTTTCTGGCCTTCGATGCCCAGCATCTTTGGGATATTGGGGCCGTGGAAATCGAGATCAAGGAGTCCCACATTCCTCCCATGGGCGGAAAGAGCAGAGGCGAGGTTAACCGAGACTGTAGATTTGCCAACACCGCCTTTCCCGCTGAGCACAAGGATCACGTGCTTCACATCAATTTTTGATCGTAGCGGCAGTCCTTTCTGGGGTTGGGGTTTTTGTCCCGAAGAGCAGCTGGAACAGTTCTCATCACAATTTTCATCGCAGTTCGTATCTTTTACAGGTGTGTGTTGTGTCATGATGTTATTCATCCATGTTGGTGAGGGTAATCGCTGGATCAGCAGGGTATATGATTATCAGTCGCGCTTCTCATCTTCTGTAACCTGTGCAAGAATCTGTGCAGTCGGGCCGATATCGATGATCTTCCCGCCCCGCATCAGTGCCACACGGTCACAGACATCCTTGACAAAATCCATATCGTGCGAGACTACAATGAAAGTCTCGTCCATCTCGTCCCGGGCATTTAGGATCGAGTGCTTCACATCCTGCTTTGTAATCGGATCCATAGTACCGGTCGGCTCATCGAGGATCACGAGGCGCGGTTCCCGGATGAGCACCTGCGCAAGGGCGACCCGGTGCCGTTCTCCGTCCGAGAGTTCGCCCGGGAACCGGTTCAGGATCTCCTTTGCCTTCTCTTCAGAAAACCCGGCCATCCTTAGCGTGACTACCGCTTTTCTTATCGCCAGTTCCTTTGGGAAATCGAGCCCGATTGAGTCGGTGAGATTGTCGATGACCGTGCGGTGCGGGAAGAGGTCGTATTCCTGGTGCAGGAGCCCTATGTATTCCTTGGCTCTCCCCCGCTGGTCGATGCCGGGTTTTGTCATGTCTACCCAGTCGTCACCGATGAGGATATTCATCTCACCACTCGTTGGTTCGATGATGCCGGAGATGATTCCGGAGAGGGTGGTTTTTCCTGCCCCGCTTTTTCCGATGATACCGAAGATCTCTTTCTTTGAGACATCGAACGTGACCATGTTCACCGCTTTTACCACGCCCCGATCGACTGAGATGTAGCGCTTGGTCACGTCCCGGGCAGAGAGGATCTTCTCCCCCAGCTCTACCGGCCCCGACTCATCGATCTCATGGTAATCTTTGGCAAACGCACGGATCACCGTCTTTGGGGAACCTATGGACGTGATCTCGCCATCTACCAGCAGCAGCGCACGGTTTGCCATATCCTCGATTACCTGCGAGAAATGCGAGGTTACGACCATGCCCATCGTATTCTTCTTTGCCGCTTCGATGAGCATCCCGTGGACCAGCCGGGCAGTCTGTGGGTCTAAAGTTCCTGTGGGTTCATCGGCAAAAAGCATCGACGGGTTCTTGGCCAATTGCCGGGCCAGCACCACCCGTTGCTTCTCGCCACCCGAAAGGTCGCGGGCGATGTGCATCATCCTGTGGGAGAGTCGTACCTGGTCGATTAAATCAGCAGCACGGTTGATCGCGTGCTCCTGCGGGTATCGGATGTCGTCGAGTGCGTGGAGTACGTTCTCAATTACCCGGTCATCGCCATAGAGAGCGAACGTCCGCTGGAACATAATTGCGGTCCGGTTCATGACCCGGGATTTCATGCCGTCGGTCTTCTCTCCCCAGAGATCAACATCCGTTGCGATCAGTATTCCTCCACACAATGGACAGCAGTTGCCGGCCCGGCTCTGCACCTCCATGTGATTGCAGGTGTTGCAGGCACTCAGGTGGTAGATCACAGAACCGCTGGTCGGGGGCTGCTCAACGCCCCTGAGCAGGTGCAGGAGCACGCTCTTTCCCGCCCCGCTCCTGCCAATGACACCGATTATCTCGCCTTCAGGAATCTCAAAGGAAATGTTGTTTAAGACTTTTTTTCCCTCGAACTCCATGCAGAGATGATCAACAGAAAGAAATGGTGTGGTCATAAGTATCTCTCGCTTTTAGTTACCGGCATCCGGTTTTTCTTTCGTATCCGCAGGTACATCCTTCCTCTGGCATGCTGGGCACTCATCATCTTTTTTGCAGTGCCCCAATTCCCTGCCAATAACCCGCCCACGTTTGAGCGGCCCGGTTCCGTCAAAGTCTGGCATATATCCCTCTAGTGCGTAATCGATTAATTACACTTATGAGCGTAAATATTTAAGCGTAGTGAATTAAAAAAGAGAAGATTACGCAGATGGAGTTTTATCGTGAGCGTTCCTGTGCTCTTCTTTTCTGCGATGGCATTTCGGGCACTGGCCTTCTGCTGCTTTCCGGCATCCGGCCATCTCGATACCCTTGCCATTTACCAGTGCATCGGCAATCTTTTTCCGGGTTTCATGCAGATCGCGCCACGCGGTCTTGCGGGAGACTCCCAGTTTTGCTGCGGCTTCTTCCTGTTCAAGTCCTTCGAGATCGACAAGACGAATCAGTTCAATCTCTTCAGGTTTTAACGAGATCACAATACCGTCTTCATGCGGGCAGCACCGGGGTTCATAGCATCGTGACTCCCCGGTCCCTTCAATGATGCGCCGGACACGGGGTCTTCCCCTGCGGGGGCAAAGGGGCAATTCAGTCTCTCCGTTGTCCGTCATTGTTTTTGTTTCCTTATGATCATGATACTCTTGAGAGGAATTAATGTTTTTACTTCTGCGTGGATGAAAGGGCACGTGCCGGACGTGTACCCTGTTTATTCCGTGGTTCAGGTCTTTTTGTGATAAAATAGCGTTTTATCATCCGCGTATGGGGGGTGTTCACCATCATTTTTTCAATTTTTGCCACCCGGTACGGGCAGGTGAAGAACGGACCCTGGTACAGCCTTCGGAAGAATCCTGAGATTGCGGGCGATGCCTGCTTATCCATTGCAAAAAAGGTGCGGAACTCCGGCACCGTTACCCAGAGCCCGGCACTGTCATGCCCCTGCATATACTCTTCCAGAAGATCAGGGATCGCATGATAATCGGTTATCGTTCTCACCGTTCCGCGCAGTTCATCAGTTTTTATAATTGAGATTTAATGACAGCGCGGTCCATGCCCGCAGCGGTGGCGTGCCTCTTTTCCGGCCTCTCCGGACCCGCAGCAGCAGGAATCGGTAAATTTCAGGGTGGACGTGCATTCATCCCTGTGGCTTATGCCCTCTTCATGGTGCTCGTGGATCTCCCCGCATGCGCAGGTGTGTTCGGTGCTGTTTGTTTCAGTGGATACTGCTGGCTGGTTCTTGTTGGTTTTTTGTGTAGTTGGTTCTGGCATGTATGTCACCATGGCTACGGTTTTTCCGTACTATAATTACACATATGCGCATAAATGATTAAAAAACATTGGTCCGGGCAATTCCCCAGTACATCTGGGCATCACCAAACCGGCTCCCCCTGAAATCCTGTGAATATTAGTCCGTGTCCGCACTGATCTCCTCTTCATGGAACAACCTTTACCGGAAATGCGGTGTTGTGGCAGACATGAGTTTTTTTTTAAAAACGAAAGAACTATTCCCAAACTCGCCTGATTCTAGTCTATGAATTTGCGGTTATCCCTCACCGTCCTTGCAGATAATAACACCCTTATAGACCGGTACTTCACCGGTGAGCCCGGCCTTTCGTTCCTCTTAGAAACTGCCGGAAAGAAGATCCTGTTCGATACCGGCTACTCGGGCGTGTTCCTTGCTAATGCAGAGAAGATGGGAATCAGCTTGCGGGATCTGGATTGTGTCATTCTCTCGCACGGGCATCTCGATCATACGGGAGGACTGGTCACGCTTGTGTGGCACCTCACGGAAGCAAAGATTGAATCCATGACGCACCGGGTGCCGGAACTGATCGCCCACACCCGTTGTTTTTACCCAAAAGAAAAACTCCCGCTCCAGAATATCGGATCGATCCTTTCAGAAGAGGAAGTGCGGCGGCAGTTTCCGGTCAAACTTTCCGATAAACCGGTCTGGATCACAGATGACCGTGTGTTCCTTGGTGAGATCCCCCGGAAGTTTCCGTTCGAGCAAACTGATCCGGGGAAGCGGAGGATTATCCTGCCCGATGGCAGGACAGAACCAGACCTCCTGCTGGATGATTCTGCCCTTGCATTCCGCTCCGGTGCCGGGCTCGTCATCATAACCGGTTGCTCGCATGCGGGGATCTGTAACATCACGGAATATGCCAAGGAGGTCTGCGGGGAGCAACGGGTTGCTGATGTTATCGGGGGACTCCATCTCCTTTCACCGGACCCGCAGCGGTTAGATGGAACGGGAAATTACCTGCGCAAGCTCCACCTTAACGCCCTGCACTCCTGTCACTGCACGTCGCTTGCGGCAAAAATTGCCCTTGCTAAGGATTGTCCTGTGCAGGAAGTGGGTGCGGGGATGAAGATTGAATGGTAGGAATCCGTGAATAATTACAGGTTGTCAATATTTCCATTGAACATTTGTCCGGTTCTTTTCGATCCGGTTTCAGGTTCTTTGCCATTACTCTGGATAATCCCAATCCGGGTCTGATCCTTACTCACCATCACACGTCTTCTGTTCTTCAGTGGAGAGACCTGCCCTGATATTCCGGAAAAACTTCCAGTGCAGGAGCAGGTGAAGGATGAGCAGTGCGGTAAAGGCAAAGCTCGTATAGTCATGCATCGTGACCCACTGGCTGCGGGGGATGCCAAGATACAGTGACCAGCTGTTCCCTCTCCCCCCGCCCGATGGCAGGACCAGATAGAGCACCAGCCCGGTGATCAGCGACGGGATGAAGGTAATCAGGCAGCCAATATCGACAATTGTATTGATGGTGACGCGTTTCATACAGGATTTCTCTCTCTGATGGATGGTATGCAGGCAATAAAAATGTTGGGGAGAGACTGGCAATTCTTATCATCTCTTAAAAAGACAGTTGATCTATCATGGCCACAAAAGAAATCTTCCACGGAGTACCCGGCATCCTGCGCCCGTTTAAGGAATTTGTCGAGGCAAAAGGATTGAAAAAAGGCGATCAGATTGTGTACTACGGTGTCCCGGGCACCTGCACACCGTTTGTCGAGCTGCTCGCATTTGCCCTCCGCTCGCTCGAGCTGGAGCAGGTCTTTGTCCCGTTCGTGGCTGAGAATAAGGCTAAGAAGATCAGCCATGTCGATGATGTTGGCATGCAGGTACGCATGTCACCGGTGACGTTCAAACCAAAAGCCATCGTCATCATGGGCGGGCTCTCGATGCCCAACGTGCCGGTGAAAGCAGAGGATGTGAAAGTCGTTCTTGACAAGCATCCCGGTGCAGCAGTGATCGGGGTCTGTTTCATGCATATGTTTGAAAAAGCCGGGTGGCTTTCAACCGTATCGTTTGACTGCCTGATCGATGCGAACATTGATCCGGTTGAGGTTACGAAATAATCCTGAATATTTTTTAAAAATAAAAAATGAAGAGCAGGGATACTTTTTTGCCCCTGCCCTGTTTTGTTTTTGCCTTACCACTCCATATGATCGAGAACCCGGTCCCACACTACAAGGAGCCCGGGGATGATCACAAAGGCGAGCAGTCCTGCGCCGAGGAATGCTCCGGTGATGATGAGATCGTTTTCCATCATCATCACCTCAGGCCAGTGCCGCCACGGTGTCGGCCCAGGTCTCGACCTTTGTTTTGATGCTGTCGTCTGAGTAGGACGTGAGGCTTACCTGGCCGCGGCTGATGGTGACCATGAAGATCTCCCCGTTTGAGTCGTGGCACTTTAAGGTTGCCGAGTAGCTCTCGTTGTCACTGTCCCGGACGGCTGTGCCCCCGTGGGCAGTTGAAAGGGCGGTGTCTGCAAGAATCGCTGCGGCTCCTGCATTGAACCCTGCAATGGTGACAAACCTGTCCGACAGGCTGCCGATGGTCTTTGCTTCGGTGTCCTGGTAGACGATCTTCACCACGTACCCTTCACGGGTCTTCTCTACCGGGTCGTGGGTTTGGCCGGCGGTCATATACGATACACATGCAAACGGGTTGTCGGTGATAACCGACTGGACGATCGAGTTGAACGTTGTTACGTCTGCGATCTGGCTCGCAAGTTCGCGAACTGCTGTCTTTGTTACGGTGCTTTGTACGAAATCTGACATGATGG
The DNA here is from genome assembly GCA_025360805.1 of Methanomicrobiales archaeon. GTDB lineage: Archaea > Halobacteriota > Methanomicrobia > Methanomicrobiales > Methanospirillaceae > Methanoregula. Next base: position 11,156 of record JANYBK010000036.1, read on the forward strand.
TTTCCTTCTTTTTTTAGTTGTCTTCAGGGGCCCCTTTGACATACTATACTACGTCGTGGGAGGGTATAGGTCTGGCCGAATCTTTTTTATTTTTGGGAAACTGGCGGTTTTGTGCGGTTGGTTTTTCGAACAGAGCGGGGAAATGGGCAGCGATGGTTTGGGAAAAAACGGGATAGGGGGGATGGTGAGCCGGCAGGTTGGAGCGATGGGCAGAAATTGTTTTTTTTAAGGTGGCGGGGAGGTCAAAGAAGTAATCTTTGAGGTTGATGCAGAGGGCGTTTTTTTAAAAAGAATTGGTGGCGTGAAAACGAATCACGACGATAAATTAATTATACGCCTCATCATGATGGCCTCATTTTAAGAAAACAATCGAGTTTTCTTTTGAATCAATCATGTAAACCAGGACAAAATGTCCGATGTGGATCCGCCACTGGCCCTTGAGCGGGGGATGGAGCGGTTTACCCGATTCCGGGTTTTTTTACAAGGAACCTGATTTTTTTCGTAGTGCCGGATACGAGGATTAAGAAAAAAGGGGATGAGTAAATGAAGGGCTTTTTCCCGCCAATCACCCTAATTCATCGGGATTGATATTGGCATCTTTGCAGATCTGTTTTACGATCTTCGGGTGCAGGATTTTTCCGGCATGATCCGGTACGGTTACCCTGATGCCCGCATCATTTTTAAAAATTTTATGACTACCACTCTGGCGTACACAGGCAAATCCCTCTCTTTTTAGCAGGGTAATGATCCTGCTGGCAGGGATCCGTGGGAGTTTTTCACTCATACCGAGACGTCCACGGTCGTTAAGTTGATGAGTTGTGCCTGGGGAATCTTCTCTCCCGATTCGATACGATCATCGAGATGGAGACGGATGGCATCCCGGATATTGTCAAGGACTTCTTCATAGGTCTCTCCCTGTGCATAGCATCCCTGAAGTTCCGGGCAGAATGCGGTGTAGCCATCTTCATCTTTTTCGATCACTACAGAAAAACGGAAATTGTTCATACGGTAACTTCCCTTATGCATTTTATAATGCATATATCGTATCGGCCAGTGCAATAACTTTTTGATTGCCGGTACAGTTACCCGAAGCATTCTGCATCATATTGAGACCGGAGCGAGGGGACGGCCACGTGATATCATATCAATTCGTTTGATGGGGTGGCGATGGGTTGTACCTGATTATCCGGTTAAAATTCCCTCAGGCACAAAAACACACACAATCCCCGACCCTTTTTTAGAGGTCCGCAATGATCTTTTTAACAATATTTTCAAAATCCTCTTTTTCACAATCGATGGTTATGCCGGCATACTTCTCATACAGCGGGACCCTCTCGTTGAACATTTCGTAAAGGGTCTCGCCCCGGGAGAGCACGATGCCTCGTGTCGTGATGTTCCTGAGTCTTTTTTCCATCTCGTCAAAGGAGATCTTCAGGTACACAACAACGCCATCCCGGGTGAGATGCTCCATTGCCCTCTCGCTAAAAACAACACTGCCCCCGGTGGCGATAACCGTATGGTGACTGTGAAGGGAGAGGATCGTTTTTTCCTCGATGATTTTGAAGGCATCGGGGCCGTCCGTGTTGATAATTTCCTGTAAGAGCCTTTTGCTCTTTTCCTGTATCGCGATATCCGTATCGATAAAATTCATGCCCAGTGTTTTTGCTAATATCACTCCCACGGTGCTCTTGCCAGCGCCGGGCATGCCGATGAGGATGATGTTGTTCATGGGATTTTCTCCTGAAGTTATGGTAAGCGGTTGGCAATATCGATAAGGCTCACGGTGGAATTACCTGCTTTTTAAAAAAAGTAAGATCTCCTGCTGAAGTTTGGGAAGATCCTGTTGTGCAGTACTCCAGACTTCGTCCAGATCGATACCAAAATACTGGTGGACGAGTAAATGACGCATAGCGATAATATCTTTCCACGGAATTTCCGGGTGCTGCTTCTGGAATTCCGGTGAGATCCCGTTTGCCGCTTCACCGACTACCTGGATATGGTAAAGTACCCATACTTGAAGCAGGTCTGACTGGAGGAACTTCTCTTTTGTTATAGGAAGTTTTTCTTTGATGCGCTGGACAGCTTCGTCAATATCAAGGAGCCGGGCACGATCACTTCTCATAAGGGTACTGCTTCCTGGATCACAGAATGGCGGATCTGTTCCTTAAGTCCATTCACCGATGCAACATCCACATCGCAGCCAAGAAGTTCAGAGAGTTCCCGCTGAAACGCGGCATGGGTAAGAAGAGATGTGCCGAAAGGAAACCCGACAAGGAAATCGATATCGCTACTCTCATGGGCTTCGTGCCGGGCAACGGAGCCGAATATACGGATATCTGTTATTCCGAAACGGGCTGCAAGTACGAAGATCTCATTCCGTTTGGCCGCGATCAATTCGTAGTGATCCATTTTGAAAGTTCCTGTTACCAGATAGGTATACCGTTTGGATTATTAATGCATTGACCCGGTAATTCTGGTAAACCTGGGTTACATGAGTTTATGATGGCTACGTCTGGTTTACCAGAACCCGGTTGAGGGAACAGGTAAGATGCGGAGAAACGAGCGGGGCGGCGGAACATTCGTATTCGAACCCTTCTGCATCCTGCCAGGCCCAGAGCGAGGGGGCGGCCGTGTGGGGATCGTTTTTACGGCATCAGTTCGGATCGGTTGAGGGTTTGGCGGAGTTCGTTTACTCTTTCGTGTACGGTTCTTCTCGTTTCTCCGATGTACATGAGGAAGTCTTTTCCGGTTGGCCTGATGCGGTAGAGGCCGGGGGCTTTGGGGATTTCCCGGAAGGTGTGTTTGTCTGCGGTGAAAGGGATCCAGGGGGACCAGGAGAGGGAGAGCCAGGTTTCGGAGAAGTATTCCATCTTTCGTCCTCGGAACAGATGGAATTATCCAGATTTTGCGGAATAGACCCGCTCATACTGGAGGACAACGGAATCCTTCTCGGTCTTTGCAACAAGTTTGAAAACATCACCGGGATTTATTTTGAAAGTTTTTACAACTTCAGAAGGGATTGTGAGATCGAGAGAGTTGCTCCCATGGTGAAGCCGGGACTTCACGGTATTTTCCATTTCAGCCATAGTTTCCGGTCGATGAATGCACATTTAGCGCTTAATGCACATTATGTGCATTAAGGTTCAGGAACTGGTTTGATCTAATTCTCTTCTTGTTACTTTGACCATCTCGTACGTTTTTCCCAATGTCTCATCCATCCCTCAACGCGGAAATCTCACGACCCGTTGGGAACATGCAGAAAAATTTGGCTGCTCTTTGGTTGAAGTCCCGGCAGATTTCATCAAAACACCCAAAGAGGCAGGGCGGACCGGTCTGGACCTGTGTGATATTCCCTCAAAGGAAAAGATCCCGCTTCTTTATAGCCAGAATGTTCCGGGACCCGGACGCATCCCCTATATCCTTCACACCGAGCCATCACTCTCACGGAGGGACGGGTTCGGGATGTCAGTCCAGGCCCCGCTCCGTTGGAATGATGAATCATGGCGGATCCGCTTCACCAGGCTGGTCTGCGACATATCAGAATTTTTAGGAAGCCCTGCGGCAAAGATCGAGATTCATCCCGGCGACCGGAGGAATTCTCATGATGATATTCTCAAAGGCGCGCAGTTCATCATTGCGGAATATGAAAAAATATTCGGCATCGCACCCGAGATCCTTTTAGAGAATCGAACCGGTCAGGTCATATCAACCGGGAAAGAGATTGCCGGAATCTGTCATTGTTGCGAAACAGACTATCCGGAATTATTACCGCATTTTGGTATTGTGCTTGATATCCAGCAGCTCTTCACGGTCACTAAGGGAAAGTTCCTGATGGAACTTGATGTCATCCCGACGGAGTTTGTCAAAGGGTTTCACATTCACGCGAAGCACCAGACGCTTTCTATTACGGATCCAATTCCTTGGGAAGAGGTTTTTTCTCGGATTAGGGAGATTCGGCATAATGTGATTATCAACCCGGAAGTGTTGCTGATGAAGAATGTGGGGGATACGATTGGGTTTTGTGAGGAGAGGTGTTGACATTCCTGGATGAGAATCCCCCCGCGTGGGCGTCCCTTAGATTATGATCAGGATTTTTTGTCAATTACATTCAAATAGATGTTTTAAAGTGTTAAGGAACATAAATCAAAGATAATTCCATCCGGTGTAAAAAATAGGTCGCAGGTAAAATGACAAAACTAGATTTTAGAATTAGTTCGGGATTAAAAAACATTATCGGAAAAGAACTCATCACAGATGATTTCGTTGCAATTTTCGAATTAGTTAAAAATTCCTATGACGCTAATGCTAAAAATGTAAAAATAATCTTTGAAAAAATGATTGATCTTAACTTTGCTGTTATGATCAGTGAGCGCCCGCCCGGCAGACTGAGCTCCCAAAAAGATCATCTATGAATCGTTACCGGAAAAAACCGTTTCCGGATTCTTTTTCCGCGCACAAAAATCCACGGTTTTTTAAAACATTTTTCGGAATATCGCAAATAAAGTGCTTCCCAAAATTTGAATATCTCTCAGTTGGCCCTGTTGTCGTTATCATGCACACTAACTAAGAGAGCATAAGAGAGCACCCATAAACACGATACCTATGCCTGGAAAAGTGCCACCATGATCGAACTGACCGCTTAAATGAATCACAAGAAATCTGGCGGAGAAATCACAGTTGGTTAATAACAATTAGTGTTTAAATCATTAATCGGCAATCACAAAAACTTTTAAATATGGATAATCCATCAAAACAAAATAATTTTTTAATTATTTTTTTGGTTTTTTTGGGCACAGGATCAGATAATAAAGGTTATTAGAGCGCTCGTGTAAAATAGAGATGAACGTACTTTGTACGGTCACTTATCTCGAGATTAGAGATGTATACAGCAATTTTGTAACGTTATACGAACAACTCAAAATAAAATGAGGCGATAATATTGTCGAAAGTTGTAGAGATTTCCCCAACCACAAGACATGAGGGACACTCAAAGCTGGTCTTGAAGGTTAACGACGCCGGCATCATCGAGACGGGTAACTGGTGCTCCATTACCCCGGTGAGAGGCGTCGAAAAGCTTGCTGTCGGGAAGACCCCCGAGCAGGTTCCCAAGATCGCATCCCGTGTCTGCGGTATCTGTCCAGTTGCACACAACCTGGCAGCCACCGAAGCAATGGAAGCATCCATCAAATGCGAGATCCCCAAGGACGCAAAGATGCTTCGTCAGATTGTTCAGCTGGGCAACCGGCTGCACAGCATTGCACTGCATGACATCCTGATCCTGCCCGATTTCTATATACCGGGCACCGAGACCAAGATCAACCCGTTCACGGCTGAAGAGCCGGTACGCTCTGTTGCAAAGCGGATCCAGAGACTCCGTGAGATCGGACAGACCATCTGTCAGATTGCCGGTGGCGAAGCAATCCACCCGAGCAACACCCGTGTCGGCGGTATGTACCGTAACTGCTCCGAACTGGCCAAGACCAAGATGTACGACCTTGCAAAGGAAGGACTCGTTCTTGCTCACGCTCAGTCAGAGTTCATGATCGCGGTCATCCGCAGCTACCACAAGAGAGACTTTGTGGATGTTGGCGGTATGAAGGTCCCCATGGTCAAGGAACTCGGTTTCCACAACCAGGGTTACCTTGCAACCCACGCGTTCTATGGAAGCTCAAGCCAGGACGAATGCCCCAGCTGGGACATCAACCGGTTCAAGGAAGTCCGCCCATGGGACTGGTATATGGGTGAGATGGAAATCTCGCTCGAAGAGCCAAAGTACCCGATTGGTGGAACCACCAAGCTCGGTACCAAGGTCAACCCCCAGATGGAAGCCTGCACCGGCATCCCGATGTACGACGGCCAGCCCGTTGAAGTCGGTCCCCGTGCACGTCTCGCAGTCTACAAGGGCTTCGACGAGAAAGGCACCCAGGGACAGAACATTGCCCGTGAGATGGAATACCAGGACTGCCTCTATGAGATGATGGACTGCCTCGAAGAGCTCAACACGAGCGGAAAAGTCGTTGCAGACTACATCCC
>JANYBK010000049.1 GCA_025360805.1 Methanomicrobiales archaeon
TCTCCAGAGTATCAAACACACCAGCTACTATGCCGAGATGCCCGATTGTTACATTTGAACCGTCTATTAATGTCATTTTTTTGGTAATTCATGTTAGTTTCTTCTCCGGTAAATATCTATGTACAAAATAAATAAAAATCAGTGAATTCTTACTGCCGATGGTCGGTTATATGAGTTTTATTTATTTTGTTCCTGCAAAATTACAGGTATGCGACTAAAAAACCAAGATAAGGACAAAGACTTTGCCCCTCTTTTATAGTATTTTCCGATAATGAAATTTTATGAAGCTGGAAAATTATGAGGACCAAAAATCTATGACAAGTCCGGGAAATAATTTCAAAATAAAAACCAATGATTAATTTATCTCATAAAATTACAATTCCTGAAATAAAAACGCTAAAACAAATTTATAAAAAATGTTGGGATTCAGACCTCACTTCTTCTTGGGTGCTGCCTTCTTTTCTGATTTCTTCGGTTCCGGCTTCTTTGCCGCTGCCTTCTTTGCTGCTGCCATGTGGTTTTTCACCTCCTACCGGAAAGGGTTATATTTTTTGTTAATTTATGAATTAATAAATATTTTGGTCGCAAAGCCATTTTCCCGCATAGAATTGGGGTATACAATCACTTTTGTTCTGAAATTAAGGCACGATCAGACCAAAAACGAATTATATGTCTGATAATTAGTAAAATGCGCAATCCTTTAAAATACGGCCGGATTTCCATAATCCCGAATATTCAAGCGAATCAGTTGATGTATTTACCGTCGTTTCCCTTGGCGGTAATGTGCATGCGCTGTGCAATCATATTACCTGTTTATAGCAGATAATGCATACGACGGCAACCTTTATACTTAATCACATACACGGTAAGTGTATGAAAAAGCCGTTTGTTATAGGACTTGCAGGTGCACTGTTTGGATTGGTGACGGCATTCTTTGTTATCCTAAATGCAACATCCAGCGATATGATCCTTTCAGGTGTCCAGGCTGCACTGTTCTCAAGCCTCGGTCTGGGAGGTGCGGCCATCTCAAAGAAAGAGACACGGTTTGCCGGATGGATGTTGCTCTCATCAGCAGTCTGGATTACCCTCTCGGTACCTGTTGCCGGCACATTACATCTGCTCTATCTTTATGCTCCGGCTATTCTGCTGCTTGGAATTGCTGCAGTACTCTGCTTTAATGAGCCCCCAAAGGTTCCTTTTACCGAAAATGAAGAAGAAATGTCGTGAGAACCTCTAAAAAAAGAGATGTGCATCAGACCCTGGTGCAAAAAGCAAAAAAAAGAAAACCAAAAAATTATTTTTTATCGCCATCATCACTTGATTTTTCTTTTTGTGATGGATTGCAAACAATCGGTCGGGCCTTATTTAGAATTGTGCTGGATACAATATAGTTCCCAGTTACAACAACTATCACAAGGAGAACCGTACGCAGGATAAGCATTGAGTACTGATTCCCGCCAGATGTTTGCAGAGCATTGAGTCCATAGACAAAGACGGCAATTGCAGTGGCACCGATACTGATCAGACTAGCCCTTACAGCAGTAAACATCCGGCTCCGTGTATCCGGAAAGAGTAAGAGTCCAATAAGACCGATGAGGCCAAAACCCAGCCCGGTAATGAGCAGTATCCAGATGATGATATCAATCACCAGCGAGCTCATTGCTCTTCACCCCCACAGAATTTCGCAAAACCAAAGGTTCCTGCAAAAAGAACCAGCACAATAATGATCGCTGCGTCAAGTATGATGAGGTCTCCAAATGCTATACTGAGCACGAGTGCTGCTGCTGCAAAAAGAGTAATTGCTGCCGTAAAAGAGACGATCCGATCATTCCGTTCCGGCCCGGGAATCATCCGCAGGAGAGCACTGATTGCCAAAAATCCGAAACAGATTGCAGCCAAAAACCAGGTGTCTATCATTTCCTGCTGTACTGTGGGAAAGCGGGGTATTTATGAATACTGCCATCTCCCTTCCATTTTTATTTCTTCAGCGCGAATGTTATTGACATAATGCCCCCGTCATATCTTGGGAAGATACTGCTGCGCTGGTGCGATCAATGTCATGTACCAGTCCTTGCAGAGAAATGTGCCTGTGGGGCAGAGACACGTTGTGTTCCAGTGACTCCCCCGGGAGATGCCCGCCCGGCATTTCCTGCTGATATCGCTCTGATAAACCAGATCTATACTGATCATTTTGGTGCCCCACTTATTCCCGAAGGTCATATTGCCCTCCTCAACAAAGTGCCGGATCGTGACCGGATGGAAGAGATTATTGTAGGCGGAGGAATCGCCGGAATTATCCGGTATTTTCCGGAACAGCGGCGATGGGAACCGGTTCCCCGCCCTGAAGCCCGCACCCTGTTCACGCCAAAAAAACGTTTTATTGTTATCGATGACGGGGCAGTCCCGTTCATCCGCGATCAGGGAATGAGCGTTCTTGCACCCGGACTGTTATTCATTCATGAAGATGTCCGGTCCGGTGATGAAGTGTTCATTCTGACACCGGATGGCACCTGCATCGCAGTTGGACGCGCAAAAGTGGACGCTACTGTTGCAAGGGAATTAAAAAAAGGTCAGATTGTCCGGACACGGCGGAATATTGTATCCACCATTGTACCAGGTGATGCCAGCTGGGCAGATGCAGTGCAGGCAAATGCTGATGTACTCAAAAAGACAGAGGCATCATCGGTCCTGTTTGTACAAGAAGTTGCCGGACGCAACAGGGATCTGGTGGCAAACATCTCATATTCCGGGGGAAAAGACAGTCTTGCTACACTGCTTGTTGTACTAAAAGCGATTGGAAAAGTCCCGATGCTTTTTGCTGATACCGGTTTAGAGTTCCCTGAAACATATGCCAATATTGATGAGGCAGCCCGGTACTACGGGCTTGAAATAATTCGCTCTGATGGTGCAACTACATTCTGGGAAACCTTTGAACGACAGGGTCCTCCTGCAGTTAATGCCCGGTGGTGCTGTAAAGTCTGCAAACTGACTCCGGTCGGAAACCTGATCCGGGATAACTGGGGCCAGTGCCTCTCGTTCATAGGCCAGCGTCGCTATGAATCGGCTGCACGTGCCCAGAGCGAGAGGGTCTGGCGAAATAAGAATGTAAGAGCACAGCTCTCTGCAGCCCCAATCCACAACTGGACTGCGCTCCATGTCTGGCTTTACCTGATGCAGGAAAAGGCACCCCACAATGTGCTGTATGAACAACATTTGGACAGGATCGGATGTTTCATGTGTCCATCGAGCGATATGGCTTTAATTCACATGATTGAAGAAAAATATCCAGAACTCTGGAAAGGCTGGTTAGCTAAGCTCGAACAGTATCGGGAGGCTCACGGATTGCCTGATGAGTGGATCACGGAAGGGAAATGGAGACTGATTGAGGGATGTGCTGATGACGAAGATAGCCATTATTGATTACGGGTTGGGAAACCTTCGCAGTGTAATTCGTGGGCTTGAAAAGGCCGGAGCGCAGGCAATAATCACCTGCGATGCCGATTTGATCGCATCTGCTGATGGACTTGTGCTGCCGGGTGTTGGGGCATTTCACGAGGGGATGGATCAACTGGGCCCCCTAAAAGAAACGGTCCTGAATTCCACTCGCAAGGTTCCCCTGCTTGGAATCTGTCTTGGTATGCAGATGCTCATGGAGACGAGCGAGGAGCACGGGATTCATAAAGGACTGGGTCTCATACCGGGATGTGTGCGAAAGTTCCCCCGGGTTCACGGCCAGAAAGTGCCCCACATGGGATGGAACTCATTAACTATCACCAACACTGAACACCCGCTGTTTGACGGATTTGGCAGCGATGAATATGTGTACTTTGTTCACTCTTATTATGCCGATACTACACCGGATAACACACTCACTTCTACGCATTACATCTGCCCGTTTGCATCTTCAGTAGGAAAGAACAATACGTTTGGCGTCCAGTTCCACCCGGAAAAGAGTGGTGCTATCGGCCTGCGCCTGCTGAGCAATTTTATCGGTATGTGCTGATTCCGACTGTTTTTTTAGTGGTCCTGCTTAAAATTACGGTACGGGATCCAAAAGATACCATTTTATTTTCGGCCAATCGATGTTGTAGACATGAAACGGATCATACTCATCGCGTTATGCCTGATGTGTATCGCGGGAACTGCGTCAGCGTACGGACTCGATCTCAACTGTCCTGAAAGCGTACAGGCGGGTTTCCCGCTGAAATGTTCCATTGACAGTGATTTTCCCCCGGGAACAACGTTTGATATTGTGTTCTACCAGACGCAATACACTGCAACTGAATTAAGTCGCCAGCCAATAACTATCCAGGAGGACAAGCTCACCCAATACAAGTTACTGGAAACAAAAGGTTTACCCGGTGGCAGTTACAAAGTGGAGGTCCAGTACACAAGTAAAGGTGAGGCAAGTCTTCGCTCAGGTTCAAAGACCCTGCAGCTGATAAAAATTATCGATCGATCTGGAGAGATCACCATCACTTCACCAATGACCCAGAGTCGTGATGATGCGCTCCGTGTCGAAGGGTCCATCTACAAACTGGGAAATGGCGGCGTTAAAATGGAGGTTCGTGCACCAGAGGGTGTAACATTGTTTGACGAATGGATTGGTACAAAAGAAAGTATGCAGTCCGGAGCCGGTGTCTTTACCAAACAGGTAGCTGTCTTTGGACCCGGTGATTATGATGTAATATTTTCTGATGTAAAAGGATATATTGGAACAAAGACATTCAATGTTGCAGCACCGGCAACTCAGGTAATCACTACGGTACCGACAACCACTGAGGTAGTCAGAACTACAAAAGTCATAACGACCGTACCAACCCCCTGGCCAACCGCTACAAAATCCTCACTATCTCCCATAACAGCATTCTTTGGCATTGCTGGTGCCGGAGTTATTGCGATTTTTGTAATGAAACGACACTGATATCAAACAGATCATACATTTTTTAAAATCTTTATTTCGGGAATCTTAATCTGACATTGTCTGTCTGACCCGCAAATAATATTTATATTGAAATATTTTTTAACAAGTAAAAAAAAAGAAAAAAATCCTGTTCTGCCATTACCGTCGTTTCCAGAGATATGCCTCATAACAGAGGAGTACGCAGATGACCAGAGTCCCGCCAAGGAAAAACGCCAGTGTCGAATCTGTTATCATAAAAAATGATGATATTGAGGGGTCTTTTGGGATTTGAGTAAGAGTGAACACAGTATCAGGAGCTGGAGTGAAATTTGCAGCTGCCATTTCTGCTGCCCCTTTTCCAACCACCATCATGTCGGGAGTCCTCGTGGCATTGGCAATATATCCGTCAGCTACTGCTTTTACATATGTACCTCCGGATTCATGAACAGCCATCAGGGGAACTGCATTTGAGGTGCTCTGCATCACACTGCCGGATCCAAAAAGTGGAGACATGATTGCGATAACCACTGAACCAAATGCAACGATCCCGAATAATGATGCATATTTCAGCAGCAGTGAACGCACATTCGATTGCCGTGGTGCAACAATGAGGAGCTGGTTTGTGAGTGAATAGTATTTCACTTCCCGCCCTTTGACACTGTATTTTGTTTCTGAAACCGAGAGCAGTCCGGCATCAGACAGGTTCTCCACATGGTACTTGGCGGTAGTCATGGGGATAACGAGATGTTCGGAGATGTCAGTTAAGGTCTTCTGGCCATCAGACAGGAACCGGAGTATCTCACTGGCTGTCTGGCTGCCCATGGCTTTTGCTATCTTCTGTGCCTGTTCATCGCCCGGTTCAAGAAGAACAACATTGTCAGCCATTGTCACCAGTCAGAGTCATCCGTTTAATGCGGCAATAATACGTTCACGCCCGACTTTTAATGCAAGGTCCATCTGGCCGACATCCGGGCCACCGCCCTGTGCCATCGTGGGTTTACCGCCACCTTTTCCGCTAAGCAGGGTGCATACCAGACCAATAATCTCACCGGCATTTACCCGTGAATCTCCGGATGCGAGCACTACTCTTACAGTCTCACCTGCACCCGCAAGGAGCGCGATTCCACCTTTTTCAGAGATTGAAGTTGCCAATTGAGCGAGTTCCTTCTGCGGTAGATCGATACGCTTGATCACAACCGGAATATCATCAATAGATTCGGCAACGAGAGATTGCATCTCTAACTCAACCACCTTTGAACTCATGCGTTCGATCTCTTTTTTCTGGTCTTTCCATTCCGAAAAGAACCGGTTAACTGTTGTGGGCAGGTTTTCTGGCTGTACCGACAAAGCTTCAGCAGAAGAAGCAACGATTTGTTCAAGGTGCTGCATGTAATAGATTGCAGCAATACCAGCGGTAAATTCGATCCGTTCGATACCGTCCTGGATATGCTCAACCCGGATGATCTTTATGACCCCGACTTCGCCGGTGCTCCGGCAATGCGTGCCGGCACATGCTTCTATATCGCCAGCCACTTTCACGATACGGAGATCCCTGCCGGGTGGAACCCCGCCCTGATAAAGAGAAAACCCGTATTTTTGTTCGGCTTTCGTACGGTCCAGGGTAGAGATCTCAACCGGCTGGTTTGCCATGATAATGCGGTTTGCCGCAGTCTCTATCCTGCGTAACTCGTCAGGAGTGATGTGCTTGAAATGCCGTAAGTCCATGCGGGAACTTTCAGCGCCTTTCTGTGCGCCGGCCTGGTGAATATGCGCACCGAGCACTTCCTTTGCTGCATTGAGTACAACATGGGTGGCCGTGTGATGGCGCATGAGCGACCAACGCCGTTCCTCGTCAACCATTCCTTTGACCCGGTCGCCGCGCTGTAAAACCCCGCCACTGATGTGGTGAAGGACAACTTCACCGACTTTTATTACATCATCTACCCTGACTATGCTCTCGGAACTCATCATGGTCCCGGTATCTGCTGGCTGACCCCCGCCTTCCGGGTAAAAGAGGGTCTGGTCCGTGACTGCGTATCCATCAAAGAAGTCCAGCACAACGCCTTCAAACTCAATATCGGACGGCTGATCATAGTACAGTTTCCGAGTCGGGGGGAGGCCCTGCACCCGCTCATCATACTTTGCCTTACTGTCAATTTCTGCTTCCTTCTTTGATTCGGAATGCATGTCGGCAACCATGGAGTAGAAGTTGTCGGGCAGGTCAACGACAGCGCCTTCTTTGGTGGCAATATCTTTAATCATCTCGGGCTGGATGCCATGTGAGTCGTACAGGGTGATGATCTCGGACAACGGTACTCGCTGGCTTTTCGCCTTGTAGGTCTTTGCGATTTTCTGGACAATCCGTGTTCCGCGTTCGAGCGTTGAAGCATATTTCTCGGTTTCGCGTTCTGCAATCTCACGGACAACTGCAATGTCCTGCTCGAACTTTTTCATACCGATGATCCGGGTCTGCTGTTCAATTAAGTCAGCCAGCGGCTCTTCGATCTTGAGATCGGTCATCATCCGCAGTGTACGGCGTATAACAAGCCGGGCCAGATAGCCTTCCCTTACATTGGAAGGTACTATGCAATCACCAAGCATATAGGCAAGGCAGCGTGTGTGATCGACTGTTGCGTACACTTTTTCCATCGGTGTAATGATACGGTCGAGTTTTTCCGGTGATATATCAATGGCAGCTGCCACTTTCTTTCTCAGCTGGAAGAGGTTGGTGCCGGAGATATCCATAAGACCGGCGAATTTTGCATTAAGCGATAGGATCCGGATGTAGTCTTTATTGTCGAGCATATGGGAAAGACCGGCTGCACCCATCACATGGCTCACCATCTCCGGGAAGACTGCATCGTAGATCGTAGGCGAACCTTTTGAAGCCCAGACAAGGCGTTCCAGCCCATACCCGGTATCGACAATCCGGAGTTTCATCGGATAGTACATTTCGCCTTTTAAGTCGTATCCCGGCTGATCGGTCTTTTTTCTGCCCAGACTCATGAAGACAAGCGTTGCAATCTCGAGACCCCCGATCAGCACCTCGACACTGGGTCCGGCATTCCCGCCACCGATCCATGGGCTTTCTTTAAACGTGACTTTGTTGAGATCCCCCCCGATTGAGGCTATGAACTGGTCGCAGAGCTCGACCGTCCGGTCCTTCCAGTAGATCTCTTCAGAGGGTGTGTTGAAGGCATGGTGTGCCATCATCTCAAAAGTTGTGAGATGCCTGCCAGACCTGCCGACCGAATCGAGATCATTGAGCCGGATGCAGGGCTGTGAGATGGTGAGAGGGTTTGCCGGTGGGGGAACGATACCACTGGTAACAAACGGCTGGAAATCCGCAATCGATGCGATGGTTAAGTAAATATCGTCTCTCCAGCGTGCCGCAACCGGGTAGCGCTCGATCCTTGTGTGCCCCTGTTTTTCAAAAAATGAGAGGTACGCCTCACGCATGGTATCAAGATTATGTGTCCTGAAAACCGGTTCACCGATAAAATTATAGGGTTCGCAAGGCGCATCGCCGCAGATCTCACGTGCACTGTCACGTGTCCAGAAGGCAGATCCGCAGCTCTTGCAAATCTTGCGGACCATACCCTGTTCTTTAAAATAATTTAATTGGTATTCCTCTTCGAGCATAAGTAACACGTATCGTCAGTACAGTTGATTATGAACGGTAATTAGTGTATTGTCTCATGACTTTCATAAGTCGGCTTCTCCACCATGCATGTTCCAACGATCCTGGTACCACCCGTCAACCGGTTCTGCCAGATCTGCTCCCCTTGCAATCCTTACCGCGAGCAGGTGCCAGCAGGTTCTGCCGCGATAAAGGAAATCCCGGCAGGTGCAGAAATCCTCATCCACCACATATTCAGCAGTCCTGCCTTCAACTACAAAAAAATCCAGATACTTCTTCACCTTACCGGCATCAATGGCAGTCAGCGCTTTTTTGCCACGAGCTCCAAAGGTTGCAACAATTTCTTCACGCAAGGATATGTCAAGGGTGTTCTTTTCCTCAATCCGGTGCCAGAGATCTATCATATGATGGAACGAACCAATGGTGGATCATCGAGGTATAGCCAGCCATTTCTGGCAGCAAGGCGGCGCATGGCCGGGGCTTCGAGTGCATAATGGGTAGCTTCAATGCAGGGCATGGGGGCAAAACGGGCAACCGAGTGTTTGAGTTCAGCAGAAAGAAACGCATCAGCCCCGGCTGCTTTTGCTTCATTAAGGAATACTGGATCAAAACCGCTGCCGGCAACCATTGCGAGACGCGATATGGATTTAAGTTCTCCCCAGATCCGGATATTACCTCCAAGGCGCCGGGCCAGTTCATCGATTGTGATAGAACAAGTGCCAATGATGCCCGGTGAAAGCGGGATTCGGTTTTCTAATGAGAGAAGTTCAGCCAGTGCATCGTTCACGCCTTCGGGGGAGTGATCGAAATTGGTGTGCATGACATAGAGGTTCATATTATCAGCGAGCAGTTGGCGCATTAATGACGCGGTTGGCCCGGTGAGTGCAGTAACCGGAGTCCATAATGGGGTGTGGTGCACCACGAGCATATCCGCTCCGGTCTCAACTGCCCTTTTGACCACTGAGTCTGTCGCGTCTAACGCACAGCAGACATTAACAATATCTGGCCGGCCTTCAACTATCAGGCCAATTCTCCCGCAATCGAACTCCTCAGCTAGATCGGGCGGGGCTAGCCGTTCCATCTCCCCGATAAAGGCACGCACATGCATACATGTAATAGGAGGCAGAGGATTAAAAATTTGATATTACTAACAGTAATAACGATTATATTAAATATTCATTAAAGCGTATTTCTGAATATGCACAAGACCATCAGCCAGATCAATGAGCGGATCCGTGACGGCAGTGCGCGGGTGGTCACCGCAGAAGAGATGCCCGCGATCGTGTCCGAACTCGGTGAGCAGGGAGCATTAAAAGAAGTTGATGTAGTCACAACCGGCACTTTCGGTGCCATGTGCTCATCCGGTGCGTTTTTTAACTTCGGTCATGCGGAACCTCCGATTCGTATGGAGCGGATCTGGTTAAATAATGTGGAAGCCTATGGCGGACTCGCGGCAGTTGATACGTACATTGGCGCCACTCAACAGTCCGACACTCGCGAAGATGAATATGGCGGAGCGCATGTGCTTGAAGATCTTGTAGCAGGAAAATCAGTTGAACTCCGTGCAAGCTCCCGTGGCACAGACTGCTATCCGCGCCGCACGATCACTACCGAGCTGCTTTTAGAGAATTTAAACCAGGCAATCATGTGCAATCCGCGCAATGCATACCAGCGCTATAATGCGGCTACCAATACCACCGATCGCACCCTTCACACCTACATGGGAACGCTGCTTCCAGGCTGCGGGAATGTTTCTTATTCCGGTGCCGGACTGCTCAATCCAATATCAAATGATCCGCATTTACGGCTGATTGGCAGCGGGGTTCCGATCTTCTTATGCGGAGCACAGGGCATGGTTATTGGTGAGGGGACCCAGCATTCACCCGCTGGTGGTTTTGGCACGCTGATGGTTACCGGTGATCTGAAACATATGTCGCAGGAATACATGCGGGCTGCAACCATGACCGGCTATGGAGTTACATTGTACGTTGGTCTCGGCATTCCTCTGCCGGTGCTCGATATCGATGTCGTGCGGGCAACTGCCGTACGTAACGAAGATATCAGTGTGGACATTTTAGATTATGCGGTTCCGAGCCGGAACCGTCCGGTCATCCGCAAAGTCAACTATGCTGAACTGCGAAGCGGTTCGATCGAACTGAATGGAGAAGAGGTAAAAACCTCGTCCCTGTCCAGCTTCCGCAAGGCCCGGCAAGTGGCTGAAGAGTTGAAAGGATGGGTTGAACAGGGTAAAATGCAGCTTGCACTTCCCACGCGCCCGATTGATGCAAAAAATGTATCGCGCCCGATGCACCAGTCCACGCAGGGTCCAAGAGTTCTCGATATTATGGATCGACAGGTAGTCAGCATCCATGAAGATGAAGAGATCAAAACCGCAGCAAAAAAACTGCTCAAAGGAGAGACCAATCATCTTCCTGTAATCAATGGGACCGGTGTCTTAGTAGGTATCGTGACCACTTTTGATATCTCAAAAGCAGTAGCAAATCCCGGAAAAGCGCATCTTGTCAAGGATATAATGAAGACTAAAGTGATTACGGCAAAGCCAGAGGAGGCAGTTGATATTGCTGTGCAGAAACTTGAGCAGTATAATATCAGTGCTTTACCGGTTGTTGATGCAGATCACCGTGTGCTGGGCATCTTAACTGCGATGAATCTTGGAAAACTCTTTGGCGGGAGGTGGCTGAAATGAAACTGCTGGTAAATTTTTCACGCGGAAAAGGCCGGAAGCCAATCATTGCACAGGTAGTCCGGGACACCGGCGTGCTCATCAATGTAGAACGTGCTGTTATTGACTCCTCTGAAGGCGAGGCATTGATCGATGTACCGGATGATCAGTGTAAGCTTGTTAGCGACACGATGATAAGTCTCGGTGCCCGGGTGCACATTCTTGAACACAGTGTTAGTCTGGATGAGAGCGAATGTGTGGACTGTGGGGCGTGCATTAGTATCTGTCCCCGTGAAGTATTCTCTTTCGATCCGGAGTGGAAGCTAAGTCTTGATGAGAAACGGTGTGTGCTCTGCGGCAAGTGTGTCGATGCCTGCCCCTCGCATGCACTCACTACACCAGTATGATTCGCGAGCGGTTCAGTTACCGGCAGACATTTGCTGTGATACTTGCTGATAAACCGGAACATATTGAAGCTGCCAAAGCGGGTATGCTTCGAGCACGGCAGGTGCTGGAAGCGTACATTGCACGCGATCCTTTTTTCTCTGCGACCTTTGATCCCTACACTCCGGACTCGGATGAGCTGATCATAACAAGGATGGCAGACGCAGCAAGTATTGCGGGTGTCGGGCCTATGGCAGCAGTTGCCGGCTCGATTGCATGGGCAGGTATTGAGGCAATGCAGGATGCCGGTGCAATGTTTGGGGTGATTGACAATGGGGGTGACATTGCACTCATCTCTGACCGTAATGTAAGGGTCGGTGTGCATGCAGGGGATGCGCTGCTCTCTGACCGGATCGCATTTGTTGTGCCTCCGCAGGATTCAGTTCTTGGCATCTGTACATCTTCTGCTACAGTTGGTCCGTCGATCTCGTTTGGGGTGTCTGATGCAGTCACGGTCTTCTCCCGCAATGTTGCGCTTGCCGATGCCTGGGCAACTTCGGTCTGCAACCAGATCCGGGCTGACAATCTATCAGTGCTCGACCAGATCAACTCTAATGATGTCCGCGGGATTTTTGTAATTATCGGAGAGCAGGATTTCAGATGGGGAATGCTGCCGCCGATTGTTCGTGCTGATGTCGATGAGCGATTGATCAGCGCTGGGGACCGGTAGATAGGATAAATGAAAAAAAAGTCTGAACCCGATTTTTAGTTGCATTGCTCAAAGATAAGATCTTTAACTCATGAAAAATTGCTCAAACTCATATCTTACACACTCTAAAAACCATCTTCCGGCCCCCAACCAGTGATATTGAGTGATCTCATAACCGATCCTCAATCCGATATTCGGCAGTTATTTTTTCAGGAATAATATTTTTCAAAGCCCGCTCCAAACATTCTGGTAATCCGAATTATCTCGTCATTAACATTCAACAAACGGCAGTGGACTGTTGAATCAACAAGTTCCAACACTTGACGAA
>JANYBK010000102.1 GCA_025360805.1 Methanomicrobiales archaeon
CTGTGGTGGGAGCAGTATGTCCAAAAAGAGTGAGGGCGCTGCGGCTCCAGTAATGGATGTTATTGTCCTGGAGATCTACAAGGGCAACGGGAAATGGCGTTGCATCGAGAATTGCACGGAGATTTGCCTCGTTTTCCCGCAACACCAGTTCCTGCCGGGCCAGTCCATCCAGATTGCCACGGAGTTCCTCTTCGGTTGCCGCGATCTGCTCTAATGAGGCTTGGAGTTCTTCATTCTTCTTTAAAAGTTCCTCTTCTGCCCGTTTGCGTTCGGTTATGTCTTCAAAGATTGTGGCAAACCTGTCTTTGCTTGGGCTGTATGCCGATATTGAGAAATGTTTGTCGAGGGGTGGGAAGTAGGTTTCAAAAACCACCGGTGTCCCGGTCCTGGCTACCTCCGCATAGACCCCAAGATACGGGGGCTCATTCACGCCGTACACCTGCCTGCTCGTCTTACCGATTGCCGCGTCCCGCGAGATGCCCAGATGTTTTTCAAATGCCGGGTTGGTCTCGACGATCACATAATCCACCGGTACACCCTTATCGTTGTAGACGATCTCGTGGAGGGCAGCTCCTTCAATCATATTCGTGTAGAGGGAATGGAACCGGGTTTCACTCTTCTTCAGCATCTCTTCAGACCGCCTGCTCCCGGTGATATCCCGGAAGTACCACACCCTTCCGAAATATTTTCCCGTTTCCCCCAGCATCGGTGCAGAAAACCGTTCGAGAATCCTCCCGTCCTTAAGAGAGAGTTCCTCGAAGCTTTTCTCTCCTTTTTGATCATAGAGATACCGGACCCGGGAAAGGAACGCATCCGGATCCGCGATTTGTCCTGTTACATACCGGAGCACCGGTTCGTCCCAGCGGGTGGCAATAATTGCATCCGGAATTCCCCATATTTCGATAAATTTTTGATTAAAATTGAGGATCTTTCCGTTTTCATCAACGGTAAGGATCGCATGAAGGGAGGTCTCCTGCTGGGTGGAGAGGATGAGATTTTTGAATGAAATCTCTTCTTCCACCCGCTTGCGATCCGTGATATCCTGGATAACCCCGATAATCCTGACTGGATTGCCACTTGCATCCTTTTCGGGCCGGGCAATCGAATGAATTATTTTTGATGCAGAGCTGTCTGCAGGATTGATGGAATACTCAAGATTGTACTCCTTCCCCTTCGTGATCAGGTCAACGAGTGCCTGGTGGACCCGTCCGCGTTCCGGGATGCAGGCTTCTATGTCTTCAGAGAGGAAATTGCCGGCTTTTGCGGGGAACCCGAAAATGTGAAGCCCCTCTGCAGACCCCCAGATCGTGTCGGTCCCGACGTCATACTCCCAGCTGCCGGTCCGGCCGAGATTCTGTGCCATCACCAGCCGCTCTTCGTTGATCCGGAGCGTACGTTCACTCTCTGCGAGTCGATCGAACTGCCGGCGAAGCTCCTGTTTGGCACCGGTGAGCTCTTCGAAGGATGACTGCAGTTCCCCGTGTTTTTTTGCCAGGTCCGTTTCGAGACGTTTGCGTTCGGTGATATCATGAGTAATATTCAGAATGTGCGGCACACCATTCAGTTCGATAATTGAAGTGGACATCAAGCCAGAAATCTCTCCACTTTTGGTTAGAAAGCGGGCCTCGTAATTTCTGACTTCTCCATTGGCTTTTAATTCTTCGACAATCTTCCGCCAATCTTCTGGGTCTTTCCAGACATTTATTTCCAAAGACGTTTTACCTGCGACATCCTCTTCTGTATACCCGGTTATCTCGGTAAATCCCTTATTCACTGAGACAAACATGCCGTCACTCATGCGGGTTATGCAAATTGCATCGGGGCTGGTAAAAAATGCCATCCTGAATTTTTCTTCACTTTTACGCAACGCTTCTTCCGCCCGTTTGCGCTCTGTAATATCAGTTAAGAAATTCAGCGTCGCAGGGCGTCCATCCCATTCTATTAAGACGGCGCTGATCTCAACCCAACGGGTGCTTCCATCTTTTGATATCAGCCGGAAGGCATAGTGGGAAGGAAGTTCCTCACCCTTCATCCGCTCCTGGTACCGTTCCACTACCATGGCACAGTCATCAGGGTGGATAAACGCAGAAATCGACATAGACAGGAGTTCCTGTTCCGAATACCCGGTGAATTCGACCGTTTGATGATTCACCAGCTTTGGCATACCATCCTGTACAACGACAATTGCCTCATTCGCGTGTTCAATCAAGTGCCGGTATTTCTCCTCGCTCTTGCGAAGTGCATCATCAGCTCTTTTGGTGGACGCTGCTGCCTTGATCTTGTGCGTTAGTTCGGCAAACTGTGCGCCCGGTTCGCCCCCTTTCTGGAGATAGAAATCTGCTCCGCTGTTGATCGCCTGGATGACTACTTCTTCCCTGCCCCTGCCCGTGAACAGGATGAATGGTATTGGTCCAAAGCGTTCTCGCACTTCAACAAGGAACTGTATGCCATCCATGCCGGGCATCTGGTAATCGGAGATGATGGCGTCAAATTTTTCCTGTTCAAGCAACCGGATCCCTTCGTTTGCGTTCAGTGCGGTTGTTACGGTAAAATTCCCTGATTCCTCTAAAAACAGCTTGCCAATGTCGAGAAGGTCAGGTTCGTCATCAACATAGAGGACGCGGATTGCTGCTGCCATCAGACACTCATCCTGACTTGACTTGACTTGACTTGACTTGACTTGACTTGACTTGACTTGACTTGACTTGACTTGACTTGACTTGACTTGACTTGACTTGTCCTGTAATGTCCAGACTTTTTTCCTGGCAGAGGGGTCATCTAATTTTTTCATCGTCACACATCATTTAGACTTTTTATGCGTGCATCTGCCAGCTTGTATATCCTGTGGAAACATTCCGGTACACGGTAACTGAAGATTTTTCTGCGCGCTCATTATCAGAGGAGTGAACAGTAGACGAAACGTTACCTATCATCGCGGATTTTTTTAAGGAATCCGTTTTTTCATTTTGTCCTGTGGTCGGTAAGTGATGAAAGGGTGTGTGCAGTCTTAATGGTTCTGATGGATGGTAGTTTTTTCGGACTTTTTCATTTGTTAGATCCCCCGTTATCAGTGACAATGCAACACAGTAAAAAAAGCCCAATTCGGGCCCCGATTGCCGGATTCCCTTCCGGAAACTCCCACAAAAACAGTCTGGTTCCGGAATGTGAAAATAAGTGCCTATATCTCGCCCTGTTTGCCAAAATACGGATGAAATGGGCTTGAAAAACGAGGGTCGCCAAGGCCCTTTAAAGCGCGGTTTGTTTTTCACAGTGGTTTACCCGTTTGAGGAGAGGTCTGCCCTGCAAAGGGCCATTAGCGAGGTCGTTTTTCCGGGGGGTCTGAAAAAAAGGGGTTTTGACCCGGATATGGGTTTTCCATCTGACATAATGCCTATCACCAGGACCTTTTTGCTGACATGAATATCGGTCGGTCATGTTCGTCTCCACGGGCTTTTCGCCCGTTCCGCTCACATCACCTCCCTTGCTTTACCGGAGTTGCCCTGTTGAGATGTATTACGCCCACGGCTCGTCGCGTTGCTCTGTCACCGTCGGCTGCTCTGGCACACTCCTCACATACCGCTGCGCGGAATGTTCGTCGCTGTGTACTGAGCAAGTGTCTAACGCTCAGTGACTCGTCCGCACGACGCATCAGGGGCTCGGACTCACCGCTGATGCGGTTCGTTACC
>JANYBK010000104.1 GCA_025360805.1 Methanomicrobiales archaeon
AATTCTGTGAGGTTAATCCAGAAAAATCGGGCATATTTTAATTATTGCTATACTAAGATATAACTCTAAGTATTGTGGTTATTTCCTGGACTCCAAAATGTTCCTGCGAAAGGTCGGATGTAAATAATAAATGGGAAAACCTATAGGCAACATAAGGATAAGAAAACCTGAAGTGATTTTCACAATCACTGGAAAAATGAACGGATCCCTGACATAATCAGGGGTTTTAACAGAGGGATCATCGCAGGGTTGAGCATGAGATTTTTAATAAGTTTTTTTGGTCGGTCCATATCGCCATGCTCAATTATTGCTGCAAGTACAGATGGTTCTGAAAGTGCCAAAACCATCTGGTCCAGTTCTTCTTCATGCAGTGTCTGGCGTATGCGAAGGAGCCGGAACCCGATCTCAAGTTCGGCACCGAAATCTGCCTGCCACATCTGTTCGTATTTAGCAAGTGCCGTGTCATCAAATATTTCCCGTTCACAACACTTAATCGCTGTTGCGGCCGCGTGCCGGGCCGAGCGGATACCGGTATAAACACCCCCGCCGCTTGTTGGCTTTGCAAAACCTGCTGCATCACCGACAAACAGGGTCCTGTGTCCATAGGTTCTTGGCATCAGCCCAAGCGGGAGTGTACCGGTAACAAGATGGGTTGTTGAACCCCCGAACTTTTTTATGAGTGTTGCAAACCGTTCCTTAACGAGCGTCTGTCCGCAGAGGCCTACCCGGATGCGCCCGGGGGCGGTTGGAATCGACCATCCGAAAAACTCCGGGGATGCATCCGGATAGATCTCAACAAACCGGGGATCGCATTCGTGCGGTATATCAGCCTGAATGCCGGAAAGATACATCTTTGCCCGCTCCATGCCATAATGCCGGGCGATGCTGCTTCTCGGGCCATCTGCTGCTATCAGGATCTTAAATGTATGTTTTTCATGACCGTAAACTCCCCTTGTGAGGACAGAGTTTCCCTTTGTGTTGTATACACCGGTCTTTAGCCGGAATTCTGCCCCTGCATCAGCCGCAGCTTCGGCCATTTCACGGTCAACGGCAGCCCTGTCTACAACAACTGCTTTCTGGACCTTTGCATCGATGAGGCACTCGCTGCCCCTGCCTGTGATGACACGGGCACCGGATACACGGTTCAATACCGATCTGTCCGATATCCGGCACTCTTCAAAAGCAGCATTCGATAAAAGCCCCGCACACTGTACCGGGTAGCCAATAGTGCCATGCTCTTCAATACAAAGCGTTGAGAGCCCTTTATCTGCGCAAATCCGGGCTGCAGCAGTTCCAACTGGGCCGGCTCCGACAATGATTACATCGTAAGGCATACAGGATCTTAACCGTAGTAAAAAAGTAGTATATATCTAGTGGGATTATTTCTCATCTGGCTTTTCAAATGTTTTTTTCCGGGAATACATTTCATTTGATTAATAGACCTCGTCCTTGATATGCAATCCCAGAATTATGGAAAAAAGACCAAAGACCAGGGCAAATGAACCGAGCACAGTCAGAAAGAGATTTTTCGAAACTATCGGGAAATACCAGATTAATACTCCAAGCAACGCTCCCCCAATAATAAACATTC
This sequence comes from Methanomicrobiales archaeon, assembly GCA_025360805.1. Lineage (GTDB taxonomy): Archaea > Halobacteriota > Methanomicrobia > Methanomicrobiales > Methanospirillaceae > Methanoregula. The sequence continues at coordinate 1,592 of JANYBK010000104.1, forward strand.
CCGGAATCAGGATATATTTTGTTTTCGGGTGAGTGAGAGCAAGGGTGATGTCAGAGAAGCCGGAGTAAATAGCGACACCTGCGATGAGCAGAAGGAAGATGAGCGCAACAACGAAAGGTGCAAAAAAAGAGACCGCACCTATGACAAGGAGAACTGCAGACAGGATGAACCAGAACAATGAATCTCCGCTTCTCGCAGTGATTGCGAGCAACAGGAAACCTATGATTCCCACTGCGAGCAGCACCCAGAACAGGGCATAAAAAGTTGCAAGGGTAATATCAGGCGCAAGGAGCGCCAGAAGTCCAAAGGCAATACCAACCACACCCTGTATGAGGCATGAGATTTTTGTATCCATAATTTACCACCAGATCAAGGGGACTTATATTGTCCCGGAGTCATGTTTTTTATATAGGTGTTCCGACTACAAAATCTATCCTGTTAATTGCATTGGTAAAAAACCCGTTCTTACTCGTGAAAGAAATCAAAAAATCTGATACCAAAGATTTTTTCAATTGCGTAAAGGATACCAAAGAACAAGACAGCATACAAGACAAAGCTGACAATGAACCGGATCCACCCGTTCAACCCGGAAGCCGTGACAATTGTGTTTGACAAGGTATCAGCAATGAGGATAGAACAAAGAATGCCGATAAAAAAAATCGCCCATTTCCTGACAGATTGCATATCCATGATAAGTATTAGGTGCCAGAGTATTAAAACATAAAATCAATTTTTATTTTTTCCGATGAACGGGTTATTCCAGATCAATTTTTTAGGAGAATTCCGCCTCCTTTATCTATATCACCGATTAATTTATCCGGCATGATCGTGAGTATACGCACAGTGATATGTACGCTGCTTATTGTTGCATTCCTGTCAGTATCGGGATGCACGCAGAGTACAATGAACCTTAGTGCAACTCCCACACCCTCCCATATTTCACCTGCTTCATCTGTTACATCTGCAAATAAAGATGAACTCGTTGCCTTTGTAAAAAGCGCTGTTGCGTATGCACAATCCAATGATAAAGAAAAGGCACTTTTAGAATTTTCCAATAAAAACGGATCGTTTGTCAAAGGGGAACTCTATATCTATGCTTACGATTTTAATGGCACAACCATTGCCCACCCGGTCAATCCTGAGAAGATCGGGGTAAACCGTCTGAATGAGAAGGATGCAAAAGGAAATCTCTTTATTAAGGATTTACGGTTCGCTGCTTATAACGGGACTGATTTTTCAGAATATTACTACATCAATCCCCTGCACAATAATGCCATTGAGAAGAAACTCGGTTACGTTGAGAAGGTAGATGACCATTGGTGGCTTGGATCGGGAATCTATCAGGCACCCCTTGCCTGAACCATCATGGCATACCGGCATTTTTAGATGCTCAAAAATAGGTCATGGGGTTTGTTGACAGCGCAGCAATGTTTGCACAATAGATCGGAAAAACTGCTGCACCTGCCGGATTATTACTAATACTGATGGAATCCGGTACCTTCAGTAAATGCCTCCGACCAAACAGACCGGGAGGGGTCTTGTCCAGTACCGGTATTTCTACTTCATTCAGTAACCGATGTGAAAATGGGTGATTATCTGGGAGTAAGATCAGATGGAAATGAGTGAATTACTCTCGAGTTTAACACAGGAGTGAAATCGGAAAACAGGATTAAAACAATAGTGTGCGTAAGAATCGCAGAAATAATAAATATCCGTATTCGGCATTTTTTTGCTTACGCCGGGGAAGAGATTTGAACTCTTGAGGTGCAGGGCACCAGTAGCTTTCAAGGCTACCGCCTTCCCGGACTAGACTACCCCGGCATTCTCCATATGTTGGGCGTAGTATGTAAAAAAGGCTTCTTAACCTTTTGTCAGAAACCAATGAGCAAGTAACATACGGACCAAAAGAATTTTCCCGGTAATTTCTTTATTTACGAGAGAACACAAAAGCGATGCTGATGGCCAAAAGGCACATTAATGGAAATATTGGGGACTTGGGTGTTTCTGTAGGAGTCATGGGAGCAATTGCAGTAAATGCATCTGGTATGGTCGGACTCACAACAACGGAATAGGAATTTTCTGCATAGAGAAATACATCGCTGCGATCTGCATACTTGTTGGGGTAGACTTTGACGTAAACAATCTTATTACGGCCTAAAAATTCCGCTCTCTCCGGTGAGAGTTCTCCAAAATTATTTGCTTTATGGAGATCACCTTTGTCATCTACGTATTCAATCACCCAGTCAATACCTGATGAAGTATGCAGAACAACTGGCCCGGACCCAGTCCTCACAACAAAATATGCCGGCGAATCCCCCGATGCTTTTGTATGTGCAGAGAATACAGGATAGGTTGTCGCTGTTGACACAGGAGTTACACCCATCGTTGGTTCTCCGGTAATTGAGATCGTTCGAGTTCCAATAAACCCTCTCGCATCTGTAAAACTAACTTCATAATCCCCGGGTTCTGTTATGGAAATGTCTGCAGAAAAGAGACCGGCATTGTTTGTATTCACATAACTGGGTCCAAACACGACAGTATTTGAAGGGCCAACTATCTCTATCTGGATACCGGAATTTTCTCCGCCAGTTATTGAACCAGCGATATACATCTTGCCATTGAAACTCTGGCGGGTTAATGATGAGATATGGATCTCATCATCACGGTCGATAAGTTGGATAATACGCATGTTTTCTGATGAACTGCCTAGCGACAGGGCTGGCACCTCAACTTTATACGTTCCTTTCTTTAAGTTGCTGGTATCAAAAAAAGTTTTAAAAGTCCGATCTGACAGGACATATACGACTTTTCGTTCAACTTCTGTTGATGTTGTCAACTGGTGATAGAGCACTACATCGATAGGAGTACCAATACCTAATGTAGTTGTCCCTGTCACAATGAGAGGTTTACCTAAAGGAAGCGATACCGGTGCGTCTATATTCACCTGATATCCTGATGCGAAACCCGATAAAAAGACGAGTCCCATAAGAAAAAGGACGATCTTTTTCATCTAAGTACGATTAACTAATAAGATGTTAATGATTTCTGAACGAACCGAAAAACCACTCGCAAGCTGGCGGGGAAAAGAGCGTTACGGCAATGAACTGATGGAATGCCTCACGGTGATTTTTAAAAGCGCAGGGTGCAGCTGGTCAAAATGCCGTATGTGCAGTTACCGTCACGAACGGTATGAAAAGCAATCCTGCGAAAAATTAACCGAACATCTCAAAGCCCAGCTAGCCTGGGTAAAAAACGAGTTCAAACCCGATGACTACCGGATGGTTAAGATTTTCACTTCAGGAAGTTTTTTTGATCCTGCTGAAGTGCCGTCAGAATTTTTAACTGATGTGGCCACAACGTTCCGCGGCAAATTGTTGATCGCAGAAACCCGCCCAGAGTTTGTTGATACAGAAGTAATCCGCTCATTTATTGAAAATCTTGATGACGGCAGCTGGAAAACCCCGCTGTATTGTGCTGTTGGATTGGAAACGAGCAGCGATCCAATCCGCAAAAAATGTATCAACAAGGGATTTTCCTATGCAGACTTTATTGCAGCAACATCAAGGGCCAAAGCAGCAGGAGCAGGGATCAAGGTATACCTCCTGTTCAAACCGCTCTTTTTAACCGAAAGAGAAGCTTTTGACGATATGAAACAATCAATCCGCGATGCAGCTTCGCACGCTGAAATGATCTCGATGAATCCCTGCACAGTACAGCGAAGAACCGAACTTGAGTTTTACTGGAAACGTGGTGCATACCGTCCCCCCTATCTCTGGAGTGTTCTTTCTCTGCTTAAGGACTCCCCGGTTCATATGACATGCGATCCACTTGGTGGCGGGCAAAAACGAGGGCCGCATAACTGCGGGAAGTGTGATTACGATCTTGTCAAAGGCATCCGTGACTATTCCCTGACCGCTGACAGGGAGTTGATCAATGCCCTTTTAGAAACACCCTGTGAATGCAGGAAAGAATGGGAATATGTTCTGGAGAATGAAACACCATTCTGCATGCCACTGACACGTTGAAAAATACTTTTTTTAAAAAAGTAAAATTATTTTTTTACGGCGCTGCTCTGTGTTTCGAGTTGTTTTGCAAGCAGCGGCAGGAATGTTCCTGCATCAGATACGATGCCGATTGCCTGCGTTGTGCCACGATCCATTAATTTTGTAAGATGGGCTGGATTGATGTCTACACAGACGGTCTTGACCTTTGAAGGCAGACAGTTACCAACGGCAATGGAGTGAAGGAGTGTTGCAATCATTAAAACCATGCTGCATCCTTCAATATGCCTGCGCATCGCATCCTGCGCTTCCATGACATCCTGGATTACATCCGGCAACGGTCCGTCATCCCGGATAGATCCTGCAAGGACAAAGGGGACATTCTTCTTTACGCATTCATACATTATTCCACTTTTTACAACCCCTTTATCGATTGCATTCTTTATTGATCCGGCCCGCATGATCTCGCTTATTGCATACAGGTGATGCTTGTGACCCCCCATGACGGGCTTACCGGTTGAAATGTCCATTCCAAGAGAAGTACCATAAAGATTGTATTCAATATCATGAGTTGGCAGTGCGTTTCCGGCAAATAGAACGTCTATGTACCCTTTATGGATAAGTTCTGCAAGAGCTTTGTCTGCTCCGGTATGAATGATTGCAGGGCCTCCGACAAAGGCTATTTTTCCACCGGTCTTTCTTACTTCAAGAATTTCCCGGGCAATCCTTGCAATGAGGGTCTCACTGGGTCGTTCTGAAGATACTGTGCCATGCATGAATTCAAACGCACTCTCCTCACGAGGTCGTTCAGGATAATTCACACTTACACCCTGTTCTCCGACAATAACCAGATCCCCTTTACGGATTTTTCCTAAGGCAACAGCTGTTGCATGTTTCTTCTTAGGATCTACGACAATGAGGAAATCCATCTCAATTGATTTAACCGGAATCCATTCACCATTATACTTTATTTCAGTCGGATGATTGGAAGTTGTATAGAACCCTTTAGGGACAACGCGGTCCGCTTCAGCTGCGACAAGAAAGACATCCTTGACCTCAACCGGACGAGCACCGAGACGATGGACTTCAGACAGGATGGATCGGAGTTTCTCATTACTTGGGGCATTAACCCGCAGCCGGGCGTAACTCGGGTCGGTCTTTTTCTTGCCGATATCAAAGACAAGAATCTCAAAGTTGCCGCCCATATCCATAACCCGGTCGAAGAGTTGTGTCATAATACCGGAGTCAATAATATGGCCCCGCAACTCTATCTCCTGCGACTCTCCCATAATACCATGATCTAGGTGATGCAACTTAATATGCATTCCTGACCGATATGGCAGGATCTGGCCTGTTTTTGATTGAATGTCACAAATTGATTGTGTTTTTAAGGATTACCGTACCGCAGTAACGATGTTATGAAAGCGATTTTTTTAAAAATATTTCAGCCGCAGCCAGATCTGCACGTGAGTTAACATTGAGGGACAGTCGTGTTTCTTTTAGAAGAAGCTGATACTCGTCCTGGGGTTCTTCAATGAGTGCACCTCGCAGGATATTTATTCCTGCAGGGCAGGCCATGATACCGTGAATCTCTTCACGATAGGGCATTGCTTCTTCACAGGATGCAACCATTTTTGCAGGCACCCAGACCGAACACGCATCTTTTCCGCAGTTGCAATACGCATCATTAATGGTATGAATTATTTCTGACGTAATACAGGGAAGATCTGAAGCGCTGACAAACAGCGGTTTTTCCTCTTCAAGCATCCCTACTGCACTTATCATATCTTCAATGTAACCCGCACCTTCAGTTTTACAAAATTCAATACCATGGGCCCGGCACCAGTTCAGAGTCATGGGGGTTTTATAAGACACAGCTAAAACAGGTTCACAGCCCGCACCTCTGAATGCATCGATCACATAGGACACAAGGGGACGTCCACAGATCTGAATCAGCGGTTTTTCCCCGAGGTTAAGCCTGCTTCCCGCACCGCCCGCCATTATCAGGGCGTACATGCAGATATTGCCTCCAGGAGCAGAAGATTTTCTTCATGAGTCCTTACTGCAACGCGGATAAAGGTCGGCAATCCAAAAGATGTGCAGTCCCTCACAAGAATTAAACGCTCTTTAAGGCAATCACATAGCTTTGCAACATTGCGATTGCATTCCACAAGAATAAAATTTACAGATGACGGATGACAGTTAAATCCCAGCGCTGTGATCTCACGGGAGAGCCAGTTACGTTCCTGCCGGATTCGTTCACGCGATTCTTTAAGATCGTCGATATGAACGAGCGCCTGCATTGCAAAAGCCTCGGCAAAGGCATTCACGCTCCAGGGAGGACGGGAAATTTCAATCTTTTCAATGAGGTCCGTATCTCCAAAGCCAAAACCAAACCGTATTCCCGGCACAGAGAAACTTTTTGTTAACGAGTGCAGGACAAACAGGTTTGGATCTGATACATCTGCAAGGCTTTCTTTCGGATCGGAAAGCGCGATAAATGCTTCATCGCAAAACAGCATCCCATCATGCTTTTTTATTTCAGAAAGTCTTTGCATCAGGCTTTTTTTATCCAATAATATGCCGGTTGGGTTGTTTGGGTTGCAGATGAATGAGACATCTGCCATTAAGGGGTTGTCTACCGGTGCAGCACCGGCAAGACAGGCGGATAACGCATATTCACCAAATGTCGGCGATTCGCAAAAAAAATGTTTATCCCCGCAAAGCACAACCTGACAAAACACCCTGATAAGTTCTATCGAACCGTTGCCAACACAAATCTCTTCAGGGTTACGATGAAATACCGCGCCAATTCTTTCTTTGAGCTCATGATAGGAATCATCCGGATACGAAGCAAGGAAATTGGGATTGCATTTCCATTCAAACTCCGGAGGATACGGATTGATACTCGCGCTGAAATCCAGCAGATTTTTTTTGGTTCTTTCGAGCTGTCGCTTGCCAGTTCCCCCATGAACCACTCGTTTTGGAAAGTCAACAACCATAAAAATCCATTTTTTCTCTGGAATACTTTGTCTGGCCTTCTTAAATGCGTTTTGAGAATGTCATGGTGGCAAAGAGAGACTTTCCAATTAGCCCAAATCGACCGATTTCTAATTTGATGGCCCTCTCCCCGCCGTTAACCGGCACGAGATAAAAATGGATAGGCAAAGCTAATGGCAGGAATTATATTTTTCCTTGTCGATTCTGTCAGTATGAGTGGAGAGAAAAAACCTAAAAGTAAAATCTGAAAGCGTTCACTGGTTTGACTTTGTTCTGAATATT
>JANYBK010000145.1 GCA_025360805.1 Methanomicrobiales archaeon
CCCGCTCCTTCCACCGTTGCATATGCTGAAAGGATTCTTTCAACCCCACGAACCCGTGTCATTAGAGAGGAAGAGGAAGTAATGATATATTAAACTATGGATCAGAAACTTAAATCCAAAAACGATCGCGTTTATCCGCACTGCATACCTACATTCCGGTAATCATGGGACTCAAAGAACAGTTGCGGGGGATCATTCCGGATCAGGTCCTTTACCATATCTCTGATCATTTCGATGTGATTGGAGATATCGCAGTCATTTCAATCCCGCAGGAACTTTCAGAATATAAACAGCAGATAGCACAGGAAATTATCTCCCATCGAAAAAATATCTACACGGTGCTTAACAAGGTCTCCAAAGTTTCAGGAGAGAAGAGAACTGCAAGTTATGAAATTCTCGCAGGAGACACAACCGTTACGCTGCATCATGAATTTGGTTTTTCTTACCGCCTTGATGTGAGCCGGGTCTTTTTTAATACCCGTCTTTCTTATGAGCGGATGCGGGTTGCAGACCAGACAGAATGCGGCGAAAGAATCCTTGTACCGTTCTGCGGAGTGGGGCCGTTTGCCGTTCCCGCAGCTGCCAAAGGAGCACAGGTAGTGGCAGTTGAGCAGAATCCTGACGCATATCTCTGGCTTGAAGAAAATATCAGCCTTAATAAGGTAAGAAAAGATATCACTTCCATTCACGGCGATGCATGCGACATACATCTCCTCCCGCACCAGAAGTTCGACCGGCTGATCATCCCGGCTCCCTATGGCATGGACGGGATTTTTGACATCCTCTCACCACTCGTGGAACGAGACGGGATGATTCATTTCTACACATTCAAAACAAAGAACGAGATCCCCGCTCTCATTGAAGAGTACGCACAGAAAGGGTTCGATCTCACGTATTACAACTCCTGCGGTAACGTGGCGCCGGGCGTGAGCCGCTTTGTGTTTGACTTAGTTCATTCGCCCCGGCCGTAGTGCATGGTAAACAGGGTCATATATTCATCCGCATAGCAGGCAGAGTCGCACAGGAGCAAAAATTCCGGCCCCAGAACCGTCTTGAAAAGATCATTCCACTGGGTGCGGAGCATGTGATAATCAGTCCTCTCACCACGTGGTTGCGTCAGGATCGAGACCAACTCGGTCATGAGGAAGGAATCCACGCAATCCGTTACTACATCTAACGGTGCGTCATGGGCAAAGACAAAGTCGATGATCCGCCCGTACGACTGGTATACGGATAACGCAAGTTCGGGGGAGTGCAGGTCCGGCGTGTCATTATCTGCATCCATCTCAAAGAGCACGAAGTGATCGATCCACGGTTTTAGCCGGGTGAGATGGACCCGTTTGTCTTCGATTGGCATGTGATGGTATGCAAGCGAAGAAAATGCGATGTCATAGTGGTGGCAGATTCCTGCAGAACAATCCTGGATGCGTGCATTCTCCGTTGTGATGGGGATGCCCGGGAATGCATCTCCAAGCGTCTTTTTTGCAAGTGCAATCATGGCAGGTGACGGGTCCACAAGATGGATTTCTGAGATCTGGTTTACTTTTTCAGATTTCAAGAGATGTGACAGGAGCATCACCGTAAGTGCCCCGTCCCCGCAACCGATATCCATGAAACGCACTGGATTTTCAAATGATGGCAGCGAATGGGCGCACTGGTGCACCAGTTGTTTTCGTGCAGATTTCATGATTGGCACATTTGTGAAATGAACAAACGGTCGTGGATCTTCAAAGGCAACCGCAGGTTTGATCATCTTTCCATTATGCCGCTGTAAAAAACCCATGAGAAACGTAGATGAGAACAGGCCATCCTCCTCGCACATTGTACCGGCTTTCAGCCATTCATTACAGCGACGGTCATGTCCCTGTGCAGCGAGAAGCGTGCCGATGTAAAAGCAGAACGCGGAGAACAGGTTTTTGCGAATCTTCGCTTCATACGTTACTGGCTTTTGGCCATTCTCAACAATCTCCTTGGCATATCGGGCCCATTGTTTTTTTTCCTGTGCTGAAAGAAAGAGCATTGAATTCCCCCGTATTTCCGGTTATCAGTATGCTTGTTTATCGTGACTGGCAAAAATTATGATGGCTCTTTTGGTATGACAGAGTGAATTTTAACCCGTTTATCTCCGGACGGTGACCGTACTAAAAAGATCAAGGGATTAACCATCGCTGGTTCTCCGAACCTTAGGCATCCACCTTTTTGCCGGTCCCTTGTTTTTCAGATTACTGGCATAAAATTATTTTTACTTTCATCCCCCGGAACACAGAGCTTTTACTTTAAGGTATGAATATCGGCCTTCTCTTTATGGTAGAGCAGGTACAGAACAGCAAGAAGGATCGGGAACAGGAGGTCTACCCATAGTACCCCGCCGATATTGTTGGGTGAGATATCCCCGTGCACAATGAACTCGTAGACATGGCCGAGTCCGGCACCGAACAGGAACAATCCCCCGCCTATAATCGTGGCAAGCCAGAAATGATTACGGTACTTCAGGCACAGGATGCCTACAATGCCAATCGCTGCATCCCACATGCCAACTTCCCGCTGGAAGGGACTGCCTGTTGGCCACCCGATCGATTGGGCTACCTGATCCGCAAATAGCAGGTGGCCGATTCCGCCCCAGAGCAGGGACAGGCCAAGCCCGCAGACGAGCTGCCACATCAGTATAATCTCCAGTTTTCTGTGCGTATCAGCGGTCTTCTTCTCTTTTGTGATATGTATAAGGGCAATTATTGCCCCAAGAAGCGGAAACAGAAACGACCATAGGATATCCATAAGACTCATAACGAATCTTTTGCCGGATGATAATTTAACAACTGTTATCGGTCAGAGAAAATATCCGGAACGATTAAGAAAAAAAATCGTGAAAAAAAGATTAAACCAGATTAACTCTTTTTTTTCATCCCTGCCGATTAATTGTATTGAAGAAAAATGGGTTATTTATCCATGCCACCATTGGTTTGGGACTTATTTCAACCGGGTCCATGTTCCTACTATCACATCTGTTTTATTGCCTGTAACCTGACGGTAGACCATGTTTATCTGGTCATTATTGACAATCTGGCAGTCTAAGAAACCATCCTTGTCAGCGAGATAGGCACTTTTATTGTCAGTACTGATAACGCCAATGAATTTCGTGTCATTTCTCATAGGTACCGTAAACGTTCCATACAGGAATTTGTCCTGTTGTTTCATGATAAATAATTGACCGTGTAGTGTGTTGTACTCATCTTTGTAATCGGTCGATTTACATGAATGATCCTTCACTCACCGTATTCCAGGTACCCGTCAGGTTAAGTATAATTGGCTGAGTTGTTGCCTGAGCAGGTTGTGCATTTAAAGACCCTGTGCCTGTGCATCCGCTTAACAGAACAATTCCTATTATCAGGACAACTAAAAATCCGGTAATTTGCCAGTTTTTCATATCCTCCCACATTAGTTCAATTGACAAAAAATACTTTCTTATCGTACTGTGCTGACTCACAGAGCCCATCCAACGAGCCATGACAATTGTTGGACGGCCAACCGGAAAAAAGTAAAATTACAAAATTTCATCGCAATAATTATCACCATACCATATGCATAACGCGCATTTTGTCGATCAAATGATGGGAACACACTTGAA
>JANYBK010000149.1 GCA_025360805.1 Methanomicrobiales archaeon
AATTCAGCCCGGAATGGGTATACCGGTGGCTTTTAGATTATCTTCAATCTCCCGGATTGTCTCTAGTTTTGCTCGTGTTGACGGTCCGCTGGGTACCGCTTTACAACCCGATGCCGATGACGTGGATTCCAAAAACGTCCCGATCTGTCGTGCAACCAGTATGGTATCTTCCTTGTCAAACCCTATGAGCGGGCGATAGATCGGGATCTCTGCGGCATCAGTGAGAACAACAAGATTGTCAAGTGTCTGGCTTGCAACCTGTCCGATGGATTCACCGGTTACGATCCCTTTGGCCCCCACCCGGTTTGCATAAGCGGTTGCCACCCGGTACATGCGGCGCTTGCAGAAGATACAGGTGTACTTCTCAAGATGCCGGCTTACGAGTTCAGCTTTTGCATGCGCAAGGTACGAGTCCGAGATTACGATCAGTTCGATGCCGGGCTGGTACTGTGCCAGCTGCTCAACAACCCGCCTGGCCCGGGCAATCGTTGTCTCATCAAGGAATGTGTCGAGCGCAACAAAGAGCGGGATGATCCGGCAGCCCCGCTTCATCATCATCCATGCTGCTACGGGCGAGTCGATACCTCCTGACACAAGAGCAACAAGGGTGCCTTCGACTCCCAGCGGGAGTCCTCCTACGGCTTTTGTCACGTTATCGTAAAGATAGGCCTCTTTATCCCGGATCTCGATATGGATCTCCTTATCCGGGTTGGCAAGATTTACTTTAAGGTGCGGGAATTCTGAACGGAGCAGGTTGCCGTACTCGATCGCTTTGTCGTTTGAGCTGAACGCATGGGTGCCGACCCGTTTCATTTTTATTGCAAATGTTTTTACCTTGTCTATCCCATGCCTGCGACAGTAATCCGGAAGACTGGATTCAATCTCGTCAAGTTTTATGTGTTCAACTTCGGAAAACGATACAATCCCGAAAACTTTTTTCAACAGATCGGGTTTCACATCCCCGTCAAGCCAGATCCGTCCCCGCTCGTTTCTTACATGGATGCCCGGCATTACTTTTAAGATGTTTGCTATGAGCACATTTTCCCACTGCCTACGAACCGGATCGGATTTTAAAAATATTTCAGAATAACGGACAAGCCATTGTTTTTTCATGGAGGTATTTCACCGTTTATTTTTTCTTTCTCGCTGTTTTGCGGACGCGATCCGCTTCGTCTGTATCTTCAATCCGCAGGAGGTAGGTCCCGTGGCATGGTTTGGTATAAGGAAATACGATCTTTCCCTCGTCAAGCCCGAGCGCAATTGGCGGGAGGCCGATGATATACTCATCAAAGAGCTTGTAGCCGGGATCGACATACCAGACTTCGGCAAAATTCTTCTCCACGTACTCCCGGCATTCCTTAAAGGAAGCCCCGAGCGGGAGGAGCATCTCGTACTTCAGGTTCTCGATGCAGCCCATCCGAACACCTCGTTTACTTTTGCCTTCAGTTGCATCGGGTTGTGCACTGCCTTTTCCACGATCTTCTCGCACGGGAAATCGATCGATGCTGCGAGCGGCTCGGGATCTTTTCCGAAGATGATCACCACAAGCCGGCTCTGCGGTAGGAGGTGACGCATTGTTGCTGCGTATGCAATCGCTGCGTCGTTGTGCGCACAGACCACGCAGAGATCCGCTAGCCTTCGTTTCTCCACGATCTCTTCGATGCATTTCTCGAGCACTTTCATCTCCCCGATATAGCGCTTCTCCGGGTCAGAGACCTTAAGCAGGTTCAGCACCGATGGGTTTCCGGTGATGAGGAGATCCGTTCCGTGCGTGCGAAGCTGGTGTGCAAGGTACAGGGCAATTGCCTGCTGGGCCGGCGCTTCCGGACAGCCGAGCAGGAGGAGCGCTTTACCGGTAGCTTTGCCGGGTATTTCAGTTGATTCAGTCATTTTTTCCTCCGGTTCCGGAACAGGTGCCGGTACAACCGGCGGACTGCTGGCAGACATGCACGGCATCTGCTTCCTTGAACGGGTGATGGCAGTACGGACAGGTGAAGTCGCATTCCGTTCCCTCGTACGGGCAGATCGTCATCGAGAGATCTGCGAGCGGATGGCCTTTGCCCCGGATCTCAAACTCCTTGTACCAGCCAAACGGTGCACGCTTCACTTCCACGGATCCTGCACGAAGATTGTCTTCAAGTCCCGTGAGAATTGCAAGGGCCACCTGCGGGGAACCGAGGGTGCTTGTCAGGTGGGCGTAAGGGTAGATCAGCACCCGGTTCACCCCGAGGGTCGATAGCCGTTTCCGGATATTTCTTACGGCACTCGCGATCACATTGCCGGGATTTTTCTCGTCCAGCTTCTCGACGCAGCAGAAGAGGACAACGCATTCCTCCATCCGGTCCTCGCGTGTAGTGACGGGTTCTGCCAGTTTGGTCTTCTGGGTGGCATGGTACCACATTGACGTGGCATGGATGGAGAGGATCCTCACGCGTTCCCTCTCCCGACAAGGATGCTGATCGCATCGCTGGTGATCAGACCAATAAGGCGCTGATCGGCATCGACCACCGGAAGGGCCGAGATAGAGTGCTCCTCCATCTTCTTTGCGGCAGCTTCAATGGGTTCATCCGGCGTGGTTGTATGCACGTTCTTCGACATGATCTCGTCTAACCAGAGGAAATTCTTCGCAACGGCTTTTGCAATATCCCACGAAGTGACAATACCCACAAGATGACCGTCTCCCGATAATACCGGCAGGTGATTGACCTCGAGGTTGATCATTCGGCGTGCAGTCACTGCGGTTGTCGCTCCTTCCTCAATTGTCGGGACATCCCGTATCATCACATCGCTGACTACGGTCCGTGAGAGGAACTGCGCAATCAGGTAATTGACCTGACCTGCTTCTAAGAGGAACCCGTCGTGACCGTAGTTGGACCGGATCTCGCTGTACCGCACCTCCCGTTCATTTGCGGTGAGGGCTGACACGATCTCCTGTGACTGGTAGGGAGGATAGAGCCAGTCGGAAGAGACCGAGATGACGAGGAATCCTGCCTTTACTTCCGAAAGTCCCTTTACCAGCGAGCCGTCCTTTGTCAGGTCGAAGTAATCGATCGCTTTTGTTATGTAGAGATATGAGTTTGCATCGAACCGCTGGGTAAACGTGTCGCCCTGGTGATGGAGGTAGCTCTCGACTGCAAAATCAGTTGAGAAGTCAAACCCGATCCGGTCTTTGGACTGGAGCGAACGACCGAACTTTGCGTGCATCGACTCGTCGGAAAGATACGTGATATGGCCGACCATGCGTGCAAGGGCGAGCCCCTTGACCGGGCCCGGTGCATCGTACGATTTCGTATCGTAATAATTCCCGCCATTCCATTCCGGGTCCGAGATGATCGCTTTACGTCCCACTTCATTGAACGCGATCTGCTGCGGTGTGGAGTAGCCGGTTGCTGCGATCACGATCGCTTTTTTCATCATGTCGGGGTAGCTGACCGTCCACTGGAGTGCCTGCATGCCGCCCATCGATCCGCCGGCCACCGCGTAGAGCTGCGGGATGGTGAGATTATCGATAAGGAGTTTCTGGGCATGCACCATGTCCTGAATCGTGATGACGGGAAATTTTGCACCGTACGGTTTTCCCGTTGCGGGATTGGTCGACGATGGCCCGGTCGATCCCTTGCACCCGCCAATGACGTTCGAGCAGATGATAAAATACCGGTCGGTATCAAAGGCTTTGCCCGGTCCGACTATTGCATCCCACCAGCCGGGCTTGTCTTCGCCTTCCAAAAACCCCGCGATATGGGCATCGCCCGAGAGGGCATGACAGATCAAAATAGCGTTGTTGCGATCCCGGTTCAGTTTGCCGTAGGTCTCGTACGCAATAGTGAGGGAGGGAAGGGTATCCCCGCTCTCCAGTACGAGCGGGGAGGAATGGTGATAATAGTGTGTTGTTACTGTGCCCACAGATCCTTTGATCATCTACACACACCGTCCCGTAACGCAGAGATCTCTGCAAGAATGTCATGGATAGTATCAAAGGGTCGTATGGCAACAGGGTTCATTATACCACGGCAAGTGCCTGTTCCAGATCCGCGATGATATCCTCAATGTCCTCGGTTCCAATAGAGAGCCGGACAAGGTCTGGAGTGACTCCGGTCTTCTTCTGCTCCTCGACGGTGAGCTGCTGGTGAGTTGTTGACGCCGGATGAATCACGAGACTCTTCGAGTCCCCGATGTTGGCAAGGTTGCTGAAGAGCTTGAGGCTGTCGATAAACTTTCTCGACGCTATCTCTCCTCCTTTTATGCCGACACCGACAAGGGGTCCGTATCCGTTGGTGAGGTACTTCTTCGTGAGCTCATGGTTGGGATTGGCAGGGAGTCCCGGGTAGTTTACCCAGGCGACCTTTGGATGTTTTTCTAAGAACCAGGCGACTGCAAGCGCATTTTCTGAGTGACGTGGGACCCTCAGGTGGAGTGTCTCAAGACCGATTAAGAAGAGCCAGGCATTGAATGGGCTGAGCACGGCCCCGGTGTCTCTCATGAGTGAGAGCCGGATTTTAAAGACAAACGCGACATTGCCAAGAGCCGGGAAGTTCCCGAATGCTTCCCAGTATTTCAGGCCATGATAACTCGGGTCAGGCTCAGTGAACTCGGGGAACTTTCCATTATTCCAGGCAAACTTACCGGAATCGACGATGACACCTCCCAATGAGTTCCCGTGGCCACCGATATACTTGGTTGCCGAGTGGACAACGATATCCGCACCGTAGTCGATCGGGCGGACAAGCCCGACACCGGTTGTATTGTCAACGATGAAAGGAATGCCGGCTTCATGGGCGATTTTTGCAATCTTTTCAAAGTCCGGGACATCCAGTTTCGGGTTGCCAACTGTCTCTGCATAGAGGGCTTTTGTCTTTCCGGTGATCGCTTTCCTGAACTCTTCAGGTTTTGAGGAGTCCACGAAGATCACATGCCGCCCGAACTTCGGGAGGGTATAATGGAAGAACTCGTACGTTCCTCCGTACAGGTTGTCGGCCGAGACAATGTCATCCCCGGGCCGGGTGATGTTCAGGATCGCGTACGTAATGGCAGCGGCTCCCGATGCGGTGGCTAAGGCGCCGGTCCCGCCTTCGATGGCGGCTATCCGCTTTTCAAAGACATCTGTGGTTGGGTTCATGAGCCGGGTATAGATATTCCCGAGCTCTTTTAAACCGAAGAGATTTGCTGCGTGTTCGGTGTTCTTGAACACATAGGATGAGGTCTGGTAAAGCGGTACAACCCGGGATCCGGTTGTCGGATCGGGTACCTGCCCTGCATGGAGGGAGGTTGTTCCCAAATGGAATTTCTTTTCTGTCATGGTGGATTCCTCTTTTTGGTGGCGTAAATTCATTAGATGATTAGTTTAGCTGGGTTTTTCTCTCAATACCAAGGAGAGGGGTGTCAGGATCGCGGTTTTTGTCCCGCGATCTTTATGATTTTTATATTCTGATTCACACTGGCTTACGGTGACACCGCAAGACCATATTTTTCTGCTACTTCGGTGAAGGCATCGGCAAGGTAATGGATCTTCCGGTCAGAAAGACCGTAGGTATTTAACTTCCAGGTCCGGGTTGCACCGGCAAACTCGCCAACAATTCCCCGGGATGAGAGTTCATCGCTGAGGTAAAACCCGCGACGCTTGTGAGTCTGGGCAATCGTATCGAAGCTGCCCGTTGTGTCGACCTTGGTCAGCGTGTGCTTGCGCGGGTACTCCGAGAGCACGTTGCTGCCGCTGATCTTCAGGATGCGGTCGATGAAGAAGTTTGATCGCTTCACTTCCTCATCCCATTTCAGGGTACGAGCTTTGACCGTGGGAAACGATGCCATCATCGACAGTAACGTCCCGCCCATCAGCGTGCACCCGAGCATCTCAACTTCTTTTATCCCGAATTTTCTTTTCGTCAGGTCACCAACCATCGCCGTTGTCCGCAGTGCCTTGGGCGCCCATTCCTCGGTCATCGCGAGAACTCCTGATGGCGCGACCGAGGCCATACTCTTATGTCCGGAGCCGACGACAAAGTCAGCCCCGATCTTCTTGCCATCGACCGGCATAACGCCGACCGTATATGCCCCGTTATAGAGGAGCGGGATATCGTACTGGTGGGATACCTTTGCAATTGCAGCAATATCGTGCTCGTTTGCAAACTGGTAATCGTAGTGGTCGATCATCACGAGCACCGGGAGTTTTCCCGTCTCGGCTTTGACTTCTTCGATCTTTTGTGCCATGGCTTCTGCGGTCACGAGATTCTTTTCATTCAGCGGCACTTCCCGCACAACTCCGCCGGCATTTTCTACGGCAAGGAACTCGGTGTAGTGAGCGAGGGCTGATACAATCACCGTATCGCCTTTACCGACTAGCGTACCGGCCACTGCCTGGAAACCGCGTCGTGCCCCCGGCACCACCCGGGCGAGATCCATGTTGACGAACTTTGCGAGTTCGTCATGGAAATCGGCGATTCCCGGCTTTGAGATCTTGTCGAGCCGGAACGGTTTCCGGCAGGTGTCACAGGTTGAGTATCCATCCCCGTACGAGATGAGGGCCTTCCTCGCCTCCGTTGTCAGTCTTCCCGCAGCCTGGATTGGCTGGATGTTGATCGATTCCTCCTCGCGGGTGCGGACATCTATGGTCCCGGCAATCTTGGTCACCTTTGGTGTACCGGTCCCTGATTCGAGATCCGCAACAATGGCTTTGAGATCGGCAATCCGTTGCCGGAACGCGGCATCTTCCTCCGGATCCAGACCGGTTGGTAAGGATTCGCGGAAGATCCCCCGGATCTCTTCTAACGTAAAGAGCGCTTCGAATGTCTTCTGGATTCTGATACTCATGGTTTTTCCACCAAGCCAAGGCCCGGAATCGAACCGGGATGTAGTTGATCTGCAATCAACCGCGTGACCACTCCGCCACCTTGGCATTATTTTTTAGATTTGCTGCAAGTTTTTTCACCAGAATTATTGAATCCTGAGAAAAGCCAGAGCCCGGAATCGAACCGGGTTATGCTGATCTGCAGTCAGCTGCGTAGCCTGTCCGCCACTCTGGCATTGCTTTGTTCACGATTGTGAACTTACACATAATAATAACAATTGTGAATATTTATAGGTTTTGGAATCGGCAGTTTTTAGAGATCTTTGGGGGTCAAAAAAAAATTGACGAAAACAGGGGGTCTATAGGAAAAAGAACCCTTGTTTTTAGCATCGATTATTCCGGCCCGGGACCATAAGAGACCTGCTCTCCACACTTCTCACTTCTCCGTCGTAGAACTCCAATTCGTGAAGGAGCAAAGGTACCAATTTCAGCTCAAATTCATCGAATTCCGGCACACGCATTTCTAAAAACTTCAGAATGAGCCCCGTTCGGCTATATTAGGCATAAATTGGGCTCAAAAAAGAACACTAACAGACGCGTTTGGATGGTCGATC
The DNA here is from genome assembly GCA_025360805.1 of Methanomicrobiales archaeon. GTDB lineage: Archaea > Halobacteriota > Methanomicrobia > Methanomicrobiales > Methanospirillaceae > Methanoregula. Next base: position 7,396 of record JANYBK010000149.1, read on the forward strand.
GCTTATCATATGGGCTAAAGTAGGTGGAAAATGAAAGGAAGGGCTGTTTTAGGGGTAAAGCCGATGAGTCCACACGTCGGACATCGTCGTGAATTTCACGCATCCTTCCGGACCCCCTCTTCATGCAAAATATCCAGGAGTTTTCGATCAAACAGGGGTCTGTTTTCACCCAAACAGAGCCCGTTTTGAAGAGATACAGAAATCAAAGCCCGCAAAATGCCCGGATTAGGGGTTTTTACGATTGGAGTTAACTCGGTTTTTTTGAGGCAGGGATTGGCCTTATTTGGGGAGACCTTTGATGCATTCGCCGGGTTTTTTCAAGGGTTACCGGAGAGAGTGTTAGTGATTGGAAAAAATTTGCACTCGCAAGTTTTTTTTTAAATTCAAAAAACTTTGGCGGCTTACAGAAAATCCGGAAAAATTATCCGGGCGTGCAAGAAAAATCTGGAAAATATTTTTCAAACGCGATCGGGATTGCTATCGAAAAGTTTCCATCACAGATTGTGGGGTCGGTTGAAATTTTTAAATCAAGGTTCGATTGAAAATTTCCAGACAAGATCCGGTTAACATTTTTCAGTCAGGGTTTGATTAATTATTTTTCAAGCAGGGTCTGGTTGAACATTATTTTTGAGAGAACAGATTCAGCACGTTTAATCTCTTGTGATTCTTAATATCAAAACAATGGCAGTACCCGAAACGATCCAGCCCCTTGTTGACAAGTACACATTCCATCGCGATGCCTACATTCGCGGGCAGGAAAAATACAACGAGGCTCAGCTCCGGCAGGATTTCACTGATCCATTCTTCCATGCGCTGGGCTGGGATGTCAACAACAACAAGGGACACTCGGAAGCCTATCGGGAAGTGATGCACGGGGAACCGATCCGTATTCGCGGGACTACCCAGTTTTTTGATTACACATTCCGCATCGGGGGCATCCGTAAATTCATTGTGGAGACCAAGAAGCCATCCGTCCGGATCAAGGAGGATGCTGATGCCGCACTCCAGTTGCGCAGGTACGCATGGAACGCAAAACTCCCGTTGTCTATTCTGACGAACTTCGAAGAGTTTGCGATCTATGACTGCACGATTAAGCCGGAGCATGGCGATACTGCGGCCAAGGGACGGATCGAATATTTCACCTACGAAGAGATTCCGGACAAGTGAGATTACCTCGTCTCGATCTTCTCGCAGGACAGCATCCTGAAAGGATCGTTTGACAAGTATGCCAGTTCCCAGAAAGGCAGGAAAGGGACGGCAACGGTTGATGATGATATCCTCACGGAGATCGAATCGTGGCGGGATGCGCTCGCAAAGAACATCGCGATCCGCAATCCTACTCTGTCAGTGGATGAACTGAATACGGTGGTCCAGCGGACGATCGACCGGATTATTTTCCTCCGAATCTGCGAGGACCGTGGGATCGAGGAATACACAACACTTCACAAGTTGCTGGAAGGCGAACAGGTCTATGCCCGACTATGCACAATTTTCTTAGAAGCGGATGCGAAATACAATTCCGGTCTTTTCCATTTCGAGAAGGAACCGGACTGGAACGAGATGCCCGACACCCTCTCGCTCTCGCTGGCGATTGACGATAAGGTACTGAAAGGCATCATCAAACGGCTCTACTACCCGGAAACTCCGTACCTTTTCTCAATCATCCCACCCGAGATTCTCGGCAAAGTGTACGAACAGTTCCTTGGCAAAGTCATCCGGCTCACGGACGGCCACCAGGCAAAGGTAGAGTACAAACCGGAAGTCAAGAAAGCTGGCGGTGTATTCTATACCCCGCAGTACATCGTGGAATACATCGTAAAGCACACGGTGGGAGAACTGGTGAAGGACAAGACCCCCCGCGATGTGGCGAAGCTCCGTGTCCTCGATCCTGCGTGCGGTTCCGGTTCGTTTCTCATCGGGGCATACCAGTTCCTCCTCGACTGGCACCGTGACTGGTACATCGAGAACCTCGTCCCGGTTTTCATTGATAAAAAATCCGTAACCGATCCGGCGGTCCTTGCCCTCCTGCCCGAAGCCACACCGCGAGGAAAGAAACACCTCGCACAGGCCGAGCTCCCGATCTACAAGGCAGGTACGAGCGGCGATGCCACCCGGACCCGGAGCGACTGGCGCCTCACGACCATTGAGAAGAAACGCATTCTCCTCAACAACATCTATGGCGTGGACATCGACCAGCAGGCAGTCGAGGTGACGAAACTCTCGCTCCTGTTGAAAGTGCTCGAAGAGGAGAACGAGGAGAATATCGACAAGCAGCTCAAGCTCTTCGCGGAGCGGGCGCTGCCCTCGCTGCACCAGAACATCAAGTGCGGGAACTCGCTGATTGGGACGGATATCCTGACCCCAGAGATACCTTCGGATGACGTGAAGAGGATCAACCCGTTCGACTGGGACCATGAATTTGCTGATGTGATGAAGGCGGGCGGGTTCGATGCGGTGATTGGGAATCCGCCGTATGTAAGGATGGAATCCTTCAAGGAAATCAAAGATTATTTAAAAACAAAATATTCTGTCTACTCCGGAAGAGCGGACCTTTATGCATATTTTATTGAGAAAGGTTTCTCTCTCCTCGCGAAAAAAGGAAAATTCGGCATAATTGTATCAAATAAATGGATACGGGCTAATTATGGGGAATCCGTACGGGAATTCCTAAGCTCAAAGAAAATTGATTATTTAATTGATTTTGGGGATTTAGAAATCTTTAAAGGCGCTACAACTTATCCTTGCATAATTATTCTCTCAAATGTCGATTCCAATGAAGCTATATCTTTTACACCAGTGACCACCTTAGATTTCTCATCATTGATACATTACATTGAGACTTATTCGATTGAGATCGAGAGGCAGCAATTAAAGGGACCAAATTGGATCTTGCACCCAAAAATGCATCAAGAAATTCTTGACAAAGTATGGAGCAAATCAATTTCATTAGGAGAATACATTGGTCAAGAGATTTTTCGAGGAGTTGTTACTGGTTTAAATTCAGCATTTATCATATCTGAAAAAGAACTGGAAACGATTTTGAGTCAGGATCCTAAATCAGAGATTTTCATAAAGCCTATGCTTGCAGGCAAGGACATTAAATTGACATTCCTGACCCCCCAATAAAATCATCGATAATTTAAGGCGTTTTCCCTGTCACACCAGGAGCAGATCAAATAAGAATCCCCTCCCTCCAGTGAGAAATAGCAAAAAAATGATCCCTGTGGGGCATACTCGACC
>JANYBK010000162.1 GCA_025360805.1 Methanomicrobiales archaeon
CTTTCGGTTATTGGTACCGTCGTTTTTGAAGAGGATTTCTACAGAGCAAAAATTAGAGAAGTACTGGGGATACCGGGTGTGGACCGCAGCATACTCGGTGAGATCAGCCGCAGACTTCACATCATCAGGAATTTTCATACCGCCCTGTTCAAGGATTTCGGGCAGGCGGGCGATGACAGGGGTATGCGGACTCTCCTGATCTTCTGCCACCAGCAATGCTTTGAGCGATTTCTCTACAGCCTGCTGGCAGTCAAAACAGAGGTCTTCGTACAGAATGGTCTCCCGAACCTTTCCTGCACGTGCCCGGTCAAGATTACTTTGAGCACGGCTGAGCCATTGTTCAACCAGTGTGCGGTTTTTCATAGATGATCTTCCCGTCCCGGGCAATGTCACGATAGATGAGATGCGGGTTATCCTTGTTTTTCGAGAATATATCCGATGTTTCCACGATCAGTTCAACCGGGACGCCAACGCCATAGAGCGCACGATAGAGTTTGCGTGCCAGCGGGCGCCTTTGTGCAATACCGTCTTTTAAGACGCAGATGTCGAAATCGGAATCTTCCCGTGCGTCTCCCCGTGCACGTGATCCGAACAGGATGATGGTATCCGGGTCGAGCGTACGGACGATGACTTCGATTATCCGTAAAAGGGCCGAGTCCGTCATGTAGTGTCTTATTCTTCATTGTTGGGAGGAATAATCAACGTTTGGTTACCGGGAGAATACTCATCGTTTTTTGTTTCAGAGAAAAGCAAGAGGAGGAGCGGTCGCGGTTGCCTCCGTGAATGGAAACATTACGAACCCTACCTTAAAACCAGCCGTGCAGTGAGTGAGGTACGCGGGGTCCCAGCGAAATTGACCCGGAGCATTGTACTGCTTCAGTATCCTTCTCTTTTTCTGGTTGTTGCCCACGGAAAGTAAGTTTCAATCTGCCGGGTTTTGTAAATTTCCAGAAAAGAGACCTTTTTTCTTCCAAAACCATAATCGAATTTCCTTTCGATGACTTCCTCAAACCAGGGCAGCCCATGCAGAATCAAGATCAGCTGCCGGTAATTTGGCCGGACATTCGAACAGGTGATTTCTCGCCCGCATGCCAAAACTGAAATGGGCCAGCGCTGTCCAACTCTCCCCCCCTTCATAAAACCTAAATTCCCCGTCATACAGAGTACTATTTTAGCCCAAGGGACCCGGGGCGGGAACCAGAGAAAATTTATGGCAGATTTCGTACAGAGCAATGTAACCAGGAGTGCGGTCCATGAACCCGCGGATCCGATTGCAGACGTTGCGGCGTTCAACACGATCGCTCGGTCGGTCATCACGACCAACCCGTTTGCCTGTGTATCGTATATGACCGCCTTCCTGAACTTTGACTCCCGGGTAAACCTCTGATATACCTTCCTCCGGATGCAGCTCTTTCTGTCGGTTTCCGTCGGAGGGAAGGGCCCCCGGGAGTATTGAAAAGAGACAAGGACTGGTTTTTCAAATAGGGCTCCTTTTGGCAAATGGGGGCCATTTTGGACTTTTCAATTGAGTGTATGTTGTATTCAGGATCGGGAAATGTGCGGAATTCAGGGAAAATGGATGTAAATTCAATTTTATCTCCTCTCTGCGAGCCCGTATCAGGAAAAATAACGTCGGAGTGTCAAATGTGCGCAATTAGGCTCAATTGGATGGCCGATCTCGCTTGAGATCAGGCTGGAGCAGGGGCGAATGAAAGAAACCCCTGTTTTCCGGAGGGGGTTTATGTCGGAGAGGGGTTTTCTCCGTCGGAGATATTTTTGGAATTTGAAGTCTCCCAATGGTTCAATTAACCTATAGGCAGGTCAGAATAGTTGACTTGGTCAATGACATATGACGGTTATTCATGAGTTCGGGATAGAGGGGTTTTCACTTTCGCGCTGAGATAAGAAAAGTTATTGAGGTACGAGGGAATGAATCATTCAGGGAGACTAAGATTTCTGTTGACGGAAACCGATCCTGACATTCGTTTCGTGCAGATTCGAGCACATGATTCTTTTTATTGATACTGAAACAACCGGACTCCCCAGGACAAAAAATCCATTAAGGAACCCGTCCGCGTACTGGCCTCGCTTGGTAGAACTGGCATGGATTGAGTGCGAGAATGACGGGACATTAATCGCCGAGAATAGTTCAATTATCAGACCCGATATTTTTATTATCCCCGATACCGCTTCAGCGATTCATGGAATCACGACTAAAGAGGCACAGGATAAGGGACAATCTCTGGTTTTGGTATTAGAACAATACCATGCATCATTAGGACATTGTTCGTTGATTGTCGGGCATAAC
>JANYBK010000195.1 GCA_025360805.1 Methanomicrobiales archaeon
TCCGATCTGCTGGTACATGCAGTGGAGAACGATACCGCTCTCCCCATGAGCGCAATCTCGCGCTCGGTCCGGATGGCGCACAGTGTCAAAAAGAAGATGTTGTTTGGCGCTGTACATACTAACGGAATCCAATTCGTGGAATTTGCACGAATCAAACTGTGAGCACCTTTCATGCCGGAACCGCAGAACAACCCCTGGTCAAGCACACCGTCTCTCGATATCGAAAAAACCTTTGCCGATTTCGGCATCGACCCGATTAAATCGGTATTAGCAGATCTTCCGTCCGTCCCCTACTTTATGCGCCGGAATATTGTTGTCGGCCACCGGGACTACCGCCCGATAGCGAGTGCAATCCGCAATCACACACCGTTTCATATCCTAACCGGATTCATGCCAAGCGGCCACCCGCATCTCGGCCACCTTATGGTGATGAAGGAAGTTGTCTGGCATGTCCAGCAGGGAGGCAACGGGTACGTGACCATAGCCGACCGCGAAGCCCATGCGGTGCGGGACCTTTCGTGGGAGAAGTGCCGGGAATATGGCAGGGAATATCTCGCCTGCCTCTATGCACTTGGGTTTGAGGGAACCACGTATTTCCAGAGCAAAAATGAACGGCTCAAAGATCTCGCATTCGAAGCAGCAATGAAGGTAAACTTCTCGGACCTCTCCGCGATCTACGGCTTCTCTCCGGAGACCGATATCGCCCATGCGGACAGCGTGATTACGCAGGTGGCCGATATCCTCTATCCCCAGATTGACCGGGAACCTGCCCCCACGCTCGTGCCGGTTGGTGTCGACCAGGATCCGCATATCCGCCTCACCCGGGGAGTCGCCCACAAGATGCGGATGTTCACCGTGGAGGAGCGGGACGGGTACATCAGCGTCCGGTCGAAGAATGCACCGGAAGCGGCGCTCGAAGCGGTGAAAAAGGCGTTCCCGCACGCGAAGAAATACGAAGGCCACGTGGATATCAGGGATGCGCAGTGCGTTGATGTGAGTGCAAAGGTGCGGGAGATCGAGCGGGCTCACGGCGGCTATGCTTTTTACACGCCCTCTTCCACCTATCATATCTTCATGCCGGGGCTCACGGGCGGCAAGATGTCGAGTAGTGTCCCGGAGAGCATCATCTCGTTCTACGAGCCCGAGGCGGTTGTGAGAAAGAAAGTGATGAGCGGGATCACGGGTGGACGGGTGACTTTGGAAGAACAGAAACGGCTTGGCGGCGAGCCGGACAAGTGCTCACTCTACCTGCTTAATCTCTTCCACATGGTGACAGATGATGCGGAGCTGGCAGAGATCCGGAGGAAATGCACGGGTGGCGAGATCACATGTGGGCAGTGCAAGAAAGAGACTGCCGAGCGGGTAGTTACGTTCCTTAAAGACTTTAAGGAAAAGATGGACGCAGCTTCAGACAGGATTGAGGTGTGAGATGGCAGAACTGACACAGAATGAGAAGCGGTTGCTTGCAATACTTGAGAAGGAGAAGAAGGCAGATGCCCCGCACCTTGCAGGTCTGCTGGGTGCAACACCAGAAGCAGTGGTGCAGTGGGCCCACCTTGCCGGGGACAAGGGGCTTGTTAATGTTGAACGGGTTGTAGCAAAGGAGTTTGTATACACGGATGAGGGAAAGGCATATCTCCAGAAAGGGCTTCCCGAGACGCAGCTGCTTCGCTTTATCCTGCCGGGAACTACGCTTGCCGATCTCCAGAAGCACGAAGCGTTTAAGATCGGGTTTGGCCAGCTGAGAAAGAAGGGATTTGTGAAAGTTGAGGGTACTTCTGTTACAAAAACTCCTGGGGCGTCTACTGTTGAGGATGAAGCCTCCCTCAGGGAACCATCCGATGCAAATCCCCGTACAAAAGATCTCATGAAGCGCGGTATTTTACAGGAATCAGAGACCGTCAGGAACGCAATTGCCATTACTCCTGCCGGGCTTGCGCTCGTTAAACAAGGTCTCGACCTCCGCGACGAGAGTGGCACCCTTTCCCGCGAACAGATCATTTCAGGTGAGTGGAAGAATGCCAACCTCCGCAAGTACGATGTAACCAAGCTCCCAAAGAAAGCATATCCCGGAAAGATTCACCCGTACCAGCGAATCATCGGCGAGATGCGGGAGATTCTGCTGGAGATGGGTTTTACGGAACTTTACGGCGGGATCGTCCAGCAATCCTACTGGAACTTCGACGCCCTCTTCCAGCCACAGGATCACCCGGCCCGCGAGATGCAGGACACGTTCTATCTCCGGGAGACCCTCCCGCTCCCGAAGGGATACGAGAAAGTGAAGGCTATGCACGAGTGCGGCGGCGAGACCTCATCGACCGGCTGGGGCGGAGTTTGGAAGGAAGAGAAGGCTGAGCAGTGCGTGCTCCGGACCCACACCACCAGTGTCTCGATACAGTACCTAGCTAACAACCCGAATCCTCCTGTTAAAGCATTCTGTGTTGGCAGGGTCTACCGGCGCGAGACAATCGACACTACTCACCTTGCTGAGTTCGAACAGCTCGAAGGGATCGTAATGGATGAAAACGTCTCATTCGGGAACCTGCTCGGGATCCTCCGCGAGTTTTACAACCGTATGGGCTTCGAGAGCGTGCGCTTCAAACCCTCGTTCTACCCCTACACTGAACCGAGCCTCGATGCCGAGGTGTATGTTGACGGGATCGGCTGGATCGAGATGGGTGGCGCCGGAGTCTTCCGCGAAGAGGTCACCGCACCGATTGGGATTAATTACCCGGTCCTTGCGTGGGGTCTTGGAGTGAGCCGGATCGCGATGCTCCGTCTCGGTCTTAAGGATCTTCGCCTTCTGCATAAGAGTGATGTGGCGTTCCTCCGCGAGACGCCTTCGTTGCGACACAATAAAGGAGGGATCTGACATGGCCGTCATCACACTTCCCTACAAGTATCTTGAACGGCTGACCCGCACTGACCGGAAAACAATTCTCGACAAAGTCGCACTCATCGGCTCGGATGTTGAGCGGATCGAAGAGGACCACGCGGACGTGGAGTTCTTCCCGGACCGCCCCGACCTCTTCTCACCGGAAGGCGTGGCACGTGCCATGCGGGGCTATCTCGGGATTGAGACCGGCCTCTCATCCTACCCGGTCAAATCATCCGGCATAAAATTCACCGTCGATCCCGCGCTCGCGAACATCCGTCCCGTTCTCGGGGCAGCGGTTATCCGTGGGGTCTCGTTCGATGACGAGTCGATCCAGAGCATCATGTCCCTGCAGGAGTCACTCCACTGGGCGGTCGGCAGGGGGAGGAGCAAGGTTGCGATCGGCATCCATGATATGGATACCGTCAAGCCTCCCTTCCATTACATTGCCTCCCGGCCGAGCCGGGGGTTCATCCCGCTCGACTTCAAAGAAAAAATGACGATGACAGAGATCCTCGACAAGCACCCGAAAGGCCGGGACTATGCAAAGATAGTCAGGGATTTCCCACTCTATCCGCTGATTGTGGACGACGATGATCATGTTCTCTCGTTTCCCCCGATCATTAATGGTGAGCGGACACGGGTGACCATCGATACGAAGAACATCCTTCTCGATACGACCGGCACCGACAAACGTGCGGTCAGTGTAGCGGTCAACATCATCTGCACCGCGATGGCTGAAGCAGGTGCGAAGATCGAGAGTGTCGAGATCGGTGGCGTACAGACGCCTACCCTAGCCCCCGCAGAACGAATGGTGAGCGTGAAAGAGTGCTCACGGCTACTCGGAATCGAGCTGACAGCAGCGTCGATGGCAGAACTTCTCCGGAAGATGCGCTTTGGTGCTGAACCGGCAGGTGCCGACAAGGTGAAAGTACAGGTGCCCTGCTACCGTGCTGACATTATGCATGACTGGGATCTCTTTGAGGATGTGGCAATTGCGTACGGGTATGACCGGCTCGAAAGCCAGCCGCCCAAAACCTTCACCGTGGGAAAACCCCACCCGGTGCAGGTCAACGCAGCCTTAGCCCGCGAAGCCTTCTGTGGTCTTGGCTACCTCGAAGTGATGCCGTTTACGCTGACCAATGAAGATGTGCTTTACAAAAAGATGCAGCGCGATGAAAAGAAGGGTGTCCTCCATGTCATGCACCCGATCAGCATCGAGAATACGGTGGTCAGGACCGAGCTCCTGCCCCTGCTCCTTGAATTTTTAACCCTGAACCGGCACCGCGAACTCCCGCAGCGCCTCTTTACCGTGGGCGATGTCGTGGACTCCTGCCTCACCTACCAGCAGGCAGCCGGGGTCAGCACGCATCCGGATGCGGACTTCTCGGAGGCTTACGCCTCATCTGATGCGATGCTCCATGAGCTCTCTATTGACTATACCGTGAAGGAATCGGCTGACGCGGCATTCATTGAAGGTCGCCGTGGCGATATTATCGTTGCCGGAAAAAAGATTGGAGTCTTTGGCGAGATCCATCCAGCCGTGTTGAACGCGTTTGAACTTGAGCACTCTGTTGCTGCGTTCGAGTTCGATCTCAGAGCCGTACCGGGATATCCCGTGCTCTGAGATATTCTTTTACATCTTTTACCGTGAATTCACCGTAGTGAAAGACGCTTGCCGCAAGGCAGGCATCGGCTTTTCCTTTGGTAAAACCGTCATAGAAATGTTCGAGAGTGCCGACACCGCCGCTAGCGATTACCGGAATGCCGGCTGCATCGGAAATAGCAGAGGTAATCGCGATATCAAACCCGTTCTTCGTGCCATCGGTCTCCATGCTCGTTAACAGGATCTCTCCTGCCCCTCGCTCCTCAGCCTCTTTTGCCCACGCGACAGCATCGATGCCCGTCGGTTTACTGCCCCCGTAGATTACGACCTCGTACCAGCACTTCCTCCCGTCTTCGAGATACACAGGGATTGCTTTTTCGTTTGAGGTAAAATTCCTGCGCACGTCCATAGCAACAACAATGCATTGTGTGCCAAATGATTCTGACCCCTTCGTGATAAGGGAAGGATCATGCACTGCGCTCGTATTCATGCTCACTTTATCGGCACCAGCCCGGAGGATCTGCTGGATATCTTCCAAGGAACGGATACCTCCTCCGACCGTCAGCGGGAGGAAGAGCTGGTCTGCTGCCCGTTTGATCAGTTCGATGATGATGCCACGTTTTTCCTTAGACGCGGTGATATCTAAGAATACCACTTCATCTGCGCCCTGCTCATTGTACCGCTCGGAAAGTTCTACCGGGTCGCCGGCATCTCTTAACCCTAGAAAATTCGTACCCTTGACCACTCTTCCGTCCTTTAGATCGAGGCAGGGGATGATCCGCCGTGTGAGCACCATTGGATACACCTTTGTTGGCGAATACTCTTCTACGTTTCCACTCCGTTTGCCGCTCACGGAGTTTTTATGTAACTTGCCGTGCCTATTGATAGGGTAGTCATTATCCGGGCGGGCCTGTTATACGGCCTTACCATACGAGGATGTTCATGAGTTCAGGAAAGCTGAAGATCGAATGGGCAGCGCAGTACATGCCGGTGCTCGCAGCCATAAAAAAACAGTTTGTCAAGGAAAAACCGTTCGCAGGAATGACAATCGGCATGGCGCTCCATGTCGAGGCAAAGACCGCAAATCTCGTCTCAACGCTTGCTGCGGGCGGGGCTGTCGTTCATATCACCGGCTGCAATCCGCTCTCCACGCAGGATGATGTGGCAGAGGCATTGAACTCGGTTAAAAATGTTCACTGTTATGCAAAGCGCGCCTGCTCTGTTGAGGAATACTATGCCGCAATTGATCTCGTGCTGGATGCAAAACCGGTCATTACAATTGACGATGGTATGGACCTGATCCACTATATCCACACCAAGCGCCGAAATCTCATAAAAACCATTATTGGCGGCTGCGAGGAGACAACTACGGGTATCCACCGCCTTCGTGCAATGGCAGCAGAGGGCAAACTCGAGTTTCCGGTCATCGCTGTAAACGATACGCCCATGAAGCGGTTCTTTGATAACGTCCATGGGACCGGAGAGAGTGCACTCACCTCTATCATGATCACGACCAACACCCTGATTGCCGGTAAGTATGTTGTCGTGGCAGGTTACGGGTACTGCGGGCGGGGTCTTGCAAAGAAGGCGCACGGGCTTGGGGCCAAGGTCATCATCACCGAGATCGATTCCCGCAGGGCACTCGAAGCACACATGGACGGGTATATGGTCATGACCATGGACGAGGCAGCAGCACTTGGAGACATTTTCATAACCACAACGGGAAATGTTGCCGTCATCAACCAGAATCATTTCAAGAAACTCAAGGATGGTGCAATCCTCTCTAATGCCGGCCACTTTAATGTCGAGATTGATATCGAATGGCTCCACAAGAACGCAGACAAGGTTATCCAGCGCGAAGGTATCGAGACGTTCATGCTCAAAGGAAAAGCGGTCCATGTGCTTGCCGAGGGCAGGCTTGTCAACCTTGCAACCCCAAAAGGCATGGGCCACCCGATTGAAGTCATGGACTTAAGTTTCGCACTTCAGGCGCTCTGCACCCAGTACATTGCTAAAAACGGCAAAAAACTCAAGGGAGGAGTGTATGAAGTCCCGCAGGAGATCGATGAGCAGGTAGCAAACCTCAAGCTTTCTTCGCTCGGGCTTTCTATCGATGCGCAATCAAAAGAGCAGAAGAAATACCAGTGCAGCTGGGACATCGGGACATAAATTTTATAATCAGATTATCTTTTTTAGTATCCTTTAGCGTTCACCCCTCTCTTGCCGCATACAAATACTCCTGCGCATACCCGCAGTATTCCCCGAAATGCTCCCGGGCAAACTGCCGGATTGTATTGTAATCCCGGTTTGTGAGTCCGGCTTCCAGATCCAGGGTTTTGATATAATTCTGCTGCATGATCCGCCGAATCCAGACATCGACCGGGAATGACTCGTACTTCTGGAATGCAAACAGCAGGATGCAGTCGGCAGCTTTAGGGCCTACACCGTGCAGTTTCATCAGTTCTTTGCGGGCATCCTCGTATGGGAGCCTGCGGATCGTCTCTTCCCATTGTTTCTCCTCAGTGACTGAACAGGAAGAACGAAAAACATAGGGCTGGCGGTAGCCCAGCCGGCACTCTGTCAGGCCGTCAAGCCCCCCGCAGGAGATGGCGGAAGGATCAGGAAATGTGTAATATGTTTTTTCTTCGAATTCGATCGCTTTTCCAAATTGTTCCGCTATAGATGCGATCCTCCGCCGGATCGTGGGAATGTTGGAGTTTGTAGAACAGATATAGGATGCTGTGCACTCCCAGGGCGGCTGCCGGACAAGACGAAGCCCTGTGCACCTGCTGATCGCTGTGTGGATGAATGGATCCTGGTCAATCTTTTTTATTATTTGCACCAGATCGAGATCCAGGGAAAAATAGTTACGGATGAATGCGGTCTTCGCTCCTTCAAATACAAGATTCGATCCATCCTGCTGTATCTTAATGACCCGGTCACCGACTACGCCGTACCAGACCCCTTCTTCTGTCCGCTCCCAACGGAATACCTGGCCACACCCGAGCGTCTGGTCAAGAGAGAATAAAATGTCAGAAGAAAGGGAGATTTTTGGCATGGGTATCTATCGTAACGTCTGTTGTTCATCCATATATGGTATACCAGACAGCCATACATAAACAAAAAAGACCGGGTAATTTTTCCTGCAATTATCTGCTCTTGAAGACAATGGAACTTGCCCGGTCAGGATCAGAACGGATAGCCTTTTAATATATAACTCAAAAGTTGTTCTTATGGAACTAGCTGAAAGTCTTAAGGAATTTGTTGAATCCGGACAGGATTGGGAACGCAAGAATACTTCTGTTAAAGGTGTCTCCATCATCCGGCTTCCCCAGTACAAGAACCGGGCTGCCTCTCTTGCCATTGACATCAACCCCATCGGAGAAAACGGGCTCCCCATGAAGAAAAAAGGAATCATGATCATGAATGCCGCAGAGCTGCATGCCTTCAGGGAAGCGTTTAAAAACGAAAAGCTTGACAATCTCATCAATGTATTAGAAGACGTCACCGGGCGCAAAACCACAGGAAAACCAGTCAAGGCTGATGTAGTGCAACTGTAAACTAACATATCATTTGTATAATTCACTGGCATTGGAGGGATGACAATCAGGAAATGGATAGCGGCAATTATTGTCGTGTTTCTTGCAGCAGTAGCGATATCCGGGTGTCTGGGTGTCAAAACACCATCTGTATCGAACCCCAAGCCTCCTGCGGTATTTGTTGATTATCAGCGCACCGGAGGTATTGCCGGTCTCGATGACAGGCTTGTAATTTTTAATAACGGGGTTGCAGTCATATCGCGAAAAACAGTCAGCAAAGAGATTGCGTTAAACCAGAGTGAGCTTGAACGGATTACCGGAATTTTTAATGAAGCGCAGTTCTCTATGTTGCAGGGCAATTACACCGCCCGGCTTGGGGCTGCCGATTATTACCGGTATACCATCAGTTATCACGGCAAGACCGTGATTGCTGAGGATTCTGCAATTCCTCCATCATTGCACCCGGTGATTGACGAGATGAATCGAATTATAAATATGGCCAGCAGCGGCGAACGGATTGATCTTCCGAATGCAAAGCTGCCTTCTTAATTTTTAATAATTGAATAAAAAATGTGAAAAAATAATGTGAAAAAATTTGTTATTTCTTTTCATACATGCACGACTGGACATCGTGACCGAGTTTGCCGATCGCGTCAGCACGACAGCGCTGGCAGTGGCGCATCTGTTTGACATATTTCCCGCACTCGTCCTGCATCTTCCTCTTCATCTCCTGAGTTGGCGGGGCAATGTCTGCAAACTTATACTGGGCGATGAGCGGGATGACGTTGAAGGTGTACACACCCATCTCTCCGACTTTCTTTGCAATCGCCGGGATATGGTCTTCGTTGATGCCGGGGATATAGACCGTGTTGATCTTGACTATCATATGCCGCTTTACTGCTTCTTCGATACCTTTCATCTGCTGGGAGAGCAGTAATTTTGCCCCTTCAAGTCCTGAATAACGTTTACCCTTGTAATCAACGAACTGGTAGATCTTTGCACCGATCTCGGGATCGATCGCATTGAGGGTTACTGTGATATTACCTACATCATATTTCTGGAGCAGATCGATCTTGTCGGGTAGCACGAGGCCGTTGGTGCTTATGCATTTGATCACGTTTGGGTATTCTTCATGCAGGCGGCGGAGCGTTTCAAATGTCTCTTCGTTTGCCAGCGGTTCACCGGGTCCGGCAATGCCGACAACCTTGATGTAATTGTACTTCTCTACCACTTTTTTTACCATATCCATGGACTCATCGGCATTCAATACCCTAGTGGTAACCCCGGGGCGGCTCTCGTTTACGCAGTCAAAGTCCCGGATGCAGTAATTGCACTGGATATTGCATTTGGGAGCAACGGGTATGTGGCACCTGCCGAAGTTGTGGCATGCTTTTTCGGAAAAACAGGGATGTTCATTTATTTTGCGCATCTGCGCAGCGTCCCACTGGACTTTTTTTCCTGCAACATCTGCAACCTTCACTTGATCAGCCATAGTCAACAACAACACGTTCGTTCTGTTGGTATAAATACCGTGCAATTGTGATAGCGATTCACTACAACTTATGGAGAACCGTACTCATATTGCCGATAAAATTGACGATACCGGTTTTTGTTTTTTCTGAACCCCTTGGTATTACCGAGGTAAATGTATATGTTTGACCGGATTATTGTACAGGAGAAAACCATGAAGAAGTCTGAGAAGGTCAAGGGCAGGGAAGCGGTTGCAGCCAAAAAAAGACTCTACCCGAAACTTGCAATGGTTGCGGCAGCAGGTATACTGATTCTTGTTGTAATCGGGTATATCCTGCTCAATCCTTCCGGTGCAAAGAGCGGGGATATGGTGACGGTTGAATATACCGGCAGTCTTACAGATGGAACGGTCTTTGATTCGAATGTGAACACAACCCCGCTTACGTTTATTATCGGGCAGGGCAGGGTTATCAAAGGTGTAGAAGAAGGAGTCACCGGCATGTCCCAGGGAGAGACAAAGACTGTGAATATTCCGGTTGACAGAGCCTATGGCCCGTATAATAATGCACTTGTCCATACCGTGAACCGGTCTACGCTGCCTGACGATGTAAAGCCTGAGGTTGGGGGTGTCCTGACAATTACAAGGAAACCTGATGGGGCTGTTGCACGGGTAAAAATAATCAATGTCACCCCGTCAACGATCACCTGGGACGAGAACCACGCACTTGCGGGAAAAGATCTCGTATTTACGATTCGATTAATTGAGATACAAAAAGGCTGACTTTTTTTTTAAAAAAAATTCTATTGAATAATTTCTTTTTTGATCTGTGCATTAACCCGATATCTGCATGGAATTTTTTCAACGAATGTTGATGTAATATTTTCAAGCAGACCATGATTGAAAATTTTCAACCGGATCCTGATTGAAAATCTTAGCCAGACTTTGCCTCGAAATTTTCAATCGAAGTTTGATAGAAAACCGTTCACTGATCAATCGAACCTTGCTTGAAAAATTTCAACCGGACTTTGATTGGAAATTCCTGACCAGATCCCGATTGAAATGTTTAAACCGGAATACAAAAAAAGTAGGGCAGGGGAAATCTCCCCCACCCCGTTTGTTTTTAATTGCGTTACTTTGGACCAGTTCCTCCGGATTCCATATGATCGAGAACCCGGTCCCAGACTACGAGGAGTCCAGGAATGATCACATAGGAGAGCACTCCTGCGCCGAGGAATGCCCCGGT
>JANYBK010000202.1 GCA_025360805.1 Methanomicrobiales archaeon
CGCCCTTGCCGATCACGATGGGTTTCTGGCTTTCGCGCTCGACCCACACAACGGCGGCGATGCGGAGCATTTCGCCGTCTTCCTCGAATTTTTCGATCTCGACCGTCGCCGAGTACGGCACTTCCTCGCCCAGCCTGAGCATGAGCTGCTCGCGTCGGGACTGGAGGTTTAAGAGGCTTGCAATGATCTGGAGGTTGTTTTTGACACGGTGGTGGATCTCTTTTAGGAGCATCACTTTCTCATTATAGGATGCCTGGAGTTTTCCTTCCGCTTCAAGACGCTGGGCATTTTCCTCTTTAAGTTTCTCGTTAGTCTCTAAAAGCGCTTCTGTACGGTCTTTTACCCGCTGTTCGAGGACGATATTTAACGATCGTATCTCAGATTCCATAAGCTTGAAGTCTGTGATGTCCTGGTTTGCACCGAACGTCCGGATGACTTTTCCGTCAGGGCCCATGACCGGGGCAAACCGGGCAATAATGGTACGGACACTCCCGTCGCGGGGTGTGATGCGGTGTTCAATCTGGCCTGCATAATTCGGATCCGTTGATGCAAGAATTTTCTGAATCGATGCTAGCACTGCCGGGCGATCGTCAGGATACACAAATTCCCGCATATAGGTCTCAGCCGGCATCTGGTTTCCACCCTCACGTTCGGCTGTTGTTTCATAGAGGGTGTAGAACCGGTCATCGAACGTGAACATGCCGGATGTGACATCGAACTCCCAGTTAACGAGACCGGCAATATCCATAGCTGTGGAAAGCCGGGTCTGGTTCTCCCGCAGTGCCTCATCAGCCTTTACTTTGTCGGTAATCTCCTGATTTACTACGATGGCGCCATCGAGGATTCCCGCAGCATCGTATAGTGGGGCTGTATAGTTGAGGATGATCTTTTTCTTCCCATCGAATGCATCAATTTCGATCATCTCATCCTTGATTGTGACCCCTTCATGGATTGTATGATCAAGTGCCCAGTCATCTGGTGCGATCTCTTCTCCGGACTGGAGGCGGCGTGCCTTAAAGACACCGTATTTTTCTATCGGAACATGAAGGTCCGCCCCCCAGATCTTTATTCCTGCAGGATTCCCATAGAGAACCGTTCCGTTTTTGTCCGCCAGCCATAATCCTATGGGGAGTATATCGTACACTTTGCGTAACAGGGCTTCACTCCGTTCCAGCTGGCGGAGTGTTTTTTTGATCTGTTCTTCAGCCTGCTTGCGCTGCTGGATCGAACGTGTTGTAACAACAATCCCGTTAACCCCGGCGACATCGAGAAGATTGATTCCAATGGAATCAACCCAGAGATACTCACCGCTGGCTTTCCTGACCCGGAACTCGGTCGGGATTCCGTCATTCTCCTTTTCATACACCCCCCGAAGATCCTTTTTGACCCGCTCGATATCATCCGGGTGGATGTACTCAAAAGGATCTTTTCCGATCATGTAGTCAGGTGGATACCCCAGTATCCTTTCAGCAGAAGCGGATTCATAGACAATCAGGCAATGAAGATCGAGAATCCGGATGATATCTGATGAGTTCTGGATAAGGGCCTGGAACCGGGTCTCGTTTGTGCGAATTGCCTCTTCCGCCATCTTGCTGGCTGTAATGTCAATAACGATACCCGTGACTTTTGCAGGTGCTCCGTCTGCATGGCGCTTTGTGATGCCCCCGACATCCCGGAACCAGAGGTAGTCTCCGGCAACATCCATTATGCGATAGTCGGCATGATAACGGGACTCTCTTCCCTCAAGATGATTCCGCATTGCCTGCATGGCAGGTTCGTAGTCTTCAGGATGCAGGAGTGCAGTAAAATCCCGGTAATGATGGAAATGCTCCGGGGAATATCCAAGCATTATTGCTTTTCGGTCATCGAACCGCACTACGCCGTCCGGCAGGTCCATCTCCCACCACGCGAGATTCCCGATCTCCATCGCGGAATTCATCCGGGCTTCGTATGATTTACGGGTATCCTCATTCTGTTTTCGTTCCGTGATGTCCATGGAGAGGACCTGGATTCCCCTCACAGTCCCATCCGGGCCGGTAATACGGGTATATACCGACAGGTACCAGCCTTTCCCGGCAGGCAGGCTGATATAATCCTCGTACTCCATCGGGTCCGGAGATAATGCAGCATTCCGGATTCGTTCAAGATATATCTCCGCATCTGCATCTCCAAAAAGTTCGCGTAAGTTTTTACCTGTGAAATCCTCCTCTTTTCCGTTGAGACGTTTCAGGCTGATCTCATTGAAAAAAAGCAGGGTACCATCAGTAGTCCAGTATCCGACTCCTATCCCGGCTCCGTACAGGAGAGCGCGGTACCGCTCTTCGCTCTCGCGGATCGTATCTTCAGCGTTTTTACGTCCGGTAATATCCATGAGAAAGTTCAGCGTGGCCGGCTTGCCATTCCATTCGATCCGGACCGCGGAGAGCTGGACCCAGACAATCTTTCCGTTTTTCCCAAGGATGCGGAAATCATAGTTCTGGGGGGGATCCTCTCCCGATATACGGCGCTGGTACCGTTCAAAGGCGAGCGCCCGATCGTCCGGGTGGATAAAATCGGTAAATGGACGGTTTGCAATTTCTTCAGAACTTACCTCTGTCATTTCCAACAGCCGGGTATTTGCGTACTGCAACTTTCCATCCTGTGCAATGGTGATCCCTTCAGCGGCATTCTCGATTACGGAGCGGTATCTCAGTTCGCTCTCTCTAAGCGCCTCTTCTGCTTGTTTGCGATCAGTGACGTCGCGGGCAATCCCCCGGAACCCTGTGATACGCCCATCATTACCGGTTATTGGTACGGAACGGATCTCGATGATGCAGGAACTTCCATCACCACGTTTTGCCGGAACTTCAAGGAAGCTAAATGAACTTTTTTCCTGAACATGGGAAAGGAACACGGTTTTAATGTCCGGAATGGATTCCGGCTGTATGAGTGAATAAAACGGTTTTCCAATGAGTTCTTCCTGAGAATAACCAAGCTGCATATTACACTGGGAACTTATGTATGAGAAATTTCCCTGCCTGTCAATTTCCCAGATAATATCCGGTGACGCATCCACCATAGAACGGAATTTTTCTTCGCTCTGCCGCAGTGCCTCTTCTGACTGTTTCTTCTCGGTCACATCCTCATAGAGCGCAATAATTTCACCGGACGGGAGTTTATAGACATAATTCTCACGCCAGCCGGATATCCGATTGTCCTTGTACATTGAAACCGGGTGCAATTCCGCGATCCCGGTCTTTGCTACCCGCTGGAATACGGCAAAGAGACCGAACTCCACAACCCCGGGGAATATTTCGAGAACGGGCTTTCCGATAATCTCATTTTTCCTGATCTGCTCTATCGTTTCGACTGCCCGGTTAAGATCCCGGATTATGAAGTCCTTACCATCAGGTGTCGCTTCGTAGATCACGATACCTGAACTCATGTTTTCGAAAAGATCCCTGTACCGGGTCTCACTATCAAGCAGGGCAAGTTCTGCTTGTTTCTGGAAGGTAATGTCACGGGCAAATATCGCTATGCGATCAACTGCCGTACGTTCCGGATTGAAAATGGGAAATATCTCGTTATGGAGATGCATGCCGGACCGTATATCATCAAACCGAATCGGCTCACCGCTCTCAAAGACCCGGTCGATCTGCTTTTTTCTTACCCTTGCAACATCCGTGGGTAAAAGATCATATGCACACCGTCCGGTTACCCCTTGCACATTACCCCCGAGTCGCCTTGCCCCCTCCTCGTTTATACTGAGAATGGTTCCCTGCCGGTCGAGGAGTGCTATGGTATCAGTAGGGGCATTCAGGAGCATCTCAAGGGTGGCTTCCTTTTCCTTCAGCGCCACTTCGGCATGCTTGCGCTCGGTGATATCCCGGATTATTTCAATGGCACCGATGCGGTCGCCAGCGCTATTGTAGAGTGGGGATGCCGTCCCCCATAGATACGCACCTTTCCCGCCAAAAAGGGTGGGGATATATACCTCTGAAGATATTCGTTCACCGTCCCACCGGGAAGTGAGATATTTTTTTTCAATCTCCTCATCTTTAATCTGGATTAGATCGATGAGAATCGGTCGCCGCTCTCCGTAGAAGGGGATGCTGTATTCATAATTACCTTTCAATAGCATCTCTTCAGAGGCAACACCGGTCATCTGTTCTATCGCTTCATTCCACGCAATGACCCGGCCATCGTTATCGATTGCGAGCACAGCATCCGGCAGGAAACTGATGATATCTGCAAGACGTTTTTCAGAATCCTGCTTTTCCTGTTCTGCCCGCTTTCTCTCTTGTATATTATTCCAGTCCCGTAGCGCTCTCCGGGCGATATGGGGCATTTCGTGAAATATTGTTGCGGATTTGACCACGTAATCGATCGCCCCGGATTTCATGATCTCAACAGCGAGGCGTTCATCCCCGAAACTGGTCATGATGATTAAGGGGATAGTCACAACCCCGTCCGTGCGGGGCAGTACCTCAATTCCTTTCCCGTCAGGTAAAATCCAGTCGGAGATGATCAGGTCAGGGTTTTCGCGCCCGATTATTTCACGGGCATCGCGAACCGTTCCTGCAACGGATATCCGGAACTGTTCAGGATCGTCACGGAACATACGGAGAATGAGTTCCTGGTGAGCCTTATCATCCTCAAGAAGCAGTATGTGGGTAACTTTTGTTCCCGTTCCGGCGTCCATTACCCCTCCCTTGTCCCGGGGCCACCCGGCCTTTAGTCACCTAAGGGTTTTGCATTCCAGCCAAGCCAGTAGAACCCGAGATCCTTCATGAGTTTTGTAAAACTTTTAAAGTCAAGGGGTTTTACAACGTAACTGTTCGCATGGTAATCAAAGGATTTGGCAATATCGCTTTCTGCATCGGAACTGGTGAGAATGACAACCGGAATCCGGAGAAGGGACGGTGTTGTTTTAACGGTCCTGAGCACCTCAAGCCCGTCAATACGAGGCAGCCGTAAATCAAGCAGCACAAGATTTGGCCGGGGATTTTGTTTCGGATCTACATATGCCCCCCGCATAAAAAGGTAGTCAAGTGCCTGTTCGCCATCCACAACATGGTGGATCTTGTTTGCCACCTGCTGATCTCTCATACCCCGCATTACCAGCTCGGCATGCGCCTCATTGTCCTCAACAAGAAGGATATGCAGGGGTTCTCCGTTAAGTTCAACCATAGAAATCTCTCTTTTATCTACGCGTTATTATTGTTATCGGTGTGCCCCTCGGAAACCGGTAGCGTGAACCGGATTGTTGTTCCCTTACCGGGACCCTCCGATTCCGCCCATATCCTCCCCCCATGTACCTCGATAATACGTTTTGCGATTGCAAGGCCAATACCCGTCCCAGAGACGTTACCGTTCAGTCTTTCGAACAGGTTGAAGATCCGTTCGAGGTATTGGGGTTTGATCCCTATGCCGTTGTCCTGCACAAAAAAGACCGGTGTTTCCCCGGTCATATCCACACCGATCCGGATAACCGGGTAACTCTGGTCACCGCGGAACTTGATGGCATTCTCAATGAGACTTACGAGAACTTCCCGGATACGGTTATGATCGACAATTACAAACGGGAGAGTAGGGGCAATTTCAACCCGCACACCATTATTCTCAAGCGGTTGGGCAAGAAGATCAACGGATTCACGGGCAATGGATCCAAAAGATGTTTTTAAAGGGGGGCTGATCACCTGTCCAGCCCGGGAGAGCCGGAGAAGATCGGCAAACAGGTTATCCATCGTATCAACGGCACCAGAGATACGTTCTACATACTTTGTGAGTTCAGGATTCTTCTCAACTTTGGACACTTCTTCTTCGATCAATCCTGAAAATCCCTGGATAGTGATAAGAGGTGTCCTGAGTTCATGGGATACGGTATAGGTGAACCGTGCCAGCTCCGCGTTCTTCTGTTCCAGTTCCTTAATCACTGACTCCCGCTGCTGTTGCGCAGCTTTCCGCTCGGCAATTTCTGCCTCAAGCTGCATCACCTTTTTCTCAAGTTTGCGGAACAATACCTCGTTATATTCCTTAAGGATTTTCCGATCATTTTTGGGGAGATGTGCCGGCTCTGCAACGGTCCTTTTTTGCGACTCTTTAAGCACTTCACGGATTTCTTTAACAAGAACGTCAGGTTTCTGGGGTTTGATGATGAACCGTTCAGCCCCGAGACTGCGGGCGAACTGTTCGTCACGGGCGTCTGTATAGGTGGCCGTATAGAAAATAAAAGGGATATTTCTCAGAAGCTCATCCATTTTCCACTGCCGGCAGAGCTCAAACCCGTCCATCACCGGCATAAGGATATCTGCGATAACAAGATCCGGCGGGGATTTCTTTGCTTCAGCGAGGGCTTCCGCACCGTTCTTTGCTGAGGTCACTGCAAAGCCGTTTCCTTTCAGGAGGGACTCTAACAAGTAGAGGTTCGAGGCAATATCATCTACTATCAGAACCCGGGTCATCTGGGATCTCCCGGGGAATCACCGGCAGGGAGGTAGACCGTGATCTGTTCGACGAAGGTCTTTGGGTTGATGGGCTTTTCAATATAACCGGTGCATCCTGCCTCAAGGGCTTTTTCGCGATCGCCTGCCATTGCATAGGATGTGAGTGCGATAATCGGTGTTGTACTCACGTCAGGAATTTTTTTCAGCTCTCGTGCTGTTGCATATCCATCCATAATCGGCAACTGGATATCGAGCAGGATCAGATCGGGCTTCTCTTTTGTGGCAAGATCAATACCCTCCCTGCCGTCATGTGCCCGTACCATCCCAAACCCTTTTGCCGTCATAATAAAACTGACCAGATAGAAATTCTGGTCATTGTCCTCGATATAGAGAATTTTTGTCATAATGGACTCCTGTCAACTGGTATCGTGAAACTGAAGGTGCTGCCTTTACCCCATTCGCTCGTTACGGTGATCGTCCCCCCCATCAGGGTGACAAGCCGCTTTGAGATGGAAAGCCCAAGCCCGGTTCCTTCATACTGCCGGGTCAGTCCGGTCTCGACCTGCGTGAACGGCCGGAACAGTTTCTCTAAATCTTCTGGTTTGATCCCGATACCGGTATCAGTGACACTGATCCTGACCTCACTTCCTGCAGGCTCACATGAGATCCTGATATACCCCTGCTCGGTGAACTTGATCGAATTACTGAGAAGATTGAGCAGGATCTGCTCTACCCTGCGGCTGTCTGCCATGACTGCACCCACCTCTGGTGCAACCTCAAGTTCAAGCGACAGGTGTTTTACCTGGGCAAGCGGGTTTACGGTGCGGACGACCTTGTCAAGCACCGGACGGAGGGAAAACGGCTCTTTGGCGATCTTCAGCTGACCGGCCTCAATCTTCGAGAGGTCCAGCACATCATTAATCAGGGCGAGCAGGTGCTCAGCACTATCAGAGACCATACCGAGCTGCTTTTTCTGTTCCTCATTTAAGGGCCCTGCCAGCTCCTGTAATAGGATTCCCGAGAACCCGATGATGGAGTTGAGGGGCGTTCGGAGTTCGTGTGACATGGTGGCGAGGAACGCTGACTTGAGCCGGTCGGCGGATTCTGCTGCCTCTTTTGCCTGTGCAAGTTCGCGGGTACGCTCGGCGACTTTATGCTCAAGGGTACGATGAGCATCCTGAATTGCTTCCTCGGCTTTCTTGCGTTCCGTGATATCAGTGAACATGCCAAAGGAACCCTGGAACGAACCGGCCTCGTCCAGGATCGGGGAGCCGGAAACCAGGCACCAGATCGTCCGCCTGTCACGGTGCATGAGCCGTAATTCGTAACTGCCTTTCATCCCTTTTCTGCGGGTTGCAATCTGGTTCTCTATGACCTGCTTGTCCTCGTCTGCAATATACTCCATAAGATGATGGCCGATCATATCCTCGCGAGTATAACCGAGCATATCGGCAAAGCGCTGGTTGACAAAGGTGGTATTAAGTCCACGGTCAAGGACCCAAATGCCCTCGTTCGCGGTCTCAATAATGCGGCGGTATTTTGTCTCGCTCTCCAAAAGTTCATCTTCCACCATCCTACGTTCCGAGATGTCTATCTGGAGTTTTTCCACCATCGCCTTGAACGAAGAGGCAAGGCTCCCAATCTCGCCGGCACCCCCGGTCTCGATCTTCTGGTCAAGATCCCCGGTCTCGGCAATCCTCCGGCTCACATCGGTCAGCCGGGTAAGAGGCTGGATTACTGTATAGTTGAGGGCAAGGATTGTGATTACACTGAGCAGTACAAGGGCCAGCAGGACAAACATGAGAATTCTTGTGATAGAGTTGTTAATTTCCTGCTCAATGGTACTGAATGGGACAAAAGTGCCGATCTTCCACCCGAGTTCCGGAGAGGTGTAATACATCAGGTAAGTACCGTTGAGAACCAGCACGCCTTCTTTTGAGGTGAGAAACAGCTGTGTCTGGTCACCAAGGATCTGATTGATATTTTTGTAGAGAAGGGATGAATCCCGGCTAGCGAGAACAGTACCCTGTTGATCGACAAGGATCATCTCCCCGCCCTTCACACTTCCAACAGTGGTGATGTAACTGGTCAGGTTGACGAGCGTGATATCAGCGCCAACCACGCCTATCATCGTTCCGTTTTGGTCAAGAACAGGAGTTACAATCCCAATGTTTACATCGTCCGTTGTGACGGCTTTGTAAGGATCGGTAACAGAGACTTGCCCCGGGTGTTCCTTTGCCAGAATATACCAAGGGCGGTCGCGGGGGTCGTACTGCGTGGGTTTTCGGGGATATGACCTTACAGATGCCCCGTTTTCTCTGCCCATGTAGACCGAGCTGACGTAGGGATGCGTGGTCTGATAATCCCGGAAAGTATTGATGATCGTCTGTTCCTGCGGCGTATACGAATACTGGAATGTCTCCTCAGACGCGTTTAAGAAACTGGTAAAATGGGAATCGTCCTGTACCTGGACATTATCGTTCAGCGACAGGCCAAGGACATCATATTTTGCTTCCATAATAAAGTTGGAGAGGGCAAAATCGATATGCCGGAGCTGGCTTATGGAATCTCCGGATATGGCTTCAAGGTTCTGTTTGTGCAGGGATGCTGGAAGGACACCTCCTATAAGCACTAGTACCAGTAATGCAATGCACAGGGAGACTCTCCAATTAGAGAGTTCTGAGTAAAAACCTATCTGTCTTTTTCAGATCTCCCGTTCATTCACCGGTAGATCTATATACTTTCCCGGTGCCCCCATATGTCCAATCTGGCATATGGAGAACAGACCTCAAAACA
>JANYBK010000247.1 GCA_025360805.1 Methanomicrobiales archaeon
CTATAATTTCCATTTGGGGTGGTCTCCTTTTGTTTTTGACTAACAATGAGATCATCCCATTCAGGATATTATCTTAGCCGATCTTTGGACACAATCAATTTTTTGCAGAGTTTCTTTATTTTTAATTACTCCGAACAACCAGGGCTGGAGATTCATTGCTGTCGGTGCAAGCGCAGCGCACTCGAGTACATCTTTTATTACAATATCACTGACAGTATCAGGTTTGAATTTCCGCACGCTATGACGGGATTTTATCACGGTGGTTACAATGTTCATACACCGGAATGGGAAAGTAAGCTAATAAAATGTTGTGAAGGCGAAAAAAGAGTTTTATCGTTTCTTAAAAATGAATGCCAACCCTAAAATCATTGCAACTACGACAATGGAAGTCTCAAATCCGGGGGATTTTGCCGTAGTGGATGTGGGAAGTGAGGTTGTTGGAATTACGGTCTCTACGGATGTCTCCGGCAAGACTGTGGGTAAAGCAGTAGTCGAGGGGGGTGTTTTCAATGTTGTGGGCGCCGTAGTAGTGGAGATTGTTGTTATTTTAGTGGTTGGAACAAGGGTTATTTGTGTTGAGGGGTTTGTCACATATTCTTTGTTCACTATCAGTGGGTTCTGGTCCTGGTTGAGCAGACTGACTTTTCGGCTTATTGTCTTACCCGGCACTCCATAATTGTTATTCATGCTGTTCACATTGCACTCCGCCCAAATAGTATACGTACCCGGCGGATAAGTGGCACGATTTGCAGTCCCCCAGATTGGACCGGTCGGTAGTATATACTGGGGGTTTGTTGTGACAGGATAGTCGACGATGGATGTTGTCACTCCTGAATTACTGATCAGTGACGTAAAGACCGATCCACCAGGAGACTGGACTTTTATTGTAATTGGTGTAAAACTTTGACCAGTTCTTCCTGATATTGGCACCAGATTTGTGTCAATCATGAAACGGATCTCATCATCAGTTGAGACCCATTTGTCAGTTACATCGACATTAACCGTAGCATCCTCTAACTTGATATCCAATTGCGGATCTGCAACATTAAAAGCGGTACCGTTTGCCTGCCCGGATGGTTTAAGATGATACCATACACCCGTTTGAGACGCAAAGATATTTGGGGTGATGGAAAAAGGATTTGAAACTGTCACAATTCCCGTAGGTGAACTTCCCGCAATCGACGCTCCCGATGCCCACCATCCAATCTGTGTATCCCCCTCCATCGCAAGTGTTACATCAAGTCCCTGCTCTCCGATAAAAACTGTTTCGCCCGGACGAATCGTGTTAATCGCAGCAAACACTGGATTAATTAAAAAAAAGATCCCTAATATCAACAAAACACAGCATTTTGCATTTTTGCTTATCATATTCATCCATATCTCCTGCAAATATATAAAATTTCCAAGCACTGAAGGGCTTCTGATTAAAAAAGAGCGCGACATTTGAAACGCACATTATCATTAGACCGATTCCCAACGCACGATCCTGCGGAGTTCAAATTCCATAATGCACTGATACCCGATAATTTACCTCAAATTATCTAGCGAGAGCCGGTTGAAATTTTCAAAAACGCGTTTTCCGTCGAACGTATGACTCACTTCCGGATGCCACTGAAGTCCATAGATCTGTTTATCCAGATTGGCTATAGCCTCATTATTACAGATGGATGAATGGGCAAGCAGAGTAAATCCATCCGGTAACCGTGACACTTCATCTGCGTGCGATGCCCAGACACTCACTTTGCCGGGGTAACCTGCAAGGATCTCATCAGGTTTGCTGATTTCAACTTCCACCGGACCGTATCCACCGCTGCGACCGGGATGCACATCCCCTCCAAATTTTTTTGCAATGATATGCAACCCGAGGCATATCCCCAGCACCGGCAATCCGAGATCGAGATACTGGCAGCAATTCCCTGCACGCTCAATAGCCGGGCCACCACCAAGAATAATTCCCCTGCATCCTTCTGCAACCTGTTCTCTGGAAGTGGAATTGGGCACCAGTTCCACATCAATTTCAAGATCCCGCAATGCGCGGTGAATGAGGTGATTAAACTGACCGAAATTATTGACTACATAGATTGGACGCATATCATGTTGTGGTTTGTATTGATGCACTATAATTCTGTTCAGCTGTACGCACTCACAGTCCTCAGGATTTTTGCCCGTATATCTTCAGGAGAGTGCCCCATGAGATAGGCAAGACACATCGCTCCACCCGCCCCCATACCTTCCTTGACTTCTCCGATGCAATACCGTGCAAGTCCAGCATGCCCTATATCCCCAAAACCAGGGTCAACATAGAATATTTTTACCCCAATCTGCCGGGCGATCTGCTCAACATTGGCCGAAGGATCGTCCCGCACATAAGAGGTTGTGACAACAGAGGGAAGACGTAATCCCATTGCTTTAATTATTGCACTCACAGCAAGCATCTGGGTGCCCCCTGCAAGGAGAATGTGCCCTTTATAGGTACTGGAAATTCCAGCCGCAACGGGTATCATCGGGTCACCGGTATATTTTAGTACATTCAATGGCGCGGTGACATGATCTGCCATGATACGTGCGAGAGCAATGCGGCAGATCTCCTCTTTCTGCGTAACCGGATTTTTAACAAAACTGCTGCTTACTGATGCATCGTACCCAAGCGCACGCAGAACACATAGCGCAGTCGTTGTCCCCCCGGGGACACATTCTCCCAGCACGATAAGATCACTGAACCCTGAAAGAAATTTTCCAATCCATTTCCCTTGATCGAAAAGTTTCTGTGCCTGAGGAACTGCCTCGCGGAAGCGTGGATCTTCACCAATCTCACCGTAAACTTCAAGGCAGGTGACTGTTGGTGTGTGGCGGAGCCCGGCGTTGATAAATAATGGCTGTAGATCACATAATTCCATCATAGAACGGGTAATTGATGCCGGTGTAGGACAGCCAGTAGGGGTGTTTGGCTTTATGTTATGACTCGTAATTGCGCCCGTTACAATAAGCTCAGCATCCAGAATTGGGGTGAGCAGGGTGTTATCAGGAGTTCCCCCGGCACCTGACACTCCTGGCACAGTGGAGAGCAGGGTATTTCCTAAAATGGCACAGAAGACCGGTTTTTTAAACATGACATCTGGTTTGTTTAAAAGAAATCCCATAAGTATCAACTCATATGTCGATTCATTCCAGTTTGAAGATATCGGTAAAAAAAATCCACAACGATATAATAGTCTATTCGGTACAACACCTATTCATATGTTTGAAATTGAACAGCGGTTGCGCGATAACGGCATCACGCTTGAAGATATTGTCGATGCTGCTATGGGACTCTATGTATCCCACGGTATGCCGGAGGAAGAGGCGGCAGAGGAGATGATGCGCAAAATCAAGAAATCTCTAACCGATCCAAATGTCTCATCGCTCCTGCTTGGGGCGATCCTTCTTGAAGATGAACTCTTCAATAAACGAAAAAATTCCGAAATAGCTGATGACCCGGTCTTCCTTTTAAGCGATGAAATCATCGGTATGGCAATAGCAGAATGTATCGGGGGCACCTATGCCCGGTTTGAATTCACCCGTTATGACCAGAAAAAACCGGGGATACTCGCAAAGCTCGGACCGTTTCTTGATGATGCGGTTGCCGGGTTAATTGCAGGTTGCACATCCAGACTTTACAGCGAATGCGTATGAAAATTCTCAAATCCCTCTTGCAGTTTACCACAATTCTTCCTCTGGGTAAGCCGCAGGATCTCGAACCATTTGCCCGGCATTCATATCTTTACCCGGTTGCTGGTTATGTCATTGGGGCACTTGTAGCAGTCCCGGTTTTTTTTATTGCGGACCATACGATTGCAGCAGCGGTAGCCATTGCACTGATTATGCTGATATCTGGCGCCCATCATTTTGATGGACTGCTGGATTTGGGGGATGGACTAATGGCACATGGTGACCGCGAGAAGAGGATCAAAGCGCTCACCGACCGTTATATTGGCGCAGGAGGTGTTGCGGCAGGGATCGTAATTACACTTCTCCTGTTTGCCGGATTACAAGCATCAACTTCTCTGGTATTTGCTATCATCATTGGAGAGGTTTGTGCAAAATTTTCAATGACATTTCTTACAGCATACGGTACGCCATTCAGGCAGGGGATTCACAGTTATCTCCACCAGTTCTCACAACCGCATTTCCCAATTATTGCCGCACTCCTGTGTGCGCCAATACTCTTCATTCCGATTGCACCATTCAAATTAATTGGGGCCATCATGGCAGCGGTCTTGTGCCCGACAATCCTGCTCATTCTTTCAAAACGTTTGTTTGGTGGAGTGAATGGCGATGTTGTAGGTGCCGCAAACGAAATTACCCGGGCCTGTGCGATTCTTGCACTTGTCATATTCTGATTCTTTATTACAACACAATCATTGACACCCAATTTCTGATCAGGAATCGGGCGAGAATTACCCCAATTTAAATAGAGAAGAGCATTGTGATTTTTCCCATGGAAATAAAAGTGAACCGGGTGTTACGCTACGCACAGGGGGGCATGTTACTCCCATAATATCCAAAATGAAAAACATTTCAGAAAAATCATAAACGAAAAATCATAAGAGGTTGCGGGTAAATTGACAAAAATAAATTCTAATACATCCCAGCAAACCCTTTGTTTGCATCATCTTCGCATTCAATTGCCAAGCCATCCCGGATTAAGGTGTTGAACAACATTGCGGCATTCATCAGATTGTCATCTGTTGCAGATCCTTTCCTGATATCATTAAGAGCCTGTTGCTGGGGTGTCGGAGTCAGACGTTTTCCTACCCATACACCTTTACAGTACCGGCAGTATGCGCAATGACTGTACACGGATACATCTCCATCAGCACAGGAAACAAGTACCCGGTTTTTTTTCTCATCCCGCTCAAACGGCAAGGTCTTCATGCAGAAAAGATATTCAACCATCTGATATGATAATATCGATGTTGATTTTCTTATTAAAAAGCAAAAACTTCGTCAATCAAAATGATTTATATAGATGGATCTCATACATGTAATACTCGCATAAACTGACTGTAAGCGGACAGTCTAAACGTTTATTTGGAGGGAGATTAATGGCAGTTGAAAAGCCCCACATGAATCTGGCTGTTATCGGACACATTGACCACGGTAAATCAACAACCGTCGGAAGAATGATGTTCGAAACTGGTGCAGTACCTGCACATATCATCGAAGGTTACCGAAAGGAGGCTACATCAAAAGGCAAGGCCACCTTTGAATTTGCATGGGTGATGGACAACTTAAAGGAAGAACGGGAGAGA
>JANYBK010000250.1 GCA_025360805.1 Methanomicrobiales archaeon
CCTTTTTGATATCAGTTCGTTTGGGCATCAGGCAATCCTCCGGTAAAGTGCATCAAAGAAATGGGCTTCGGTGTCTCGTGGTCCCCCATAAGCCTCCGGGTGGAACTGGACTGTGGTCAGTTTAAGTGCCTTGTTCTCGAATCCCTCAACAGTCCCGTCGTTAACATTGGTGTACGTGACCCTGCAACCCTCAGGGAGCGAGTCTTCATCGACCGCAAACCCGTGGTTCTGGGTGGTAATGAAAATCCGCCCATCCTTAAACCTGACCGGTTGGTTTGCGCCACGATGCCCGAACTTGAGCTTATAGGTATCGCCACCAATGGCGAGTGCCGAAACCTGGTTCCCCATGCAGATCCCAAATATTGGGAGTTGCCCGAGCAGTTCCCTGATACACCTGATAGCATGCGTAGCCTGTTTGGGATCTCCGGGTCCGTTGCTGACAAAGAGTGCATCCGGTTTGCAGGAGAGAATCTGGTCTGGAGTCACATCGTGGGGGAACACGTATAGATCCCCTCCACGCTTTGCAAGGCTCGTTATCATGTTTTTCTTAATCCCGAGATCGATTACCGCGATGCGCTTTCCTTTCCCTTCGACACGGTACGGATGTTTGCATGAGACTTCTGGGATAGGAACAATATCGGTAATCTGGGGGGTCCGTTTTGCCAGGTTTACTGCATAATTCCCATCATCGCTTCCGACAACGAGTGCAGCCCTCATGGTTCCATGGACGCGGGTTTTGATGGTGAGTGCACGGGTGTCAACACCACACATGCCAAGAAGGTTATTCTCTTCAAAAAAGGATCTGATGGACGGGTTGGCGGCGGGTTTTTCACAGATCTCTTTTGCGATGCATCCAAGGGCGCAGACATTCTCATTCTGGAAATTTTGTTTGTCGACCCCGTAATTCCCAATCTGCGGAAAGGTGAACATGAGGATCTGGCCAAAATAGCTCGGATCCGTCAGAGACTCCATATATCCGGTCATTTGCGTATTGAAAACGAGTTCCCCTGAACATTCACCTTCAACACCAAATCCCTCACCTATAAAAAAATGCCCATCTTCGAGACCCAGAACCGCCTTCATGATTTCCATATATCATGCAACTGAATAGTTATTAACGATAATGCAGGTGACAGTCTTTTATAACGGAAAATATTTTTATAATTACCTTTAGAACAAAAATAATAGCGCCGTTGTATAAAAATGTTGAAATCTTTTTTTTTAACATACTCTCATTTCTGTTAAAACGGATACAGATAAAAAGAAGAAGTGTAGATATTCACATGCCGTAAAAAGATGAGGTGAACGAACATGGGAACATTTGGAAGAAAGATTGTTGATACTGATGTTGCAGAGCTTGTCAAGCTCCTCAACAAAGCATTTGCTGATGAATGGCTCGCGTACTACCAGTACTGGGTTGGCTCAAAAGTAGTAAAGGGCCCCAACAAGGAGGCTGTTATTGCCGAACTGACCCTTCACGCCACTGAAGAGTTAGGACATGCGGTCCTGCTTACCACAAGAATTATCCAACTCGGTGGAACACCCGTTACCAATCCCCAGCAATGGTTCAAGCTCACCAACTGCGGATACGATGCACCTGATGATCCGTTCATTGTAAAAATACTTGAACAGAATATTAAGGGTGAGCAGTGTGCGATTAAATCGTACAACAGCCTGCTCAAGAAGACAAAGGACAAAGATCCGGTTACCTACAACATTGTGCTGGGCATACTCCAGATGGAAGTCGAGCATGAAGAGGATCTTCAGGCACTGCTTGAAGATGTCAACATCATTATGAAAAACAAATAAATTTTTTCAACATTTATCTCTGTTAAAACATCGCAGATTATTCGTGAGATTTTAAGACACCCTTCTCGTTTTAATGGAATGGACTGATGTGTCCACAGCGCTCTGATGTTCGGTTGTTGTGATCACAATCCCCATAATTAAATACTATTTATCGCAATTTCCCTGTAGGGAATGGAGTATTTGTATGGGCATTGAACATGTCAGCGGAAAAAACAAGGGCACAATCATGCTCTATGCACTGAGCACCTGCGGGTGGTGCAATAAGACAAAGGAACTTCTGCGTGAGATCGGTGTGGAATTCGATTATGTGTATGTTGATCTCATTGAGGGAAAGGAGCAGGATGACGCAATGAATACTGTTGAGCGTTTTAATCCATCAGGATCATTTCCCACACTTGTTATCAATAATAAAAAAAGCATTGTCGGTTTTAAGGAACAGGAAATCCGTGAGGTATTCCGGTAAATGACTCTCATTGAAATCAAACCAGAGGATGTTGTAGCGACCTATCATATCCTGCAAAAAGAGGCAACAGAGGGAGGCTACCGGATGAACCCGGATGCCGAATTTACAAAGAACCTTGTTTCCGGGCTTATGAAAAATGAGCAGCGTTACGGGTACCGTGCCTGCCCGTGCCGGCTTGCATCCGGGAAAAATGAGCTGGATCTTGACATCATCTGCCCATGCGATTACCGCGATCCGGATCTCAATGACTTTGGGGCCTGTTACTGTGCCCTGTATGTCAGTGATGAGATCGCAAATGGCAGGAAAGCTGTAGCACCCGTTCCCGAGCGCCGTCCACCGCGAGCAGAGCGCGGAAATCTAGCGGTGAAACAGACGTTCTCTCTCTCATCATCACCAGTTGCGGCTCTGGCATTTCCGGTCTGGCGTTGTAAAGTCTGTGGCTATCTCTGTGCACGTGATCAACCACCGGGGATTTGCCCGATCTGCAAAGTGACAAAAGAGCGGTTTGAACGATTCATGTAATTTTTAAGGGGATTACTTCATAACGACAACAACGATAAACTCAAATTCCTCCTCTACTAAAAAAGAATTGTAATTCCGATAAATCACCGTCACCATAATCTTATGATAATCTGGTGAAATGTATTTTTTTAGTTTTCCCGGGCGGCTTTTATCCAGTACTCCAAAAAAAAATATCAGTGTCCGTGCCTGCCGAGGAAGTACACCCCAACGCAGATCAGACATATCGACACTGCCATTGCCAGCATATCAATGGATGTAGTAAACTCCATAGACAGAATCCGCTGGAAGAAGGTGACGATCAGTACCATGATGATGACTTTGATAATCTTGTTCTTGAGATCATCAAGGTTTTCGATATCAAGGATGCTCCCGAACCCGCCCTCAAGCCGGGCGATATCGATATCAGAGATAAAGAGCTCGTAGATACCGAAACTGAAGATCAAGAGGACAAGTCCAATCAGGTAGAAATCCACGGCTCCGATAATCCCGATCAGTATCTGCTCATGGGTGAGCGGGTGGAGGTTGCCCGGAATAAAACCGACAAGAATGTGGTATATCTCCAGAGAACCGGCAATGAACAGAACAATTGCGGAAAGTGCGCTAAAGATTACGCCGAGAATTACTACAAACCGAACGTTCCATAGCGCCCGTTCGAAGATATTTTCAATAATGCCCTGTTCGGCAAGAGTTTTCCCACCCTGTACAGAAGGTTTTGATGCGTCTTTATTTTCCATATAATTTCCCTTTGTTGCGGGTAAATATTGTCCGCAATGGAATAACAATATTTGTCGAATAGGATAGACATTCACTGGATGCTTAACATCGGACGGTTATTACGGTCTGGCTGATACGTCACATTACCCGCATGTAAGGGATCTGGATTTAACAGGGACATACTAAAAAAAAACCTTGATCCCTGTTGCCACAAAAAATTCAGGCACAGGAAAAATGCAAAGTCATGTTCAGAGTGAAAAAGATCAGAACATCTTCTTCTTCCACATCAGGATGCCAAGACAGAACGAGATAATAACAGAAATACCAAAGATTGTTTCAAAGGCTAATGGGGCTTTCGAGAGCGGGAGATCCACCACATTCATACCATAAAAGCTGGCAATCATGGTCGGCACGGCAATCATGATCGTCACGGATGCAAGGAATTTCATCACGATGTTGAGATTATTTGAGACGATAGTGGCAAAGGTCTCTGTCATGCTGTTTAAGATGTGGGAGTAGATCTGGGACATCTCCATTGCCTGCTTGTTCTCGATGATGACGTCTTCTAAGAGTTCGGCATCCTCTTCATACATCTTTAACGGTTTTGTCCGGAGAATCCGTTCAAGAACTGCTTCATTGCTCTTTAATGAAGTTGAGAAGTAGATCAGGCTCTTTTCGAGCTCCATCATCTGGAAAAGTTCCTCGTTCTTCATGGAGCGATGTAGATCGACTTCGATACGAGATATTGATTTCTCGATCTGCCGGAGATGGTGGAGGTAATTGGATGCATTCCGGTAAAAGATCTGGAACAGGAAGCGGGTTTTTTTGATCGTGTTGAAGTGACGCACCTTTCCTGCAAGAAAGTCATCAAGGATCTGAGTCTGCCGGCTGCAGACGGTGATGATGTGATCATTGGTCATGATCACACCTAGCGGGTGGGTTGTCAGGTTATTGATCTCCGCGTTTGCATTGGTAACAGGGATATCCATAACGATAAGCGCAACACCCTCATCATAGTCAATGCGGGGACGTTCTTCATCATCGAGAGCCGCCTTTAAAAAATCCGGAGGGATGGTGCATTTCTGGGTAACTGCAAACAGTTCCTCTTCTGTTGGATTGAACAATTGTATCCAGCAACCGGCCTCTATTACCTCTGTCTTGTCAGTGACTGCGGGTTCTGAGTCCTTCCGGGTCTTAAAAATCTGCATCATGTTACTGGCACTCATTAAATATTTTTAATTGAACGGATACACATTTTTTGGATCGTAGTTACGAAAGTAATGATGGTGTTTACCTTCTTACTATTTATAGAAAATTTTTCTTTCGGTTCCGACCGATTTTTAACTGGGCAGCGCATCGCGCTTATCACACGAAGCGTTAATTCCAGTCGTCATTGAGTATGGGTGTTATTGTTTGTTTTTGTTTTGGCCGATGAGAGGGTCAAAAGATCAATAATGATTGAATGAGCGTGTTAAAAAAAATGACAATCTGAAGGATAAAAAGATATCAAAGAATGTTTTTTTATTCGGTTTTTTTCAGGGTGAAATGAATCGCAGCTCCGGCTTCCGGTTTTCCCTGCACTTTATCCATGGCCCATATCCTGCCGCCATATCTATTAACAAGCTCATGGGCAATGAAAAGTCCGAGTCCTTTCCCGCTCTTTTTGGATTTCCCCCGTTTGAACCGGTCAAAGATCGTTGGTTTCAGCTCATCTGATATACCAGGGCCATTGTCGGCAACGACAACTTCAACCATATCCCCCAGATCCTTTACTGATATCTCAATCTCCGCTTTTGAGCCGGAAAATTTTATACTGTTCCCGAGCAGGTTCATAAAAACCTGATCCAACAGGGAATCGGCAGAGACACGGGAATGGGTTCCGGAATAATTGATTTGGGTATTCTGGAACCGCCGTATCTCATTCTGTATTACATCATCCAGCAAAACAGATTTCAACGCTTCCCTGCGTTCGTGCAGCCGGCGGATCGTTGAAACATTGCCAATGATCTCAATGCTCTGGTTGACACTGGTGACAAGACGTGTGGCAAGTCCTTTTTCGGATTCTCCAGCTCGCATCAATAGCAGTTCCGTGAGTGCAAGAGCACCTGTATTTACGTTATTGATATCGTGGGTAATGATATCGAGATACAGGTTTGATTCATTATTTGCTTCCTCAAGACTGTGCTGGGCGTTGAGCAGCTCGTTGTGCTGGATTACTGCCGCTTCATACGCCGAGGACAGGAGTTCGATTATCTGGTGACGGTTATGTGAGATAGAGAATTTTTTGCCGGATAACATTATCTCAATCGGAGGTTCCACCAGATCTGTGGACTGCGGGGCATTTTTACGTAAAAGGATCTTTTTGAGCCGTGATATGAGGTATTCGCCCTGGTAGGGTTTTGTGATAAAGTTATCAGCACCGGATACCATGGCATAGATGACATCCTTGCTGTCAGTCAGCATTGTTAAGAGGATAACCGGAATATGACGGTACCTTTCATCATTTTTTATCGTGCGGCAAAATTCATAGCCATCCATGACCGGCATGACCACATCGCTTATGATCACATCAGGATTAACAGTGTCAATCATCTGCAGGGCAGCCTTGCCGTTTTCAGCAAGAGTGGGGATATAGCCATGTTTTTCCAGTGTGTTCTTCAGAATCTCCGCCTGGGTACGACTGTCCTCGACAACTAAGACTTTTATGGGTTCTTCTCGATCTGCTTCACCGGAACGCACGACGAATGCTCCTGTGAGTTATCGTCTGTTCAGATAATAAATGTACGTCATTTACAAAGATCATGACAGGGGAAATACATTTTTAAGAGATAACAAGGGGAGTCAACATACCTCATTGATAATTGATAACCCACATACCGGCATTCCACATCCGGATAGTGCAGTCACGTGAGCCATCCGGATAGGTCGTTAATTTTCTCCTTTCATCTTTTTACTCCGCAGCAGCCGGTGATACGCGACTGCAAACCGGTGTGCCTCATCACGGATCTCCTGCAGGTACCGCAATGCCATTCCTTTCGGATCGAGGTGACGGGGGAGCATCTCGCCAGGCAGGTACACTTCCTCCTCCCGCTTGGCAAGCGCAATCACCGGGATCTCCAGTTCAAGCCCAATGAGCACATCAAGGGCAGCGGAGAGTTGTCCTTTGCCACCATCGATAACTATGAGATCGGGCATCACTTCTTCTTCGTTAGAAAGCCTCTGGTAGCGTCTCTTCACAACTTCTGCAATAGAGGCAAAGTCATCGATCCCTTCCACCGTTCTGATCTTAAACCTGCGGTAATTTTTCTTGTCCGGAGTCCCGTCACGGAACTGCACCATGGAACCGACCATGGAGGTACCGGAGAGGTGCGAGATATCGAAACATTCGATCACATGCGGGGTGTCCGGCAACTCAAGGGCAGCCTGTAGATCGCCCATTTTCAGTGCTCCGCGCTGGAAACTTAGCTCGATGTTGGTGTATACCAGATCGAGCAGCTTCTTCTTCTCGCCAATCTTCGGAACGGTAATCTGTACACCACGTCCCCTGCGTTCAGTGAGATACTCATTTAGTACAGCATCAATTTCATGGGAAAGGATGAGTTCAGCTGGCGGGGAGTGATCCGCATAATACTGGACAAGAAATTCTTCAAAGAAATCCTCACCAGCCTCAAATGAGTATTCCTGTTTCTGTGCAAGCGATCCTTTCCTCACGCCAAAGACCATCAGCGAGACCATACCATCTGCAACCGTGTACGCGATCACATCCTGATCACTCTCTTTTGGCCGCTCAACCGACTGCCGTTCCGACAGGCGCTCTATTGCACCGATCTGGTTGCGGAGTGACAATGCCTTCTCGTAGTCCTGCGCAACCGAGAACGATGTCATCTCTTCGCGTAGTTGTTTTATGAGTTCACTGCCCTTTCCCTTGAGCAGCGCTTCAGCATTTTTTACCTGTATGTGATAATCTTCCGGGCTGATTGCACCGATGCAGGGCGCACTGCATGACTGCATGTGATAGCGAAGACATGCACGTTTCGGTAGTTTTCTGCATGAGCGGAGGGTGAACGTACGTTTTATCACACGGAGCACTGAATCGCGTTCCGAAGCGGAAACAAATGGCCCATAATATAATGCTCCCTTTGTCTTCTGTCGCGCAATCCCGATTCGCGGGAAAGGATCGCTGCTGATCTCAATATAGGCAAATCTTTTTGCATCCTTTAAATCGATGTTGTACTTAGGCTGGTGCTTTTTTATCAGGTTATTTTCTAAAAGAAGCGCTTCGGTCTCGGTTGTTGTCACCAGAAAATCAAGTGAGACAATCCTTTCGACCAGTTTCTGCGTCTTGGTATCGTGATCGGTCTTTTTAAAGTAACTCGTAACCCTTTTTTTGAGATCCTTTGCCTTGCCCACGTAGAGGATAGTGCCGGCTTCATCAGAGAAGAGATAGCAGCCGGGGGCATGGGGCAGAAGGATTAGATCGATCATACGGATATGAGCATTTGTTTCAAAAATTCCCCGGTGTAACTCCCCTTCACGTTAGCCACCTGCTCGGGGGTACCCGTTGCCACGATCTTCCCTCCATCATCGCCACCTTCTGGCCCGATATCGATGACATGATCGGCAGACTTGATCACGTCAAGGTTGTGTTCGATCACAACGACCGTGTTGCCTTTTTCCACCAGATCGTCAAGCACCTTGATGAGTTTTTTCGTATCATCGAAGTGGAGCCCGGTTGTTGGTTCATCGAGCAGGTAGAGCGTCTTTCCAGTTGCCCTCTTCGCGAGCTCGCGGGTGAGCTTGATCCGCTGTGCTTCGCCACCGGATAGTGTCGTTGAACTCTGCCCGAGCTTGATGTAATCAAGCCCTACTCTTGAGAGTGTTTCGAGTTTGGTCCTGATTGACGGGATATTGGTAAACAGGGCAAGGGCTTCTTCCACGCTCATATCCAGCACGTCAGCGATCGATTTGCCCTTGTACTTTACTTCGAGCGTCTCTCTGTTGTATCGCTTGCCCTTGCACTCCTCGCACTCGATATATACATCCGGCAGGAAGTTCATCTCTATCCGGATCAGCCCGTCACCCTCGCACGCCTCGCACCGCCCGCCACGGATGTTGAACGAGAAGCGGCCGGGTTTGTATCCCCGCATCTTGGCTTCTTTGGTTTCAGCAAAGACTGTCCGGATCTCATCAAAAACTTTCGTGTACGTAGCCGGGTTGGAGCGTGGGGTTTTTCCGATAGGGGACTGATCGATCACAATCACCTTGTCAATCTCAGCATCAAACACAATCCTGTCATGGAGGCCCGGCTGATCCCGTGACTGGTTGAGGATCTGCATCATGCCCTTGTAGAGAGTTTCGTATACAAGTGTGGATTTTCCGCTGCCCGACACCCCGGTAATAACGGTGAGCAGACCTATCGGGAACTTTGCATCGATCTTCTTTAAATTGTTTTCACGGCAGCCTTTGACGGTGATGAACATCTCGGACTTTCGGCGCTTTGCCGGAATATCGATCTTTTTTGTACCTGCAAGATACTGGCCGGTTAAGGATTTTTTGTTCTTCTCGATCTGTTGCGGCGTTCCTTCCGCAACAATTTCCCCGCCGTGGAGTCCTGCTCCCGGACCCATATCGATCAAGTGATCGGCAGAGCGGATCATATCCTCGTCATGCTCCACTACGATCAGGGTGTTGCCGAGATCGCGGAGAGTTCGCAACGTCTCTATCAGTTTCCGGTTGTCCCGCTGGTGCAACCCTATGGATGGTTCATCAAGCACGTAGAGCACGCCCATCAGGTTCGAGCCGATCTGGGTGGCAAGCCGGATACGCTGGGCTTCACCGCCAGACATAGTGCCGGCATTGCGGGAGAGGGTGAGATATCCCAACCCGACCTTTTCCAGGAATTCAAGACGGGAACGGATCTCCTTGATGATCTGGCGGGCAATCTCTGTCTGTTTTTCAGTAAGTTTAAGAGCGTTAAAGAACCC
Source organism: Methanomicrobiales archaeon (assembly GCA_025360805.1). Taxonomy (GTDB): domain Archaea; phylum Halobacteriota; class Methanomicrobia; order Methanomicrobiales; family Methanospirillaceae; genus Methanoregula. The sequence goes on from JANYBK010000250.1 coordinate 9,493, forward strand.
GATACAGCCATTGATGGAAAGATCCGTGACATCGATGATAGATTTTCCATTGATCCGTACCGCGAGCACCTTCTCCTTGAGCCGCTGTCCCTTGCAGGCAGGACAATCAAAAACCCGCATGTAACCTTCCAGCTCGCGTTTCCGCCATTCGGACTGGGTCTGGGAATAGAGCCGGGCGGTCTGGGGGAGAAGTCCTTCCCACTCTCCGTTATGCGACCACTGGGAATCCCCATTCTTCATACTCATGGAAAAATGCATCCGCTCCTGTGATCCGAACATCAGGGCATTGTACTGTTTTTCGGTGAGATCCTTGATCGGGGTTAAGGCATCAAACCCGAAATGCTTTGCCACTGTGGCAAGATACTGCCCCCGGAACCCGTCCATCGGGTTGCGGTATGGAGCAACGGCACCATCTGCAATACAGCGGGTCTTGTCCGGTATGATGAGGTCCGGGTCAAACTCCATCTTTACGCCGAGGCCATGACATTCATCGCAGGCTCCAAACGGGCTGTTAAAAGAGAACATGCGTGGCTGGAGCTCTTCAAAGGCAAGCCCGCAGACCGGGCAGGCCATGAGTGAGGAGTAGGTGGACTCTTTTTCAGTCTCGCTTGCGACAATCACAAGTCCTTCTGATTTTTTGAGTGCATTTTCAACTGCTTCGGTAAGCCGGGTGCGATCGGTTGATGCGAGCCTGTCGATCACGATCTCGATATCCTGCTTTTTGTACCGGTCAAGGCTGATCTCTTCATCGGTGCGGATGATCGATCCGTTCACCCGGACCCGTGCATATCCTTCCTTGTTGAGATCCTTTAAGAGCTGCTGGTAGGTTCCTTTCTTCTGCCGGACTACTGGGGAGAGGATAGTGACCATTCCCGTGTTTTCTGCTGCGATCTGGTCCGCGATCCGGTCCGGGGTCTGGGAAGCGATTGGGATATTATGTTCGGGACAATAGGGGGTTCCGATACGGGCAAACAGGAGCCGGAGATAATCGTAGATCTCGGTTGTTGTCCCGACAGTGCTCCGAGGATTTTTGCTTGTGGTCTTCTGTTCGATAGAGATTGCGGGTGACAGACCTTCGATGCTGTCAACATCCGGCTTGTGCATCATACCGAGAAACTGGCGGGCGTATGTAGAGAGCGACTCAACATAACGCCGTTGTCCCTCCGCGTAGAGGGTATCGAATGCGAGCGTTGATTTTCCGGAACCGGATACTCCGGTTATGACAACGAGCTTGTCACGTGGGATCTCCACGCTGACATTTTTTAAATTGTGCTGGCGGGCACCTTTGATGATAATATTCTTCATTCTTGTGCTGTACGAATCGGCACAGGAGCTTATCAGCATGAGGGTTGGGGCATGAAAGTGATGCGGTGACTATAAGCGCCCTGCAAAAATCCCTTTTTGCAGAATCGGTCATCGAGCACCGGGAAATTACACTTCGGGCATTAAAAAGTAAAAGTTCACAAAAAAAGTGCAGCCGGTTTTTTATGGATATTCTTTTTTTCGTTTTAAGATTTTTCAAAATTATTCCAAACCGTTTTAGCGGCCCACAAAAAATCCGGGAATAAATTTCAGGATGGTGAGAAAAATCAGGAAACTTTTTTTCGGAAAATATTTACGTGCACAACTCCCGCAAACCAGAATAATTTCCCCTATCCAAAAACCCTAAAAACCCTCCAAAAACTCCAAATTCTCCGACGTGATCGCGATAGAGGGAAATAGAGGGGCATCTGAGGCAGTTTCTCTAAAAAACCAACGTAAACTATGTGTCAAAAAAAGTGACCCGCAGAACGCCGCTAAATTGCAGGATCAAATCGCGATTAAACGGGCTATTTTGGAGAAATAACCCATTAAAACCGTTATTTTTTTAGGGGTGGACACCATCTTTTTAAAAACCCGAAAACGGGATCAGAAAAATGCCAATCGGAGCCCGCATTGGGCTCAGAATAGTGTATCTTTTAGTGCAGGGAAACTACAAGGATCCTGGCGTTGTCTGATGTGCTCCGGACCCCCTGTTCATGCAAATACTCAGGAGTTTTTGATCGAACAGGGGGTCATTTTCACATAATCGGAGCCCATATTGGAGAGATACAGAAAACAAAGCCCGTAAATTGCCCGGATTAGGGGTTTTTTCGATTGGAGTTAACTCCTTTTTTTTTGGTAGGACAAAGACCTATATTGGGAGGGTCTGATCGATGCACGCACTTGGGTTTCTTGTGAGGATTTCCGGAAAATTTTTTCAATCAAGATTCGCTCAAAAACTTTCAATCAAAGTCTGCCTGAAATTTTTCAATCAAGGTTTGATTGTTCCGGATCAGTTTTTCAATCGCAATCATGATCGCGATAGAAAATTTTCAATCATGGTTTGATGAAAAATTGATTGTGTCCAAAGATCGGCTAAGATAATATCCTGAATGGGATGATCTCATTGTTAGTCAAAAACAAAAGGAGACCACCCCAAATGGAAATTATAG
>JANYBK010000005.1 GCA_025360805.1 Methanomicrobiales archaeon
ATAGGGTCGAGTATGCCCCACAGGGATCATTTTTTGCTATTTCTCACTGGAGGGAGGGGATTCTTATTTGATCTGCTCCTGGTGTGACAGGGAAAACGCCTTAAATTATCGATGATTTTATTGGGGGGTCAGGAATGTCAATTGGAAAATCTTTCAGGATTTTTTAATAATGTACGGATCGTTTATTTTACGATAACACATTTTGGGTTGTAGGTATATTTATTGTGTTTTTTTATGAAGCGCAGTAAAACTGAAGGATTAAACGCAACTTTTTTGCATTGAATTTATCGGGGCGTACTGAACCGGTACACACCTTTTGGTACTGTCATCTCGAACCGTGCTCCTTTCCCCGGCACTCCGGTCTCCTTTAAAGTGATGCCAGAAATATCGAGGATCTCCCGTGAAAGGGCTAAACCAAGCCCGGTATTAATCCCAAATCCCCGCTCGAAGATTTTTTCTTTAACCTCAGCAGGAACACCAACTCCATCATCTTCGCAGATTATAATTGAATCATCGCTTCGTTTCAGAACCGAGAACCGGAGGGTTGTGATCTTATTACCATACCGGACGGCATTGTCGATCAGGTTGTAACATACGTTGACTATCAGCGGGTCAGCAAAAACTTCGGTTCCGATTGGGATACCGTTGATACATTGGATATTTCCAACCGAAGTATCATGGACTGCGGTATCAAATAGTGAGCGGACATCCTGCCAGACTGGAGCTTTGACACCGATGTTCTCATAGGTTTTTGTAATTTGGATCATCGCTGCGATCCGCTCGCTCGTGCGAATTATACGGGTAAAATGAGCCTCAAGCGCAGGATCGGGGACCGTCTCTTGCAGAGTCCGGATATACTCCCGTAATACCATGAGCTGGTTTTTGATGTCGTGCCTGGTGATGCCGGAGAGTAGATGGAGTTTCCTGTTTGCCTGCTGCAATGCCTCTTCTGCATGTTTGCGATCCGTTATATCCCGGGCTACCAACTGGATTCCGGCATAGATACCATCCTTGAAAACGGGTAGTGCCCTTCCATCGAAAACTGCATAGGATCCATCACTCTTTTTCATCCGGAAATCCAGATGCTCACCACAGCTTCCTTTATTTAACCGCTCAAAAGCATTCCCCAGCTTCTCTGCATCTTCTGCCGGAATATTAATCGAATCTACCATTTTTTTGAAATAAAATTCCGGGGGATTTCCAAGGATACTGATAATGGATGGTGATACAAAAGTTGAGTATCCTTGTGGGTCTACAACAATAATCAGATCTGAAATCCTCTCTGTGATGCCACGAAACCGCTCCTCGCTCTCGGAAAGCGCAACTTCAGTCCGGCGTCTGTCTACCGAAGTCCGGATCTTGTGGGCAAGTTCAACAAACTGGGATTTTGGTTCACCACCTTTCTGGATATAGAAATCTGCACCATTGTTGAGCGCTTCGATGGCAATCTCTTCTCTGCCTCTGCCGGTGAATATAACAAATGATATTTTGTCTCCGTGTATTCTGACGGATTTTAAAAATGAGATCCCATCTATACCGGGCATCTGGTAATCAGAAACAATGCAATCGAAATGCTTTTTTTTGATGAGTGATAAGGCAGCAGAGGCCGAGTCAATGGTTACAACAGAAAAATAACCGGTACGCTCAAGGAACAGTTTGCCGATATCGCGCAGAGCGGGTTCATCATCTACATACAGGACCTGGATCTTTTCTGCCATCATTCACCATTCCTGGATAAACGCCATAATCCTTCAGGCACTGTCATCTCAAACCGTACACCCGCTCCGGGCTCTCCGGTCTCTTCAATAGTAATACCGGTAATATCGAGAATTTCTCTGACAAAGATTAGACTTCTCATCGCAGACCGGGCAGTTGCACCGCGCAAAAAGATCTGCTTCTTGTGCACTTGCGGGATACCTGTTCCATCATCTTCAAAGTAGATGATGACGCTTCCTTGTTTGCTCTTGTACCAGACCCGGATCCGCGTGACACGGTTACCATGTGCAACTGAGTTTTCAAAGATGCGCTGGAACACATTTTCGAGCAGGGGATCTGCAAAGATCTCGAGATTTTCTGTTTCGAGACTGTGCTGGATCTTTCCAATAGATATATGTGAGAGCCCCAGTAACGACACCATCTTTACATTCTGCCATTTTGGGGGTTTTGAACCCATATCCTGGTAATCTTTGGTAAATTCTGCTATCTCATTGATCAACCGGGCTGCCTGTTGACTGTTTTGTATCCTTTCAATAACCTTATTCTGCCCCTCAGCGTCCTGTACTGCCAGTTCCAGGTAACTGCTCAGGACAAAGATCTGGTTGGTTAAGTCTTTTCGTGTCAATTGGGAGAGCACGTTTAACTTCTGGTTCACGTGCATTAAGGTATCTTCTAAGAGTTTTCGTTCCGTAATATCATGGTAATTCACTAAAATGCCGTTGATATTGGGATCATGAACAAGATTCTTTGCTGTAAGCTGGATCGTGTGAAAGCTTCCATCTTTTAATTTATAGCGGTATTCAATAGTCGTTGATGCATTCTCTTCTTCTATGAGTTTATGAAAAACATTTGTTATTCGTTCCACATCATCCGGGTGTGCAATTTCAGTGTATGGCAGTCCCACAAGTTCTACTGGTTTCCAACCGAATAATTTTTCGATATTTTCGCTTTTATATCGGATTATTCCCTTAATATCGATAATTGCAATAACATCTGCAATATTTGCAATCATTGCACGCTGTTTGGCTTCATTCTCCCGCAACACCTGCTCCCTTAGCTTGCGTTCAGTGATGTTATGTGCAAGAACCAGCGCACCAATTACATCGTTGCGATAATTTGTTATGGGAGAGACCGTCAGTGAGATCTGAATCCGCTGCCGATCTTTTGTCATCAGTTCAGTTTCATATTCTTCGACACCGGTGCCTTCCTCTATCTTTTCGAGCAGGTGCTTGATGTCATCTGGCCGGTCGGGAGACATAAGCATGAAAATTGATCGGTAAATGATCTCATGCGCTTTGTACCCGTACAATCGTTCAGAACCTTTGTTCCAGTCAGTAACCATGCCATCCGGTGTCACTCCAAGGTATGCCTCGTATCCTGAGGACTCCACAATATTTGCAAATCGTTCATGGATTGGCCCTTCCCGTGAAAAACAGATATTGAGATGCGATACGACAAAACCAACGATAACGAAAAATCCTGCATGTCCGATACAGGTTATTAAAATTTCGGCAGGTAAATTGGGTATAACATTGACCATTACAATGTACAGCACTGCAATAATTACAGATGCAATAACTCCCCTGCGGGGATATAAATATGCGATAACGATAATGGGAAAATAAAACAGGGGATCGAAGATAACCGTATGACTTGACTGAAGAATAATAAAATTCAGAAGGAAGATTACGGACGTGAAAATGATAATAAGAGATGGAATTACCGTAACTTTTACTCTTGATCGCTCAACGGTTTCTACAAGCAGGTTATAGATTGCAAATTCATGCGGGAACCTAGTAATGAGATACGAGATGACAAACCCTACGATAATAAAGAATCCTGCATGTCCGATACTACTCAGCACCACTTTTGCAGGATCATGGAGTAACACTAGTACCATTGCAAGGTACAATACTGCAATGCCTACAGAAGCAACTACACCCCGGCGGGGATAATAATATGCAATAAGGATAATGGGAAAATAAAACAGGGGATCAAAGATAACCGTCTGGCCAAAAAAGAGCATGTAAAAATTCAAAACAACAGCAATAATGAGCGTGCATATAATCACGTAGGAAATTGTGTGGGGATTTTCTTTTATTCGTTTAATTGTTTTGTCAAACATAAAAAAAAACAACCCAAAAATAATTTAATCGTGTAATTGTGAGACCATTTTTATGTTGTGGAGCAACCAGATATTAACGTGCTATCTATAAAATATTGGTCGTGTCACAAGATCGGCTAAGATCTCATTGATAGCAAAGATACCTAAGCGTTCCATGATATCAATCTTATCGAAAACGGATTACCGCAAACCCAATAACGAAACCGGGTAAGTAGCCGCCGCGGGGGCGTCCCTTCGGGGGCGGCGGGAGCATCCTGAATATGGGTGAGTGACAAAGACTCCACTAAGCGTATCATCACTCTCAATTAAACGACAGATTTCAAAGACTTTCAATATCCATAGACAGCAG
>JANYBK010000027.1 GCA_025360805.1 Methanomicrobiales archaeon
AGTGTCGGACTGTTAATCCGAATGTCACAGGTTCGAGCCCTGTGGGGGGCGTTTTAAGGGGGCCCGTAGCTCAGTCCGGTTAGAGCGCCCGGCTCATAACCGGGCGGTCATGGGTTCGAATCCCTTCGGGCCCACTGTTTTATTAAATTTTTCAGTAATTGAGTAGATTTTTTTCCTGAATGGATTGAAAAAGTTTCTATTACAAAGAAGCACAAAGGGAGCATAATGAAGTGCCCCGTCTGCCAGACGGACTGTGTCAGGTCAGCAAAAGATATTCTTGCCACACTCCCGTCCCTGTTCCGCCCCTGTGCAGACTGCAGTGCCCGCGTGCTGGACAAAAGGGCCCCGCTCCCTAAGCTCGAATTTGCCCTGCCCTGCTCCTGCGGGAAGCGGTTTATCGACGAAGTTTTCGCTCATATCTACGTTATTATGGTAGAAGAAGGGAATATGAAGCCCACCGAACCATTGATCTCGGTGGGTTCGCCCCTTGTACACCCGGGGTTTCCTATGGAGCGCCCTCCATTTCTTTCTGATAAATCGCTCCTCCTGTTAACCCAAAAAGCGACAAAACATACTGCCGCACGGTTGATGAACGAAGTGCCTGAACTCAGGGGAGTAGTAAAAACCGGCAATTTTATCCCCGGAATTGCAAGCGCTGACTTAAAGTCGGTGCCGAAGGTGTATGATCTCCTGGCAGGGTGCGATGTCCGGGCAGACATATTCCCGCTCAGGAGAGGGCCGCTTGTCATGTATAAACAACAGTCACTGGTCCACATCGAATTTTCACGGGGATATGCACCAAAGATCCTGGCGTTGGAACAGCATGTAGGAATGCCCCCGGCAAAGATGTTCATAGATGCATGTTCAGGTGTCGGGACACTCGGGCTCACGGCAGCATATCTTGGGGTGCCGCACGTAATCATGAATGATGCATGGTATGCTTCTGCATTCTGGTCCGCTTTCAATCTCGAGGTGAACCGGGAGTATTTCAAGGTCAGCCGGGTGAAAATATTCGAGCAGATGGAGGATATGCAAAAGCACCCGGTTGAAAAAAACCCCATAAAAATTGCCGAGACCGAAGGTGAGCAGATCATCGAAGTCTACCAGGGGGATTTCAGGAAACTTTTCACAGTGATACCACCCAAGAGCTTGCCGGTAACTGCGATGGATCTTTTTGATAAAAAGGACACGCGGGCAATACAGCAGATCGAACGCGAATGGATGAAAAAAATCGGGGGGGATCTGTTCGTCCCCTGAAAGCATTCTCTTTATTGTGCGTGATCGCAGAAATGATTCTTTGATCAGGTAAAAAGGCTTTATTGAGCGGTGCACAAAGGTATATGGGGACTAGCCCGGGTGGTTCGGCGTCACCTGTAACCTGAAACCGTCGTTACGCGGGGGGCGAAGTTTGAGGAAGGCTGCAACGGCCTGCGGGAGCCTGTGTGTTCTGACTGTGAAACCTCGTCCCATGAGGTCGATGGCCAGGTATCAATATTCCGGAGGGAATGGCGACCTGCTGCTGCGGGGACCGGTTCAGGCCCGGAAGGGAGCAGACTTACCGTAGACATTCGGCGCCCATGGGGTAACGGGGCGGAGGATGAATGCTTTGGTAAACGTAGTAACGTACAGTCGACCGATAACGCGTCCCTATTTACGATTACCATGGCAAAAGTGACCATTATCGGTGCGACCGGCAACGTGGGGATGTTTGCCGCACATGCAATTTCGTCCATACCTCACGTTAGCGAGATCCTGCTCTACGGGCGGGAAGGGCGCGAGTCTCTTTTAAAGGGAATACTTCAGGACCTTGTCGATTCATTCGCCGCACGGGGAACTGACGTTAAGATCAACTGGACAACCAATTTAAAAGACGCAGCCGGATCAGATGTTGTTGTAATAACTGCAGGTGCTCCGCGCACACCCGGCCAGAATCGTATGGACCTTGCCGTTGGAAATGCAAGGGTAATTGCACCGCTTGCCCGGACAATCGGTATCATCGCACCGAAAACAAAGATCCTGATAGTGACAAACCCGGTTGATGTGATGACCTGTGTTGCACTGAAATGCTCAGGTCTTCCACCCTGCCAGGTATTCGGACTGGGAACGCACCTGGATTCGATGCGCTTAAAATCCTTAATCGCCGCTTACTTCAAAGTGCATGTGAGTGAAGTCCATACGCGCATCATTGGGGAACACGGCGACAGTCTTGTCCCGCTCTGGTCTGCAACATCCATCGGGGGTATCAAGATCTCGAACCTGCCGACCTTTTCTCATCTGCCTGTTCAGGATATTATCAATTCCGTGAAGTGCAGCGGTGAAGAGATCATAAAAAACAAGGGTTCAACAGTCTATGGGCCCGGAGAAGCGATCGCTTCGCTGGTAAGGACCGTGCTCAGCGATGAAAACCGTATCCTGACCGTTTCTGCCTATATCAAAGAGGAAGTGCATGGTGTCAGCGAGGGCGATGTATGCATTGGTGTACCTGCCCGCGTGAATTGTCATGGTGTTTTTCCCATCTCGATCAGGATCGATGAATCGGAAGTGATGGCATTTCGTGAATCCGTTGAAAAGATACGGGCAATCACCCGGAATGTTATGGCATCGCTTGAATAATAAGAAAAATGAGATGAACTGATTGTTTTAGTTCAGGGTTACTTCAATGATCTCTGCGCGCTCAACGCCCGCAATATCATTAAGGGACTTTTCGATCGCATCTGTCTCGCCCCCACAGTCATTGATTACTGCGGCAAGCTTGATTGCTTTTAAGCCAAATCCGATTGATTCTATCTGCATGTCCTGAATACCGGGCAGTTTTACTTTGAGTGCCTTCTTGAGTTGTTCAAGATCGACTTCGGGTGATTCCGGCATCACCCTCATAATTACAGCAACACTTCCCATACTTCACGGTCCCCCAAATCCACATTTCGGGCATGTGTAGGGGATACTCTGTTCTCTGCACCGGTAACACCGGTTGATCTCAAAACCGCATGCGGGGCAGCCGAATTGTGTTGCGCCCTCTTCTGCAAGCGGAGCACTGCAGGATGTACACTTTTTATCTGACATTATAGCTCCTCCAAGGATTCTTATTGTATCTCTTTTAGAACCTTTAAAAGGTTGTACAGAGTTTGGTGCAAAGTACTGGTTCACCGTTCAAATATTTTTCTAAAACCATGTCCGATTTTCCGTTGATAATGGTAGTTTTTATACGGTGTTTCAGTACAAATGGAATGAAAAACGGATCTACCACATCATTTTTTATCGGCATTGTTACCTGTTCCTGAATTATTCCATTGAGAAAGATCCCGTCAACCGATTTGAGAACAAGGAGTTCAATTCCCAGTTCAGCGGCAATCCATGCAGCAATGGAATCGGAAGTGACATCCCATGAATGGGGGAGGGGATCATGCAGTCTCATGATGATATAGGGCAGAAAGACTGCGGTGATTTCTGGCACAGCGAGGATATCTGTTATCATTATTCCATGTGATGCGATAACCCATGCGTACTGCTCCATGGCAGCGACAGCCATCCAGTGTGCGGAGTCATCTGTTACTTGTTCCTGCCTCACAGCATCGGCAAACAGTCCCCCGCCGGGAACAACCAGCAACGGGCGCCCGGATTGGCACAATAACGGTACGATCTCAGGAATCCGGTGATGCAGGCTTCCACCCAGTTTCACTACAAGCGGGGATCGCGGTTCTCTTATTGATTCTCCTGCCTGTACCATCTTTTAAGAGAATTATATCGCCAGATTATAAAAGGGGGATGGAGAAACTATACAGCCTTAATGCGACGGTTCTGCCTTTTTATCATTTCTTTCCTGCTCATCGCTGGTGTAGTGCATGCAGGTACGGATGTCAGGATTACAGAATTCTGTCCCGATCCATATCTTTACAATGATATGGATGAGTACCTGGTGCTATCCGGCACCGGTTCACTTGATGGTATCACAGTCTCGGATGGAAGGGGCGGTTTTCGCTTTCCACCCGGCACTCGTATCAATGGCATCCTGACTATCGCCCGCAGTGGCCCGGCTTTTTTGCAAAGTCATGGAAAACTTCCTGATTATGAATGGCTGGACTACTCCCCAGTTGTTCCTAATGTGATCAACGGCGATCCGCTCCATCTTGCGAACACCGGGGATGAACTGCTGCTGTACGACGGTTCTGAACTGGTCCAGCGTGTTGCATGGCCAAAGGATGTGAAACCCCGCGAGGGGCAGGTCCATTATTTTGAAAAAGGGGTATGGGACCCCCGCCCACTCATGATCGGGCAGTCCCGGTTCACACCTGCAATATTCTATAATGTTACTGTAACTTCTTTTGTATCTCCGGACTGCTCCAGTGACATGTTCACCTATGCAGTGGATCGAGCATCGGATGAGATACTGCTCAATGTCTATGAATTTTCCAGTCCGGTGATGGCAGATTCCCTGATTGCAGCACGTGGACGGGGAGTGAATGTTTCAGTTCTTGTCGAAGGCGGGCCCGTAGGGGGTATAAGTCCGGAAGAGAATGCTGCGATCTGGAGGATGAATGCCGGTGGGATACCCGTTCTCCAGATGGCCTCAGGTAAAGAGGTTCATCCGCCCTACCGCTATGATCATGCCAAATATGTTGTGATCGATCAACGTGCGGTCCTTCTCACGAGTGAGAATTTCAAGTACAGTGGATTTCCTCCCGCGGGTTTCAACAGTAACCGGGGGTGGGGTGTGTATCTGGAAGATTCTGCACTTGCAAAATATTTTTCAACAGTATACCGGACCGATTCCACCGGGCCTTCGGTTATCCCCATCAAAGGATCCATGGGAAATCCCGAAACGGTTCCAGCAGGAAAACATGCAGTGGAATTTACACCGGCACGTTTTTCAGGTGCTACGGTAAGACCGGTTCTTGCACCGGACACCAGCAGCCAGATCATAGATCTGATACAGTCCGCCCAGACGAGCATCGAGATTGAGCAGGCATATATCACCAACGAGACGCCCCTTACTTTAAACCCGTATCTTGCAGCTGCTGTTAATGCATCCCGGCGCGGTGTTCACGTGAGGGTGCTTCTGGATTCGTACTGGTATAATATCGAAGATGAGAAGGACAACGATGAGATGGCTGCCCTGATCTCCCGTATCGGTACAACCGAGCAGATCCCGCTCGAAGGGCGGTGTGCGGATCTTGCGGCAAGTAATATTGAGAAGATTCACAACAAAGGTGTAATAGTTGATAAGCAGCGCGTGCTTGTCAGCAGTATCAACTGGAACAGCAACTCCCCTAATTTCAACCGGGAGGCGGGAGTCATCATCGATCATCCGGAGGTTGCCATGTATTTCCTTACGGTGTTTGAAGATGACTGGAATAATACGGTCACATCCATAGAGCCAAAAACCGATTATACCAAAATCGCTATAGTGGGTGTCGTAATCCTGCTGCTGCTCGTCATCTACTATCGCAAACATATCCATTAGGATAAAACGGGTCCGCTCGAAGAAGTGGATAAAAACCATCAGCAAAAATTCTGTTCTTTAAAAACAGGAGTTCAGATGCTACACGTTTTATTTTTTTTTAAGTGCACACTGGCACACGTCACACAGGTTTATGTCGCTATTTCCGGTGACTACGGCAAGCGCCCAGCGATCAATAATCAAATCAAGATCTGTTGACAATACAACTTCGCCCGCACCCCGCTTTCTGCTCATGTACTGGGAGACTGCTGCCCGCGTTACACCAAGTTTTTTTGCAGCATCACTCTGGCTGAGCCCTTGTTTCTGTACAAGTCTCAATACCATCTCCGCCCTCATGGGGGGAAGAAGATTTCTGACCATCGTGTCACAGTGCATCAGGGTACAGGTATGCTTTGTCATACACACGCAGGTCGGGGCTTAGCTGTCTGATCAGTCCGGTTCTGGTAGATGATCTGCCGTGCATCCCGGAAGTTGAACTTCTCGATAATGAGGTGGCGTTCTTTTAATTTCTTTAAGGCATAGCGCACAGTCCTCGGCGCAAGATTTGTTCGCGATACAAGGTCTTTGTGGGTCATTGCACCACCGTTATCCAGTATCTCCAGCACCGTCTTTGATGACGGGGGTAATGTTGTAGAATACATGTTTCTTATGTTAACACTGTTAACATTTTAATCTGTCGGTAATTTAAACCCTCATTTTCAATACTTCATTTATGTTCGAGCGTCAGGAACGGTTGGCAATCCTGCTGTTGATCGGAGTTGCGGTCGCGGTGATTGCGGCACACCTGATCCTGGGTTCGTTCGGGAAACAGCCGTTTTCAAAGCCATTTACGAACAATTCAGTGGATGGTGAACTGGTTTATGTTGAAGGTACCATCGATCAGGTTGCCCTGACCAAAACCGGAGGGCATATGACCCTGCAGATCAAAAGTCTCACCATTTTTATCCCTGCTCAGGCAGCCAGCGATCTCACTTTGAAGAAAGGAGCAAATATTTCGGTATATGGGATTGTCGAAACCTATCGAGGGAAAAAAGAGATCATGGTGAGTTCGTCAGAGGATATCCGTATTTTATAACCGGAAATATTCGCAGATATAATACCGCAGACCTGTTATAGATTAAAAAAGCATGTGACGGATTGATGGCTGATTAGTTAACCGGCGATTGCTGGAGTAATGGCCGTTTAGTTTGATTACGTTTTTTGTAAATATTCTGGCCATGCAGAACGTTTAGTCCAGTTTCCGTGTTTATCTTGTGGCCGAAAAGTCAGCCCGCTTATTTGGGGTTTGCCCTGCTGATAGATGCCAGTGCTTTTTGTGCAGCTTCACGGACATCATCATCTGGATCTTTTAGTAAGCGTGTAAGTCCTTCAATGGCTCGTTCGTTCCCGATATTTCCAAGTGCCCATGCGGTGTCTTTCCGGACACCTTTTTTCGGATCGCCGATCAGTGCAAGGAGCGGTTCTATGGCTCGTGAATCACGAAGCCTGCCCAGTCCCCATGCAGCGCCTTGCCTTAGCCATTTATCCTCGGCTTTCAGTGCTGCAATCAGGGGCTCAAGAGCGCGAATATCCTGAATCTTTCCTAATGATTTTGCCGCAAGCCACTGGACCTCGACATAGGGATCGTTAAGGGCTTTTAGTAGAGGTTCAACTGCCGAGACATCCCCCTCTTCTCCCAGCGCCTCTGCCGCCTTCCACCGGTAATGGAGGTTTTCATCCTGCAAGAGGGTGATAAATTCTTTTACCCGCCCCTTCCGCCTTTCTTCGACTAAGACCGGGTCCTCTTTTGGGACGTCATTTTCAGGAGATGGCAATTCAGTATCGGGCAATAATACAACCTCAATAGCCATCGATATGTAGTGTCGAATGATTAAGTTTTTCCTTTGGTTTTTGGGCTTTGGTTTTTATGATAAAAAAAAAGGAACCGTGAGAATATCACGATTCCAAAATATTTTTTAAAACGAGCTTCACCACATCAAAGGATGAAAAAAGTATTGCACTATCCCGGAATAATTTCAAGTTTCACTGAAAAATTCTTTACCGTGTGGGTGAGTGCACCCATGCTGATCACATCCACTCCCAAATCTGCAAAATCACTGAGCGTATTTTGGGTAATCCCTCCGGAGAGTTCTATGATGACACGATTACGAAGGTCCTTTTTTATGAGTGCATCGAGTGTAGTTTTAACCTGTCCGGGATCCATGTTGTCGAGAAGGATAATATCAGCACCAGCGGATGCTGCCAGCAGGGCATCAGCGGGGGTCTCGACTTCCACTTCGATCTTTTTGTATAGTGTGATTTTTTTTGCATCCGTGATGGCTTTTTTCAAGGGGACAAGTGCCAGATGGTTGTCTTTTATGAGTATTCCGTCACTTAAATTTCCACGATGAGGTTCTCCGCCACCGAGCTGGACTGCTTTTTTGTCCAATGCCCTGAATCCGGGACAGGTTTTTCGTGTGCCTGCGATCCGGCATTGCGGGTTTTTTTTATAAATGATATCTGCCATCTCCCGTGTCTGGGTTGCAATGCCACTCATTCTCCCGATGATGTTGAGTGCAGTCCGTTCAACCAGCAGAATCTTTTTTGCGTCTCCTGATAGCCTGAGGAGTTTATCTCCTGTTTTGACAGTTTGCCCATCCTGTACGAACGGTTCGACAGCTACACTGTAATGGGAAAAGAGCATGGTTGCTTCATAGAGTCCTGCAATGATACCTGACTGCTCTGCAGAGATCTCTGCAAGACATCCAATATCAGGTATTACGGCTTCAGATGTCACATCGCCTGATGGTGCGTCTTCATCGATAAAGTGCAGCAGGTACTCAAGGGATACCATAGATTTTTCACCCAGATTCCTGTATCATGTTCCCACTACTATCGGACTGTTGAGATCTTCAAGAAGTGAAAGGATCGAAAGGGCTGCCAGATAACTTGTGGCAGGATTGTCAGGGCTTGGGAAATTAGTCACTTTGACATACGTTTCCCCAAAATCCCCTTCAACGAACAACTCGTGCACGTTCCGGTCAACCGTGGGATCAACCCAGAGTTCCACGTCCGTATCCTGTCCTGCTGCAAGGCTCATGGCAACCGATACATTCACATTTTTTGGGAATGCCTTTATGCATTCATTGGCTTTTCCTGAGAAGATCATCCTTCGGGAATCAGACGCAATCCCCAGAGACGCCGGACTTTTTGTTGTCCTGAGCAGGAGTTTTTTGAATTTTGAGATCCTGCCGATCTTCAGGTTATCGAGTCCGAAGATCGCCCCACTGGGGATGTGGACTTTATGACCGGAACTGATGGCAGTGTTCTGGATCTCCTCCCTGAATGCCGGGTCGGCAAGTGCCCCGACGCTCATGATTACCAGATCTTTATTGCCTGAAAGCACTGCTGCTGCATAGACTTTAACAGCGCTTACCGAGGCTGCCTCCACAACGATATCCATGTCGGCAGCAATAAACGTATCAAAATTTTCATAAGCCTGTGAACCTGAAAGTGCAGCAATCTCCTGTGCCCGTTCAAACACCTGGTCGTATACCGCACGGATCTCGAAACTGCCTGCGTGCTGTGCGATGATATGCCCTATGTTACCGCAGCCGAGCAGCCCGATTCGTATCATGGTAAACAGTTTATGGGTGTCATTGGTTAAGCGTTGCGCTTTTTACAAAGTGTATCCATGACTGCTGGAATAACGGCCTTATATTCGAATGCGTTCAATAAATTTAGTAGTTGTAGTATGCCGGAAAAAGAATCTGGTAACGATTGTAGCTGCACAGCAAATACCGGTTGGTTAGAAGCGCTGTCAAACCGGCGCGTATTTATTGAAACCTTTGGATGTCGTTATAATTTTGGCGACACAACAAAACTTGTCGAGATCTTAAAAAGCAACGGATGCATGATTGTCGGATCTGCAGGTATTGCCGACGCAGTAGTTGTCAATACCTGCACCGTTGTCGGGCCAACCGAGCGTCGCATGCTCAGGCTTATCAGCCGGTACCGTGATCATAATCTTTTTGTGACAGGTTGTATGCCTGAAGTCCAGCGGGAAACGATCTTCTCTGTATGTACACCGACACTCATCCCTCCTGAAAAAATTCGTGAGGAATACCGGAAGATAATGACTGTTGCTAAAGGGGGACCGGGGATAGTGCAGATTGCACAGGGATGCCTTGGGCAGTGCACGTATTGCCTCACCCGTTTCGCACGCGGCCCTCTGAAGAGTTCTTCCAAAGAAGAGATCATTTTGCAGGTACAGACCATTGTCCGTTCCGGTATTCCGGAGGTCCAGCTGACCGCGCAGGACGTGAGTGCTTGGGGTCGTGACTGTGGGAGGACATTTCCTGAACTGCTCGCTGATATCAGCGATATACCGGGGAAGTTCATAGTCCGGGTGGGGATGATGAATCCAACAACTGTGAACTATTGTCTTGATGATTTGGTAGATGCTTTTTCCGGAGATCGCATCTCGAAATTTGTTCATATGCCAATCCAGTCAGGATCAGATGCGGTACTTTCGCGAATGGGCAGGCATTATACCGTTTTGGAATGTGAGGAAATTATAGCGGCATTCCGGAAAAGATACCCGGATATCACCATTGCAACTGATATGATTGTCGGTTTTCCGAAAGAAACGGAAACCGATTTTTCCATGTCCTGTGATCTCATCGACCGTGTTCGCCCGAACAAGGTAAATATCACCCGGTATTCCAGCCGCCCTTTTACTACCATCTCATCAGAAAAAGATTTTCCCGATTCGGTAAAAAAGGACCGTTCCCGTATCATGACTACCCGTGCCGATCAGCTCTATGGGTTGCAAAACCGTCCTCTTCTTGGAAACGTTGTACCGTTCATAGTCACCGAAATCATACGTGAAGGTTCGGTGATGGCCCGTACACCGAATTACACTGGCATTGTTCTTAACGAGGATCTTGCTGTAGGGTTCGAGGGTCGGGCAATCCTTGTAAAAGATAGAAAATATTTCTTTATTGGCAAACGGGTCTGTAAGTTTTAGCATTGAAATACCGACAAGACCAAAAACGAGTCGTTTTATAGCCGCAGTATAAAGAGATCTTAACCTTCGCACGATTTTTGCGCCGGGTGCTGGTGAATGTAATGGATGAAATAGAAGCCGGATTTGAAAAACTGGTAGAAAAGATCGAAGAGATCCACGGGAAAAGGGCTGAACTGTCTGACAAGGTCAAAGAAAGTGATGCAAAACTTCTCGCCCGAATGACAAAATCGGCAATGCCTGTGATAAAAACAATCGGTCTTAATATGCTTAAAATGGGCAAACAGGACACCAAGGGAGAGCTTTATGACCCAATGTATTACCCAAGGAAAATGATTATCCTGGGGAAAACCGATCCTGCTGCATTCCGCCCGGACAGCCCGGATAAGCAAATAACTGATCAGTTCTGTGTTTTATCGGATGAAGGAAAAATGTTCGAATTGATGTACAGTTTTGACGGTTTTCTTACTGATTCTTATCTCAACCCCATTGATGCAAAAACAGCAATCGATCATTACGGGTACGAGGTGCTGTTTATGCTCTACCGTGCGCTTGCCGATTACCTGAAAGGTGAAGAGGAACTTATCGAAGCGCTCGATAAAGTAATCGGTTATGTTTTTGCCAGAAAAGTGTGAAATCCCATCATCTCTTTTTGTTTTTTGTATAGTCCGCGTTTCTATGGTATTTTGCCCATTTTTGATCATCGAAGAATACGGAAACGATTCAGAGATGGTCTGTAAATCAAACATGGCATGATACGGTGTGAAACAGTTCATGGCATTTTCTCATTTTTACTTATGGTTGACACAGGAATCCAAAATTAAACAAAAAATTCCTGCTCCAGATTCGGAAAATAGTATCCTCTCTGCGAGTGACGGTTAAAAAACTATAAATCAAAAAGTGCCGGATGGGCCCGATGTGATTCGAACACATGACCTCCCGGTTATCAGCCGGGCGCACCACCGGGCTATGCTACGGGCCCAAAAGATTGCCTTAATTTACCCTAATAACTACTCCACCAGAGTTTTTATAGGTTGTGAATGACCCGGGCAAACAAGAGGAATATTCAGATAGGGATATGTGTAGAAAAATCACGGTAATAGTACGGATAAGGGATCATGGAACGAAAATACCTCCTTGGGAATGAAGCGATCGCCCACGCCTGTGTTGAATCCGGTGTGGATTTTGTTAGCGGCTACCCCGGTACACCGTCCTCTGAAGTTATCGATGTGCTGCGGACACAACCGGACCGATCATACTACCTTGAATGGTCTGTGAATGAGAAGGTGGCACTCGAGAACGCGCTCGCCGCTGCATGGTGCGGCATTCGTGCACTCTGCACTATGAAACACGTTGGGCTCAATGTTGCTGCGGATCCGCTGATGACGAGTGCCTATACTGGTGTTACCGGTGGCCTTGTGATCATGAGCGCTGATGATCCTTTTGCGCATAGTTCCCAGAACGAGCAGGACTCCCGGTGCTATGCCAAATTTGCGCGTGTACCCTGCCTTGATCCTGCCAGCGTGCAGGAAGCGCACGACATGATCCCGGTTGCCTTCAGGCTCTCTGAGGAGTTCGGACTGCCGGTCATATTCCGCCCGACAACCCGCATCTGTCACTCGAAAGGCGATGTGGCTCTGGGGGATATCGTTCCCAGTACGAGGAAAGGAGAGTTCCATAAAGATCCCCGCCAGTATGTCGTGATCCCGGCCCACACCCGCATCCTCCACAAGAAGCTCAACGAGAAACAGCCCGCGATCAAAAAACGGCTGGTAGAACTGGGATTCAACCGGTTCGAAATCCGGGGAAAGACCGCAGTTATTGCCAGCGGTATTGCAACATCCTATGTGCAGGAACTGCTGCCAGCCGGTGTTTCGTTCATGCAGATCGGCGCATACCCGATCGATGAGGAATGGCTGGGTGCATTTGTCGGTAAGCATGAAAAAGTGCTGGTGATCGAGGAACTTGCACCGGAAGTTGAGGAGGTTGTGCGGCAGGTTGCCGGCTGCGTTCCTGTGTTTGGCAAGAAGGACGGGTATGGTTCCTATGAAGGGGAGTTGTCCCCTCCGGCAGTTGCTGCGATCCTGGTAAAAGCAGGTTTTCTTTCCGCAAATCCGTTCCCTCAGGTGGACCCGGTGCAAAACCTTCCGCTGCGCCCGCCAATTCTCTGTGCCGGCTGCCTGCACCGCAGTGCAGCCTATGCGATAAAAAAAGTATTTAAAGATTCGATTTACCCCAGTGACATCGGGTGCTACACGCTCGGGATCCAGATGGGGGTTGTTGATACAACCATCTGTATGGGTGCATCGATCACTGTGGCAAGCGGTATCGCCCATTCCGGTGATCCCCGTGATGTTCTTTGTACAATTGGCGATTCTACGTTCCTGCATACCGGTATTCAGGGATTGTTAAACGCGGTATACAACGGGGCAAACATGACCGTTGTAATTCTCGACAACCGGATCACGGCAATGACCGGACACCAGCCAAATCCGAACACCGGTCAGACTGCCTGCGGTGTTGAAAGCCCGCATGTTTCGCTCGATGCAATGTGCCGGGCATGCGGGGTTCATTTTGTTGAATCGGTTGATCCGTTCGATATCACGGGTATGATACATGTGCTGGAGCAGGCAAAGAAGCGTAAAGGTGTCAAGGTTATCATCGCAAAGCAGATGTGCGTTATATCAGCACGCCGTGCCGGAGTAAAGCGCGGGAGGTATCAGGTTGACGCAGATGCCTGCACCGGCTGCGGCAACTGTGTGCGGTTCGGATGTCCAGCCATCGAGTTTGCCGATGAAAAGGCCAGTATCAATGACCTGTGCAGCGGTTGCGCAGTCTGCGTTCAGATCTGTCCTGTAGGGGCAATAGGAAGGGAGGGGAAGAGATGAGCGTAAGTTTCGATATCCTGATGGTGGGAATCGGGGGACAGGGAACGATCCTTGCGTCCAATATTCTTGGCGAAGCCTGCCTGATCGAGGGACGGCATGTCAAGGGGGCAGAGACGCACGGTATGGCGCAGCGCGGCGGCTCGGTGGAGAGTCACATACGGATCGATGGGTTGTTCGGGCCGCTAATCCCTCCCGGGCAGGCAGATCTCATGATCTCGTTCGATCTGTTAGAAGCCCTCCGCTACTCGCATTACCTGAAAAAAGAGGGCCGGCTTGTTGTGAACAACCACCTTGTGCTTCCCACATCGGTATACACACAGAAACTTGTCGCGCCAACGGAAGATGAGATCATTTCAGCGCTGAAAAAGCACACGCTCTGCCTGCTCGATGCGGATAAAATGGCATCCGATGCGGGCAGTCCTCTCTCCCAGAATGTGGTGATGCTTGGCGCAGCATCCGGATCAATACCTCTCAAGCCAGAGTCGCTGCTCGAGGCGGTCCGTCGCCTTGTCCCGAAGAAGACAGTGGATATCAATACAAAAGCGTTTGAGATGGGAAGGGCATTCGGCGGGATTTGCCGGTGAAGTGAAGACCGGGTGTAGTTTTTTTTATATTTTTTCCCCAAAAAATATTGATCCCCAATTCTGAAATTTTTATTTTATTTTTTCCACGCGCCGATATGAAAATTCAGGGGGGATAAATTCCGAAAACGGCAATTCCTCTCAACGATTGAAAACCGATCAGTACGCATGAAAAAACGAAAAAAACAGATGAAGCGCTGAGGGGGGGAATTGAACCCCCGAGGCACTTTCGCACCACAGGCTTTCCAGGCCTGCGCCCTACCGCTAGACTACCTCAGCAAAAAGTGTATCCTATCTGTATGCGGGGTATTTTTTTAATGGTA
>JANYBK010000032.1 GCA_025360805.1 Methanomicrobiales archaeon
TTTCACTACAATCCCGTGGGTTATGTGATGATGACGGGTTTTGGGGATGACTTCATCGATGTACTGTCCGATCTCCAGAGTATCAAACACACCAGCTACTATGCCGAGATGCCCGATTGTTACATTTGAACCGTCTATTAACGTCATTTTGCAATAGATTCATGTTAGTTTCTTCTCCGGTAAATATCTATGTACAAAATAAATAAAAATCAAAGAATTTTTACTGCCGATGGTCGGTTAACAAAAAGGTTCACTGAGGACCTGCTGAAAAAACGGGGGCCGGTTACATTTATCCGGCAAACCGGTATGCCCCCTCCGGCACTACGATCTCGAACCGTGCCCCCACTCCGGGCTCCCCATTTTCGGTGATGGTGATGCCGGTGATCGAGAGGATCTCACGGGAGAGGAAGAGGCCAAGACCCGTATGCTTGCCAAACCCTTTTGTAAAGAGTTCCTTTTTATCATAAGCACTAACTCCGGTGCCATCATCTTCATAAATAATCCGTAGTGTCTCAATCCCCTCAGTTGCAGTCACGCGGATTGTAGTCATCTTCTCACCGCCATAGTGCAGGGAGTTGTCAATAAGGTTATAAAACACTTTTTCAAGCAGGGGATCGGCAAACACTTCAAGTCCCGTGCACTGATTCTCAAGAACGATATTCCGCATCGGGTGAACAGTTCCTGCGTCCCATACAAGCGCACTCACATTCTGCCAGATTGGTGATTTCACACCAAGATCCTCATAATCCTTGGTGAACGCGATCTGCAGTGCAATATAATCGGCAATTTTCTGTTCTTTGGCAATGAACTCTTTCAATTCAACCGGTTTTCCGATTGCTTCCTCACTGAGCGCGATATAACCATTCAATGCCAGCAGCTGGTTTTTGATATCGTGCCGGGTAATACTGGAAAGAAGGTTCAGTTTTTTGTTCACCTTTCGGAGTGCATCCTCTGCATGTTTACGTTCAGTGATATCCTGTCCCTGCGCAATGGTAGAGATGATGGAGCCATTCGAGTCGACAATATTTGCAGAGTTCCAGAGAACAGTCCGGGTCTTGCCGGATACATGAAGGATGGGAATCTCGACAACCTCCCAATGCTTCCCGTCAAGCGTTTCCCGTATCTTTTGAAGAGAGACTTCCCTGCTCTCTTCAGGGAAAAGCACATCGAGATGCTGCCCCAGGGTTTCCTGCTCGGTCCTGTCAGTAAGGTTTTCGAACGCATGGTTGAACCGCGTGATCCGGAATGCCTTGTCCCAGACAATTATTGGGGCGTTCGCATAATCGATCAGGTTCTGGAGGTACTCGTTGGTCTCCCGCAGTGTCTCTTCGGCCTGCTTCCGCTCGGTAATATCCTCAAAGACCGCAACAAAATATCCCTTATCCGGGGAAAAAACCGAGACCTTCAACCACATTTTCAATGGTTTGAAGTCGATCTCAAATGTCTCCGGTATGCCTCTCGATGTCACGCGCCCGTACGCTTCAAAGAGCTCGGGGGTTAATTCACGAACATTTGGTATTGCTTCAAGCACCCGTTTACCGGTAATGTCATTTAGCCCGGTTATATGTTCGAATGCGTGATTGACCGCAAGGTACACCCAGTCAACGGGTTCACCCTTGTCATTATAGATCATCCGGCAGTAGGCAAATCCCTCAAGCATATTCTCAAACAGTGTCCGGTATTTCTTCTCGCTTTCCTGTAAATGGAGTTCTTCCTGCCGGAGTTCCCGCAGGATCAGATCGTACGGCCGTGTCAGGCTGATAACGACAAATGCCCGGTAGAAGAGGTAGACCGAGATGAGCCGGAACAGGTGGCCGAGCATGTTCATGAACCCGTATACGCTGATGTATGAGGTGAACGCCAGCTCACCGAGAATGAGAAATACTTGTGCGGCGATGAGGAACTTCCAGACCGTGGGATCAAAGTGCTCCCGTTTAAGATACAGGATAATAATTGTGGAAATAAGGATGAGCGAGATGATGTACTCGCTTACGATCTTAAACGAGGTGAGACCGCTACCTTCAACAAAGCATTGCGGGAAGTTCTGCCAGACAAAGATACTAAGAAAGAGCAGGGCACAGGCAGCAGTGCAGGCTGTGATGACAATCCCGGCATCATATTTCCGGTCTTTTGTAATCGATCTGCCAATGAAGAGCGTCGCGATAAGGAACGTGATGCTTTGGAAATATCGTGCTGCGATCCAGAGCTGGGTTGGAAGATCTGAACTGTTGCCGGGAAGTACTCCCATCCCCTTATACGCGAGGGTATGGACGAGATCAATACACCCTATGAAGAGGAATGAGATGCCCACAATCAGGAAAAATGCATCGTTGATGTTTTTGCGGGTATTCCAGACGATAATGAAGATCGAGAATGCAACTGCGATACCGGCAAGCTCAACAATACCATGAAAGAGGATGTAGTTCTGGAGGCTGATGAGGTGGAGGGTTACCAGGATAGCGGCAGCAATTAAACATTGAACGATAATGGAGAGTGGCCGGTTCATGAGTTCATTGGACTTGGTTGAGCTCATGGACGCACCTCTCCCTCCGTCACACCCGGCAGCGTGAACTTAAACGTCGTCCCTTTCCCGGCTCCCTCCGATTCCGCCCAGATTTTCCCACCGTGCACTTCGATAATCCTCCGCACGATGGTAAGACCGATCCCGGTGCCATGCGTTGAGACGTCGAGCCGCTCGAACAGGTTAAAGATCCGTTCGAGATACCGGGGATCGATCCCGATACCATTGTCCTGCACAAAGAATACCGGTGTTATTCCCTGCATCTCCACGCCAATACGGATAACCGGTTCCTTCTGGGCGCCGAGGAACTTGACCGCGTTCTCGATAAGGTTGACTACGACTTCCCGGATACGGGCATGATCAACATTAACTAGTGGTAGATCAGGTGCAATGGAAACCGTAACACCCCGTTCGGCGAGCGGGCCTGCAAGGAGTTCTACCGCCTCATGGGCAATGGTGGAAAACGAAGTTTTTTCAGGCGGTGAAACAAATCTTCCGATCCTCGAAAGTTCAAGAACATCTGCCAGCAGTTCCTGCATTGTATCGGCAGCGGAGGTAATACGGTTGACATCCTTTTTCAGCTGGACCGGATCCCCTTTCTGGGCATCATCCTCAATCAGCCCGGCAAACCCTTTGATGGTGATGAGCGGGCTCTTGAGATCGTGCGAAACCGTGTAGGTAAAACGTTCGAGCTCGGCATTCTTCTGTTCGAGTTCCCGGATAAGGTGCTCCCGGAGCTCCTCTGCTTCCTTGCGGTCCGTGATATCCTCAAATATCGTGGCAAATCTTCCTTTACGGGTTGAATATGCCGATATTGCAAAGTGTTTTTTCATCGGTTCAAAGTATACTTCAAACCATTCCGGCTGGCCGGTTGTGGCAACCCGGGCATAGATATCAAAATACGGGGGAGCATCAACTCCATACGCCTCACGGCTGGTTTTCCCTATAATATCCTCGCGCTTGATTCCAAGGGTGGACTCAAAAGCCGGGTTCACATCAATGATGCGGTAATCGACAGGATTTCCGGAGGGGTTATATACCATCTCGTGGAGAGCGCTCCCCTTGATCATCCGGGTGAAGAGAACCCGGTATTTCTCCTCGCTCTGGCGCAGCGCATCTTCTGCCGCTTTGCGTTCCGTAATATCCCGGTTGGAGACCCGTGTTCCGGCCCATGTGCCATCTTCTGTATAGATCGAACGGCAGACATGACCAATCCAGCGGATAGTGCCATCCTTTCTGATAATGCGGAATTCGATCTGTGCATGGTTCCCATGCTGATCGGCATCTGCATGGAGTGAAACATGCTTCTCCCAAAGGGCATAGTCATCAGGGAGGATGATCCGCTCCATCAACCCTTTGTCAACGGCAAATTCATCGGGAGAGTATCCCGTTATGCGCTCAACTGAGGGGGAGACATAAAGAGCGTCCCTTTCCGGATTGATCCAGTACTCCCAGTCGTAAGTCCAGTCAGTCATCGTGCGGAACCGCAACTCGCTCTTGTGAAGATCCTCTTCTGCCCTCATGCGATCCGAGATATCATTGATACTGGAGAGTATGCTGGGTTCATTGTTGATGGAGATGATGCTGGCCGAGAACAAACCTGTAATGAGCTCCCCATTCTTCCTCCTGAACAGGAACTCCTCCCCGTTCACCGTTCTGCCATCGAGCAGTGTGGAGATCACCCGTTTACGATCTTCAGCATCAACCCACAGGCCAAACCCAACCGATGAACCGGACAGGGCTTCTTCGTGGGTAAAGCCGGTGATGGGCGTGAAGGCATCATTGACTTCAATGAAACTTCCATCCTTAATGCGGGTGATGGTAATTGCATACGGTGAGGTCTTGAACGCAGTGGAGAACTTCTCCTCGCTCGCTTTGAGTCCCTCTTCTGCCTGCTTCCGGTCGGTGATGTCCTCTATGGTGCTGTCGAAATAGACAAAGCCGTCATCAGCAATCTTTTTTATCGCGGTGATACGCCCCCAGAACAGTCTCCCTTTTAAGGATTTGTACCGGACTTCCAGCCCAGTGATACCACCCCGGGAAACGATCTCATCGCTCACCCTCTGACGCTCGTCATGATCAGGGTAGAGATCGCTTGGGCGTAAAGCCAGCAATTGCTCACGGTTGTCGGCGTCAAAAATCTTCACGGCGGCCGGGTTCGCTTCAATTATCGCTCCCTCCGGTCCCGGCGTGGAACGGAATATTCCGATACCAACGCTCTCGAACAGTTCGCGGTATTGCTGTTGTGCCGCTGCCAGTTCAGCCTCCACCTTTTTACGCCCGGTGATATTCATTGCAAAGCCAATGAACCAACGCGGCGCTTTCGTATTGGAGGGGGTGACGAGCCGTCCCCGGGTAAAGACCCATGCCCACTCGCCTGCTTTGGTGCGGATCCGATGTTCGCTCTCGTAAAGGGGACTATCTCCCCGCAAATATGCCTCGGCCTTGGGCATCCAGACGGGTATATCTTCGGGATTGTGATAGGGTAACCATTCCTGCAGGGTGGAGGGAAGCTCTCCCGGTCCATAGCCAAGCATTGCGTGGAACTGCTCATCGAATCGCACCTCATTGCTATCAAGATTCCATTCCCACATCCCTGCATTGCCCACTTCCATGGTCAGGGACAGGCGTGTCTCGCTCTCCGTTAGTTTTTCGAGCGCAGCTTCCCGTTGGGAGTCTGCCAGTTTACGTTCGGTGATGTCTTGCCCCTGCGCAATTGTAGCGATTATTGTGCCTTTGGGGTCAACGATGTTTGCCGAGTTCCAGAGGACAATCCGAATCTCACCGGATTGATTTTTAATCGGGATTTCGACACCTTCCCACCGCTCTCCGGTAAGGGTCTGTCGTATCAGTTCGAGAGAGGCACTCCTGCTTGATTCCGGGAAAAGTATTTCTAGGTGCTGGCCGATGACTGCCTGTTCTGTCCTTCCGGTCAAGCGCTCGAACGCGTGGTTGAACCGTGTGATTCGGAACTCCCTGTCCCAGACAATGATCGGGGCATTTGCGTAATCGAAAAGACTGGTTAGGTACTCGTTGGACTCTTTAAGGTGTGCTTCTGCATCCTTCTGCGCGGTAATATCAATAATCGATCCTTCCGCAACCTCCCGCTCGAAATTATACCGGGCGGAGAACTGTCCCCAGAAGATCTTTCCGGTACTCTGGTTTCGTAACTGAAGGTTATGGTTCTCGATGAAACCCTGCTCACGGAGGACACGCCCCACTTCCGCGCGATCTTCAGGGTTAACATAGAGGTGGAGGATGTCCTTTCCTATCGCGTCTTCAACTGATTCAAACCCGGCAAGATCAGCGTATCGCTGGTTGCAGGCGACAATGGTTGCGTCTTTAAAGCTCGTCTCAAAGAGCCCTACCTGAGCGAACTGGTACAGGTTCCGGTATTTTTGCTCGCTCTCTGCAAGTGCCCGCTGGCTATATGCCAGTTGGTCATAGTTTGCCTTGAGTTCCTCTTCGCTCGCAGTGATCTCTTCATACGCAGCTTCAAGATCGGAAGTCCTATGGCGGAGCGCCTCATCCAACGAACGCTTCCTAAGATGATTCCAGACGCCCTGCATCAGAAGGGTGAGGTTATCCACATCCAAGTCGGAATAGTTAGTTTCCTTGTTGGCAACGGCACAGACCATCACGATCCGCTGCCCGTCGAAGATCGGGACCGAGACAAATCGTGTGATGGGAACATGTCCCGGAGGAAGACCTTTATTTCCGGTTTGGGGCGCAGTGTAGTCATTTACGATGAGGGGCTTTTGTTTTCGTACTGCTTCAGCCCAGATGCCTGCTTTATCAATGGGGAAATGGATCGGCGATGCGGCAACGGAACAGTCCTTCATTGCGGATTTCGACCATGCCGTGATGTCAAATACGCTCTCGTCGGGAGACATCACACCAATAAAAGCAAGCGAACTGTTCGTGAGCCGGCATCCGGCATCGAGAACATAATCCATAAGTTCCTGTTCACTGGCTGACCCCATCTCATAAAGCCGTAACAGTGTTTCCAGCCTCTCACGGTTTCGCTGCTCTTCCTCTCTTCGTTCTGCTTCAGCGGTATACAGCGAACGGTAATAAGATTTCTGCCTGCGTTGCCAGATGAGCCCGATGATGATAAAAGCGCCGACAAGTGTTCCGGCTACCATTACGATGATGAGGACGGAACGGCTCCGCCATGAAGTGTATGCTTCCTCTGCATCGACTTTTGCCACCATAAACCATGGCGAGCCGGAGACCGGTTCCAGCACTGAGATCACATCAACCCCCCGGTAGTCTTTTCCGACAAATGCCCCAGTAGTTCCCAATATTACCTTGACTGCGGGGACATCTGACTGGCTGACAGGAATCGTTAAGTTAAGTGCAGTATTTGGCTGGTGCCGGAGTTCGTTTAAGAACAGGACATGGTCGCCTTCACGCTCAACTAAGAGAGTCTCCGCACTCCTGCTGGGAACCGGCCACGACATGATGAGAGGATACAGAAAATCATCCGGGTTGATCGTTAAGACAACAGCACCAACGGAGTTGTTTGGATCACCTATCTTCGCATGAAGTGGCGCAATCAAGTTCATGCGAATGTCCTGTGTTCCAGGAACCCGGTAAAAATCGGTCAGTACTGCATCGCCATGTTTCAGGGATGCGTTAACCCGTGCTTTGATAGAAGGATTGATCGATGTAATCGTGGGATTGAGGCTTAAGCGCACGTTCCCCTGAGGATCGACCAGCATTGCATTATCATAATGCAGAGATGCATTCATTTCATGGAAACGGCTGAGGATATTATCCCGGCTCTCATCATCCCCATAGGACATGTAGTGATCAGCACCATTGGAAAAAAAAGTTCCAGCCGATATGATCCGTGCATCGTACAGCCGATCCTCCCGCCACGTTGCAATCTGGTTTGCTTTGAGCGTAGAGATCGAAGTGAGATCTGTGGTTACCTGATCTTTGATCTGCTGCTCCTGCGACTGGTAGAAGAAAAATCCTGATGCGATGATGGCAAGAAAGACAATGATAAAAGCAATAATCATGCCCCGGGGAATGGCATCCATTGATTCACCCGTGGGCGGCATAACGTTCACTTGTACAGGGTGCTTATTATAACTTGTTATTACTAGATCCCGGCTTTAATCGTCGTGAACACAACCCTGATGAACGGGTCTTTGAGAATGTGCCGGACCATGGGGAACTGATTTGCCGGTCATCACTTCTGGTGTGCGGTCGTTTAAACGAGCCGGTATCCCCCTTTTGGCACAAGAATCTCAAACCGAGCGCCTTTCCCGGGAGTACCTATTTCAGTGATTGTAATCCCAGTAATCGAGAGGATCTCACGCGAGAGGAATAGACCAAGACCGTTGTGATGCCCAAAGCCACGGGTAAACAGGCGCTTCTTATCCTCTGTCGATATACCGAGACCATCATCTTCAACAGAAATTACAAACCCCTTTTCAGTATCATCAGAGGAGGTTCGGATGACTGTCATCTTATCACCTCCATACTTCAGGGCATTGTCGATTAAGTTTAAGAACACCTTCTCAAGCAACGGATCGGCAAAGATTTCCAGGCTCGTAATTGTCGTCTCAATCCGGATCTCCCGCAGTAGAAGCCCTGATACCACCTTTTTTACAATCGCATCTACGTTCTGCCATACGGGGGATTTGACACCCAAATCTTCGTAATCGCCAGTGAAATCAATCTCGCGTTCGATATTGTCAGCAATCATTTCCTGCTTTTTTAAGAATTCCACCAGTTGGGCCGGGTTATCGATTGAGTCCTCGCTCAGCTGGAGGTATGTCTTGAGGGCCATGAGCTGGTTACGGATATCGTGCCGGGTGACACTTGAGAGTAAGTTGAGTTTATTATTTGCCATCCGCAGGGCATCTTCAGCCTGCCGGAGACTGGTGATATCATGGATTACTCCCTCGACTCCCAGAATTGTTCCCTTTGCATCACGATAGAGATGGCAGCTAGCAGTGGCATACCGGATCGATCCATCACGGACTTTCAGGGTCAGGGGATAATCCGATACAGCTCCTTTCACTTCAAGGGCAGACTGGAACTGGTTGCGAGTTTCGGGTTCCTCGTACAGAGTAGCAATATCCATTCCTATCAAATCATCAGATGAATTATACCCGATAAAACGTGCACCTGACGGGCTCATCATCGTAATCTTTCCTTTGAGATCCGTCCGGTAGAACAGGTCCTGCATATTCTCTAAAATGGTGCGGTATTTCTCCTCGCTCTCTTTTAAAGCCGCATTTATCCGGGCAAGATCGCTTGTCCGATCATATACCCTCTGCTCGAGACTGGCGTACTCCCGCTTGAGGTTCTGGTCCAGGTCGAATTTATGGAGCGCGATCTCGATCTCGGTTCGTATTCCGCGCTCATCATACGGCTTGATCAGGTAACCATAGGGTCGGGTCTGCTTTGCCTGTTCCACAAGTTCGGGGTCCGCGTACGCTGTAACATAGATGACAGGAATAGTATGGCTTTTTAGGATCTGCTCTGCAGCTTCGATCCCGGAAAGTTTGCCGGCCAGCCGGATATCCATCAGGATAAGGTTTGGGGTATCCTCATCAACCATCTCAATTGCCCGTTCGCCCGATGATGCGATTCCGGTGACACGGTAACCGAGCGAAAGAAGAGTGTCTTTGAGATCCATCGCCGGGATTTGTTCATCTTCAACAATCAGAATGGATTTCTCTTCCATAGCCCCCCTCCTGATGAAACATATGGGTAGAGTATTTAAATAGTTATTTTAACGTTGCTGTGTTGCACAAATGAT
>JANYBK010000079.1 GCA_025360805.1 Methanomicrobiales archaeon
CACACAAAGTGATCATAGACGAGCTCAACCCTTACCAGTAGATTGACCAGATGAACGAGGGGTCGTAGGGTAGCCTGGACCATCCTATTGCGTTCGGGACGCAGTGACCTGAGTTCGAATCTCAGCGACCCCATATATCAAAACCAAAAAAATCATCATTTTGAGGAAGAACAATGCAGACGCAAACATATTCCCGGTATGAACGGGCAAGGATCATTGGAGCAAGGGCTCTGCAGATATCAATGGGTGCTCCGTTACTTGTAACAACGACACGGATCGATCCGCTTGAGATCGCCATCGAGGAATTCAACAACCACACCATCCCCATTACGGTAAAGAGGAAGTAGAATACGTATGACGACCATTGAGGTTATCGAACTGCGGACAATCCTGGACAGCCGGGGCAATGCGACCGTAGAGGCGGACGTATACACGGCGAATGGTTTTGGAAGGTCTGCAGCGCCCAGCGGTGCCAGCACCGGGGCCTTTGAGGCAAAAGTCAAGCCGCCACGTGAAGCGGTTGACTATGCCTACCAGAATGTGCTTCCCGCACTCATCGGCATGGATGCCTGTGACCAGGAAGGATTCGATGAGCAACTTCGTGATATCGATGGAACTGCCGACTTCTCTGAGATAGGGGCAAATATTGCAGTAGCACTCTCGCTTGCAAATGCAAAAGCCGCAGCATCAGCAAGTGACATGCCGCTATTCCGCTATCTTGGCGGAGCATTTGTAAAAGAGATGCCGCTGCCCTTAGGTAACATTATTGGTGGCGGGGCACATGCGGCAAATGCCACCGAGATCCAGGAATTCCTTGTCGTGCCTGGGGGGGCTGCCGATACCGAAGAGGCAGTATTTGCCAATGCGGCAGTTCACCGGCATGTCAAGGAACTCTTAAAGAAGAACGGGAAATCCTGCGGCAAGGGTGATGAGGGTGCGTGGGCACCGCAGATTGACGATGCCCTCGCATTTGAGCTCATTGCCGAGGCAACCGGACTTGTTGCCGACGAAATGAATGTAGAAGTCGACATGGGTATCGATGTTGCGGCAAGCCAGATGTGGACCGGGGAAGGGTACAAGTACCGCAACCAGACACGCTCTACTGAAGAGCAGATCGCATACATTGCCGAGCTTGTCGACACCTACAATCTTGTTTATGTTGAAGATCCTCTCTTTGAGGATGACTTCGACGCTTTTTCAGAACTCAACCGCCAGATTGGTGATCGTTGCCTGCTCTGTGGGGATGACATCTTTGTGACACAGGTTGATCGCATTGCGCAAGGCATCGAGAAGGATGCCGCAAACTGCGTACTCATCAAGCCCAATCAGGTGGGAACCCTCACTGAAACCTATGATGCAGTGCGGCTCGCCCACACCCATGGTCTGGACACGGTGATGAGCCACCGGTCCGGCGAAACTACCGATACGACAATCGCCCACCTTGCAACTGCGTTCTCCTGCGTTTTCTTAAAATGCGGAGCCGTTGGCGGAGAACGCATTGCCAAATTAAACGAACTGATACGCATAGAGGAACAGCTATGAACCCTGTAAATGAAATGGAAATCGAATTAAAAGAGCCACTCGTCCCCGTCGAAGAGTACCTTGCAGCCGGTGTCCACATCGGCACCCAGCAGAAAAGCAAAGATATGAAGAAGTTCATCTACCGTGTCCGCGGGGATGGTCTCTATATCCTTGATATCCGTGAGACCGATGCCCGGATTAAGACCACCGCCAAGTTCTTAAACCAGTTTGAGGCACCCAATATTCTCGTGGTCACCTCCCGCCAGTACGGCCAGTACCCGGCAAAGAAGTTCGCTGACACTCTCGGTGCAATGTCTGCCACCGGCCGCTTCATCCCGGGCCTGCTGACCAACCCCGTCCTCTCCGAATATATCGAACCTTCAGTGATTATTGTCACTGACCCGATAGGCGATGCACAGGTTATCAACGAGGCTGTCCAGTGCGGGATTCCCGTTGTCGCGCTCTGTGACACCAACAACATGACCAAGTATGTTGATCTGGTCATCCCGACAAACAACAAGGGCCGAAAAGCGCTCTCCATGATCTACTTCCTGCTCACCCGTGAGATGCTCCGGCTCCGCGGTATCTCGACGGTACTCACCTCCGAGGACTTCGAAACTGAGTTCTGATCAGTTCACTTTTTTTTAAGGTGACCGATCGTTAGATATATTAGTTCGACCAGAGGGTTGATCCGATGAAGATGCGTACATGCGCAGTAGCCGGCATGTTTTACCCGCGTGACCCCTCGCATCTGGAACAACTGCTTGAGAAATTTTTCTCAGGCACCAGAGTAGAGGGAGCACCTCTGGGTATCGTATCCCCCCATGCAGGATATGTCTATTCAGGGCAGGTAGCTGCCCATGCTTTTGGAACTATCGAGCCGGGTTTTTCCGGTACTTTTGTTGTGATTGGTCCATCCCATCGCGGATATATCAGCTGTGTTTCTGCAGTTCCCTGGGAGACTCCGCTTGGTGTGATTGATACAGACACCGAGTTTGTCGAGTCGTTAGATATGGAGACTGATGAACTATCCCAGCGTGATGAGCATTCACTGGAAGTGCAGATGCCGTTGATCAAGTACCGGTTCCCGCGAGCCCGTATTGCTCCGATCATGATGGGTCAGCAGGATTATGCCAGCGCCATAAGGCTTGCAGAGAAGATTGGTGCTGCGGTAAAACGGACAAAACGGGACATCAGGATTGTAGCATCCAGTGACTTCTCGCACTATGTATCCGATCAGAAAGCAAAATCTGATGATCTCTATGCGATTGAACCGCTGGCAACTCTTGATACGGTGGAATTCTACCGGCGGATTGACGAGCGACGTGTCACAGCCTGCGGGTATGGTCCTGTCACTGCCATGGTGACTGCCTGCAAAGGGCTTGGGGCGAAAACGGCAAAGCTTATCCGGTATGCGACGAGCGGGGATGTCACCGGTGACACCCGTGAAGTCGTGGGGTACGCTGCCATTACGGTGATATAAAGTTGGCAACGTGGAGTGCACCGGGCAAGGTATTCTTGTTCGGTGAGCATGCAGTGGTCTATGGAAAGCCCGGCATAGCCATGGCCATAAAGCCCCGGGTGTTTGTCACTGTGAGAAACACCAAGCGACCCCAGCGGGCGAAATCCGCATACATTGACGGATGTTTCGAGGCCCTGGGTGTGATGGGCAGTGTATATATCAACTCCCAGATCCCGAGTTCTTCCGGACTGGGATCGTCTGCCGCAGTTACAGTTGCAACCCTGTCTGCCATCAACGATGAATTTTCCCTGCACAAGACGCGGGAAGATATCGCGGACATGGCCTTTGAGATCGAAAAGACCGTGCAGAAAGGGCGGGCAAGCCCCACAGATACTACAGTATCTGCGTATGGGGGAATTGTTCTTATCAGTGGTGGGTCACGGAGAAGACTGCCCCCCCAGAATATTCATCTGGTGATTGGGGATTCGTTAGTCTCCCACAGCACTTCAAAGATGGTGGAGATGGTAAGCGAACTAAAAGTGAAGCACCCCAATATTGTTGATCCTGTTCTCGATGCTATTGAAGGGGTAAGCATGAGTGCGATCCATCATCTCAACAATCCCAAGGAACTGGGGAAATATATGAATATGAACCATGCCCTGCTCGAAGTGCTGGGTGTCGGCCATCCTCAGCTTGGAAAGATGGTGCTTGCTGCACGCTCTGCAGGAGCATTCGGGGCAAAGATCACTGGAGCCGGGGGCGGGGGCTGCATGGTTGCACTCTGCCCAAAACCCATCAAACACCGGATAGCGAATGCCATTGAGGCGTGTGATGCACGGGCGATCATTACCGGTATAGATACTGAAGGTGCACGCAAGGAGAAGAATGTCTGACCGCTTGATCTTAAAACTCGGCGGAAGCGTGATCACCGATAAGAGTAAAGACTGTGCCATCAACCATACCCAGCTGGCATCAATTGCCATTGCAATTGCCCGGGCAGGAAATGCAGGTATTGTGGTAATCCACGGTGCAGGTTCCTGCGGGCATCCCGAGGCCAAGCGATATAATCTTGATGTCGGTGCGGTAATTGGCCAAACGGAAGGGATCTATGTCACCCACCGGGCAGTCAGCCGTTTGAATGACGAAGTCGTTACGACCCTGCGGCAACAGGGAGTTGCTGCTATCGGGGTCCATCCCCTTCATAATGCGATTGCAGACAATGGCAGGCTTGTTAACTTTGAATGCAGGCATCTCGAAATGATGCTTAATCTCGGGATGGTCCCTGTGATCCACGGCGACGTGGTGATGGACCTTTCGAGAGGAGCCTGTATAGTATCGGGCGATCAGCTCGTGCGGTATCTCGCGGTTGGACTGGGTATCAGCCGCGTGGGGCTCGCCACCGATGTACCGGGAGTGCTGGATGGAGAGAGGGTTGTTCCTGGAATTACCCGGGATACAATGCCAACTCTCCGCATCGGCAACTCGATACATACCGATGTCACCGGTGGAATGAGAGGCAAAATCAATGAATTGCTCGAACTCGCTGATGCGGGTATCGGGTCTGATATCTTTCATGTCTCGCGGGTGGCAGACTTCCTTGCAGGATCTGCCCACGGCGGGACTATTGTTAAGGGGAAGTCAAAATGAGTGACAAAAAGAGGTTTACCTCCTCGCGGAAGCTTGATCACCTGCGCATTTGTGCAGAAGAGGCAGTCGAGAGCGGGGATGCCGGGTTTTCGGGTATCAGGTTTGTGCACAATGCAATGCCGGAATGTGATATGGGATCCATCGATCTCTCGACCCGGTTCCTGAACCACTCGTTCTCATCCCCCCTTTTCATCTCGGCCATGACCGGTGGTCACCCGGGAACAAAGGACGTGAACGCCCGGCTTGCACGGGCAGCAGAGCACTTTGGGGCCGGTATGGGTGTCGGTTCCCAGCGTGCGGCGCTGGAGAATCCCAAACTCGAGGATACCTTCTCGATTGTGCGGGATGAGGCGCCTCACGCATTCCTGGTTGCAAACCTTGGAGCCGTCCAGCTCCGTGACCATGGGATTGAATGGGCAGAGCGTGCTGTCTCGATGATCGAAGCGGATGCACTGGCGATTCACTTAAATTTCCTGCAAGAAGCTATCCAGCCGGAAGGCGATCATAATGCCATCGGCTGTTTTGCGGCTATTGAAGCACTCTGCCGCGAATTCAAGACGCCGGTCATTGTAAAAGAGACTGGTTGCGGGATCTCTGCAACAGTCGCCCGGCAATGCTGGGGTGCGGGAGTCAGTGCGATCGATATCGGCGGCTGGGGCGGTACGTCCTGGGCCGCGGTCGAGAGTGTACGGGCAGACGAGAGCACGAATACAAAAGACCATTCCCTCAAGTCATTAGGGCAGGATTTCGCCAGCTGGGGTATTCCCACGGTAGTGAGTCTTGCAGAAGTGCTTGCAACGGGCAGCCCGGTGATTGCGTCCGGCGGTGTCCGGAGCGGCATTGATATGGCAAAGGCGCTTGCATTCGGGGCGGATCTCTGTGGGATGGCTCTTCCCCTGCTCAAACCCGCGATGGATAACGACGAAGCACTTAGTAACGCGATTGATGTGATACACCAGCAGCTTAAGGTCAATATGTTTTTAACCGGCTCTGCACGGATATCTTCACTTAAGAAAGCCCCGATGTATCTTACCGGCTCAACTCGCCAGATGATTGATAAAGATAATCCGGCGCGTATAAAACGATAACCTCATCAAACCGGGGAATTCTTCAGGCAGAATATACATACAAAACAGTAAGGAGATAAAAAAATGGATATAGAAATTGTTGCAGTGGGTGGATACGACGAGGTCGGGCGGAATATGACCGCTGTCCGCTGCGGAAAGGAAATAGTCATCTTTGACATGGGACTCCGGCTGGACCAGATCATGATCCACGAGGATGCTGAGATTGAGAATATGCATTCCCTTGACTTGATCAAGATCAAGGCGATACCCGACGATACCCTGATGAACGGGATTGAAGGAATGGTCAAGGCGATCGTCTGCTCGCACGGGCACCTTGATCACATCGGTGCGATTCCAAAACTGGCACACCGGTACAATGCCCCTATCATTGCAACCCCGTATGCAACCGAACTCATCCGTCAGCAGATCTCCGGTGAACAGAAGTTCGGTGTTAACAACAAGCTCTTTGCCTTAAAGGCAGGCCAGCGTTACACGCTCTCCCAGAATCTGGTGCTTGAGTTCGTCCGCACGCAGCACTCGATCATCGATACTGTTACTCCGGTGCTTCATACACCGCACGGAGCAATTGTCTATGCGTGTGATTTCAAGCTCGACCGGACACCGGTTATAGGTGAACCTCCGGATTTTGCACGGTTCCGCCAGATTGGAAAGGAAGGCGTGCTTGCCCTCATTGTTGAGAGTACTTATATCGATCGACCAGGCAGGTGCCCGAGCGAGCGTATTGCACGCGATCTGGTGAGAAATGTTATCACCAGTTATGAGGATGACAAGAGCGCGATCATTGTCTCTACCTTCTCTTCGCACATTGCCCGTGTTAAAACGATTGCGGAGTGTGCACACGAGATCGGCAGAAAGCCGGTGCTTCTTGGCAGATCCATGGAAAAGTACTCGGTTACTGCAGAACAGATGAAACTCTGCTCGTTTCCTGAGACCACCAGTGTCTTTGGGAACCGCAGAACTGTTGACCGTCAGATGCGCAGGATGATGAAGGATGGTAAAGAGCAGTTTCTTCCGATTGTCACCGGGCACCAGGGCGAGCCGGGCTCCATTCTCACCCGCGTTGCAATAGGGGATACACCCTACCAGCTGGCCAAGGGTGACAAGGTGGTCTTCTCTGCAAACGTGATCCCAAACCCCATGAACTTTGGCCAGCGTTACATGATCGAGCAGCACCTCCGGCATGCCGGTGCACGTATATTTGAAGATCTGCACGTGTCCGGTCATGCCTACCGTGAAGATCACTATGAGTTCATCCAGATCCTCAACCCGCAGCATATCATCCCTGCACACGGGCACCTGAAGATGACAGCCGGGTATACGGATTTTGCCACAGAAATGGGGTACACTGCCCAGTCTACGGTCCATATGCTGAAGAACGGGCAGAGGGTCAAGCTCAATTAACAAGAGGAATCTTACATGTCTGAACTTTCCCCCTACCTGGAATCGGTTGCAGCACATATTGACCGCATGATAGACCGGTATTTTGTAGACACGGTTGGTGAACTGAACCAGGCTTCAGCCCATCTTCTCGCTGCCGGTGGCAAGCGACTCCGTCCCGCAGTTGTCATGCTCTCGGCAGATGCAGTAAAACGCGGAATCTCCGAGGATATCATGCATGCAGCACTCGCTCTTGAGATCACTCACACGTTTACACTCATCCACGATGATATTATGGATGACGACCACTTACGCCGTGGTGTCCAGACGGTCCACACAAAATGGGATATGCCGACCGGTATCCTTGCCGGTGATGTGCTCTATGCCAGGGCATTTGAGTATATCTGCATGGCTAAAGCCCGGGATGAGGAAAAAGTCCGTTCGGTCACCATGCTCGCCCGTGCCTGTGCTGACATATGCGCAGGTCAGCACATGGATATGTCCTTTGAGCGCCGCAATGATGTGGACGAGTTCGAGTATATCGAGATGGTCAGGAAAAAGACCGGGGTGCTCTATGCGGCAGCAGCCGGTATCGGAGGCATTCTTGCCGGGGGCACTGCCCCGCAGGTAAAAGCCCTCTACAATTTCGGGCTGAATACGGGGATTGCATTCCAGATACAGGATGATTTGATCGACCTGCTCACCCCTTCTGAGAAGAGCGGTAAGGATCAGGCTTCCGATCTCCGGGAAGGTAAGCAGACTATCATCATGATCAAGGCCCGGGAAAAGGGCATCGACATGCAGAAATACCGGCGCGAGCTTTCGAAAGCCGATATCGATGCTGCGATAAAAGAGCTCACCGATGCCGGTGTGATTGATGAGGTTAAGAAAATCGCATCAGATCTGGTCACTGCCAGCAACAAGCATCTCTCGCTTCTCCCCGCCTCAAAAGAACGCCAGCTCTTAATGGATATCGGCGAATTTTTTGTCACCCGGAGTTATTAAAAATGGCCGGGGATGATCCAAAAGAGCTCCTTTTTTTATGTGCACTCCAGAATGCCGTGAAGCATGGCGGTGTCCCCCAAGCGGGGGCCGTTATCGGCATGGTGATGGGTGCGCATCCGGAACTGCGGAGCCGGGCTAAGGAAGTATCTGCGTTTGCAAAGGAAGCGATTGCTGATGTTGCAGCACTCTCCGAGGAAGAACGGGTGACAACCCTTCAGACCCGGGCGCCAGAAATGTTTGCGGCACTCTCCGAGAAGCACGAGCACAAGAAAGTGCTCCCGGATCTTGAAGGTGCCGAGAATGGCGTAGTGATGCGGTTTGCCCCCAATCCTTCCGGGCCGCTCCACATCGGGCATGCCCGGGCTGCAGCGCTCAATGACGCGTACATCAAACAGTACGGCGGGCGCTACATCCTGCGTATTGAGGATACCGATCCCAAGCGGGTCGATCCCGAAGCCTACGAGATGGTAGTCGAGGACCTCAAATGGTTGAGTCTCGCCATCACCGACACCGTGACCCAGAGCGATCGCCTGCACCTGTATTATGCGCTCTGCACACAACTGATCGAGCGGAACGGAGCCTATGTCTGCACCTGCGACAACGAGCAGTTCAAGGTGCTCAAGAATAAGAAGATCGCCTGCCCGTGCCGGGATCAATCCTTGGAGACGAATCTCGTGCTCTGGGATAAGATGCTCACCCACGGGTTCAAGGAAGGCGAAGCATCGGTCAGGATCAAGACCGATCTCAACAACCCGGACCCGGCCATGCGGGACTTTCCCGCATTCCGTATCCTTGACGCCCCGGCCCACCCGAAAGTCATCGCCCATGTCTACCCGCTGATGAACTTCTCTGTAGTGGCCGATGATCACCTGCTCGGGGTCACCCATGTGATCCGGGGGAAGGATCATATCGCCAACACGCGGCGCCAGCGGTACATCTATGATCATTTTGGCTGGAAGGTGCCCGTGTACCGGCACTATGGCCGGATGGGTATCGAGGGCGTGGTGCTCTCGACTTCCCAGATGCGGCTCGGCATCAATGACGGCACTTATACAGGCTGGGACGATATCCGGCTCGGCACGCTCCGGGCACTTGCCCGCAGGGGCATCAGCCCTGATGCGGTCAAGAATGCGATGCTTGCGATCGGTATCGGTGACACGGACATCTCGTTCTCATGGGACAATCTCTATTCCGAGAACAAGAAGATCGTTGACCCGGTGGCAAACCGGTACTTCTTTGTCCCTGACCCGGTGACGGCACGGATTGAAGGGGCACAACCCCATACTGCTCATGCGATGCTCCACCCGAGCGATGCGTCACGCGGCACCCGGACGCTGGAGTTTACCGGAACTGTTCTCATTCCGAAGAACGAGGTCTTACCGGAAGTAACGATGCTCCGGCTTAAAGATCTCTTCAATGTTAAGATTAGCTGGGACAACGGGATGCCTACCTTTACCTACGCGGGAGATTCCCTTGCGGATGCCCGGGCGGCGAAGGCTCATATCGTCCAGTGGCTGCCGGCGCAGGCTACCGTTCCCTGCACGATTCTTACGCAGGAAGGCGAGATGTCGGGTGCATGCGAACCTGCGGTCCGGTCGGAACTCGGGAAGGTTATCCAGTTCGAGCGGGTCGGATTTGTGAAGATTGATGGGGTTGGGGATGATGGGGTTGTGGCGTACTTTACGCACAAGTGACCGGGTTGTTCGGACGCGGACTCTTTTTTTTTTAAAAGACCTTGTTTGAGGTCATGAGTAAATCTTAATATTCGTTTACACAAAGTGGATTTGTGGATATAGTATTATTTATCGTTTTATACCTATTGCAAAATTATTTCCCTATATTAGGAGAATTTTATCTAGTCATTGGCGTATTTGGATTATTAGGCTTTGTTTGGGCTTTAGAAGTTATTTTAACTGCCATTGGAATTGTGATTATTGCATTAATGTCTCTTCCACGAATTTATGATCGTATTGTTAGTTTAAGTGTATATCATCGCATAATTGACGAAAAAATCATTAATAAATATTCAGAGTCTTCAGAATGTGGAGAGTATTGAGACTCTCAAATTAGCCCAAACCAACCGATTTCTAATTTGATGGCCCTATCCCCGCCGTTAACCGGCACGAGATAAAAATGGATAGGCAAAGCTAATGGCAGGAATTATATTTTTCCTTGTCGATTCTGTCAGTATGAG
>JANYBK010000174.1 GCA_025360805.1 Methanomicrobiales archaeon
AGGAACAAGAATCTGATCTTGAGAATAGGTGAGGATCTTTGACTGTATTTCCAGAAGTGAGTCCAGGTCCAGCTTGGACAAATGGTATCTGACTGACGTTTCACAAGGGATTTTTTCTACAACTTTGTTGATGGAATGTACTGAGAGTTTGGTTGCCGACATCCCAACGAGTGACTGGATTATCGTCTTTTGTTTCAGGGTTCCGTTGATGGAAATGGTGAGGTTCCGGTTTATTGCATCTACGGCAATTTCGGAACAATCTTCTGCTCGTACCTTATTCTTTATTCGGCGGGCAATTTGCCGTTGTTTGACCATATTCGGCGCCCGCTGCCCTCTTAAAGCTACCGGTTTGTTTTAGCCCGAGCTAAAAATTAGTGAAGTACTGAGTTCACAAAAAGGTGAAATGAGGACCACCCAAAGTATAAGCCCGCTGTCTGTCTAAAGATAACAAAACGAGAGTGTGCTCATGGCCAACAAACGTTCCGCAATGGAAATGATAATTGCGTTTTTTTCCTTCATTCCGATGATCATGTACATGATCGTCGCCGTTCTGCTCACGATCATTGCTGCGTTTTCCCTGTATGATGCAATGTTGCTTATAGCAAAAATGATAGTGACACCAGAATACGCAAATGGCATGCCATATTTCTCAACAGGCCTTTTGGGAGTGATCCAATCATTGCTCCTGACGATTACAATCATCGTTCTTTTCGAGACAGTAACCGTTTACTTCAGGACAAAACATGTCGAAGTGCGTGCACTACTCATTGCTGGGATTACAGGTTTGGTACGGCATATCCTTCTCTTTAATGTCTCAACAGCCGATGCAATGCAGATGTTTGCTACGGTAGCACTCCTTGCTGTGCTAATAGCAGGAGTGGTGCTGGTAAAACCCGAACCCTGAACATAACCATTTTTCCCTCCCGATAACGAAGGGCCCAACACCCCATAAGAGTATGAGGGTATTTATTCACTCCCGCACAAATCACTGGTTTATGGGGGGTATCCATTGACTGCCATCATTGATGCTCAGGATTTAAGGAAAAACTTTGGCGATCTTGTCGCTGTCGATGGGATCTCATTTTCAGTCAAAAAAGGCGAAATCTTTGGATTTTTGGGCCCTAACGGTGCAGGTAAGACTACGACCATGAAGATGATCGCCTGCGTCTCACCGCGGACTTCCGGCATACTTTCAGTTTTTGGCATGGACCCGGACATGCAACCCGCTGATATCAAAAAGCGCCTTGGCGTGGTCCCGCAGGAGACCAATCTTGACCCGGACTTCACCTGCTTTGGGAACCTGTTTACATATTCAGACTATTTCGACATCCCCTCAAATTCAGCACACAAAAGATCGGACGAACTTCTCGAGTTTGTTCAGCTGCAGGAGAAACGCAATGTTGAGGTTGAAAAACTCTCCGGGGGAATGAAGCGAAGGCTGATACTTGCCCGGGCGCTTGTCAATAACCCAGATCTTCTCATCCTTGACGAACCAACCATCGGTCTCGACCCGCAGGCCCGGCACCTGATCTGGGAGAAACTCAAAACCCTTCAGGCACAGGGAAATACGATTGTGCTCACAACGCACTATCTTGACGAAGCTGCCCGGCTCTGCAACCGGCTCGTTATCATGGACAAGGGAAAAATTCTTGTAAAAGGTGCTCCGGCTGAGCTTGTAAAGCAATACGTTGGTGAGGAGATCGTGGAAGTGGAGAATAGTACAGAAGTACTTTCCTGCCTTGCGGTGCATAACATCCCGCACGAAATAACCGGAGATACCGTGCAGATCGCTACAGGTTCATCTCGGGAGATCGCAAAGATCCTGCTCGATTCCTGCCAGCCAAAAAAGATGTTAACCCGCCTCGCAACGCTTGAAGATGTATTCCTGAAACTTACCGGGAGGACCCTTCGGGACTAAATCATGCCTCATCTGTTTTCATTACCCGGGCTTTCTCGGCGTGCGTGGAAAGTCTGGCACCGGAACCTCACAGTTTTTATCAGGACCTGGCATGTGAACTTTTTCCCACCGCTCGTAGAGGCACTCCTCTACCTGTTTGCGATTGGCATGGGTATCGGTACTTATGTCAAAGAGATCGATGGCATCCCGTACGTAAACTTCATCGCACCGGCGATCCTCGCTATCGCCGTCATGAACTCGGCATTTTTTGAATGCACTTATGGTTCATACGTCCGGATGTATTACCAGAAGAGTTTTGACGCGATGATCGCAACACCGCTCTCTATCGAAGACGTAATCGCTGGGGAGATGCTCTGGGGGGCCACCCGAAGCGTGATCTACGTGATCATCATGCTCCCGGTGCTCGCAGTTTTCGGGGTGATCTCCTTTCCCTTTGCGTTGCTCAGTCCCCCTCGCGTTCCTGGGAGGGCTGATGTTTGCCGGTATAGCGATGTGTTTTACCGCGATTTCACCCGGCATCGACACGCTAAACTATCCCTCGTTCCTGTTCATCACACCGATGGCACTCTTCTCGGGAACATTTTTCCCGCTCACACTGCTCCCGGTCAGTCTCCAGTATTTTGCACAGGCCATCTTACCTCTCACCCACCTCGTTGCCATCATGCGGATGTTCACGCTCCCTTCGTTTTCATTGACGATCCTGCTGCATCTGGCGTGGATCCTGACGGCAACTGCGATTTTCTGTATTGTGGCAATAAACCTGATGAGAAAAAGACTGATCGTGTGATTTTTAACTATGGATCATTTTCAGCACATACAGGAATTCATCCTCAATTTTCTGTGTCATCATAATTTCCGCCTTGAATCCCAGACGGGAAAAAAGATCGATGACTTCCTTAAGCCCCGTGAGCGATGAGATCAACAGCAGGATCCTTCCATGCGGGGCAAGCACCAGTCCCACATCGGCAGCGAACCGCTCGATCACCACCCGGCCGGTGTTGCCGCCATCCAGTGCATACTCCAGCCAGTCATCGATCCGTTCATCAGGTT
Source organism: Methanomicrobiales archaeon (assembly GCA_025360805.1). Lineage (GTDB taxonomy): Archaea > Halobacteriota > Methanomicrobia > Methanomicrobiales > Methanospirillaceae > Methanoregula. The sequence continues at coordinate 2,969 of JANYBK010000174.1, forward strand.
GGGTGGGAAGATATGGAGGATTGAAGAGGATCAGGTCAAATGTACCTTTAATCCCGGCAAAGAGATCGCTCCGCACCACAGTTACTCCAGAACTGCGGGCGCAAAGTACTGCGTGGGGATTAATGTCCGTTGCCACAACATCGTATGTAAGGGACAACTCGCAAGATATGAGACCAGAACCGGTACCGATTTCCAGTACGCGATCACCCGCTTTTACCTCTTTTCGGGCTGCATCGAGCAGGAGGTATGAATCGGCTTCGGGCTGGTATACCTGAGCGGGATCGTGTGACATGGAATAATGCTCTTACTATTGTTTGTGTTCAGGTGCTAAATCATAAGATCTCTGAGCGGTTACAATGGAAGATTGCTGATGTAATTCATGAATTAACGGCTATAGGGATCGGGCATTGTTGTCATACCCGGATTTACGTGGGTGTGATTTGTAGCAAAAAAACTTTTTTTTAAGCCGACATTCGGCAGTTATTTTTTCAGGA
>JANYBK010000175.1 GCA_025360805.1 Methanomicrobiales archaeon
AGGAACAAGAATCTGATCTTGAGAATAGGTGAGGATCTTTGACTGTATTTCCAGAAGTGAGTCCAGGTCCAGCTTGGACAAATGGTATCTGACTGACGTTTCACAAGGGATTTTTTCTACAACTTTGTTGATGGAATGTACCGAGAGTTTGGTTGCCGACATCCCAACGAGTGACTGGATTATCGTCTTTTGTTTCAGGGTTCCGTTGATGGAAATGGTGAGGTTCCGGTTTATTGCGTCTACTGCAATTTCGGAACAATCTTCTGCTCGTATCTCATCCTTTATTCGGCGGGCAATTTGCCGTTGTTTGACCATATTCGGCGCCCGCTGCCCTCTTAAAGCTACCGGTTTGTTTTAGCCCGAGCTAAAAATTAGTGAAGTACTGGGATCAGAAACCCCAGAATATTCCCGATAACAATTCGATTGGTTTGTGTTCCTGTTCACACATCTTCGTAGGCGTTTTATGAAAAATATTAGATATTAAAAAAATATTGTTTAAACTTAATCAAGTAATTGTAATTGGAGTAGAAACCAAACCGTTTCGTTTCTAAAAAGGGGGATTTCCTCTTTGTAGATATGGATTGAATGTAGATGTTTTGGGATGGATGTCTGCTCAGGTCCGGGCAGAAAGAAAAATGGTTTGTTTCAGGGTAATAGACGACCATATTTCGTTATGTATAAATACACGTAACACAAAACTGAAAGAAGTGCGGAAAGACCAAGATGTTCGTCATTAAGCGAATCGTGTCTGGATGCCATCAAAATTAAAAGGGTTGTTTTATGACTATTAAGAAATCGCTAATCACAACGGATTGGAGAGCAAAAGGATTGAAGGCTAATCCGGGAACACGCTCTTTCAGGGCATGCTTCCTGCTTCTTATCCTGATGATGGTGTGTGTTGCAGCTGTATCTGCAGCGTTAATCACCGGCATCTCACCAACTTCCGGTTCCCAATATGGTAACACCATAGTAACCATCACTGGGACTTTTACAGGAACGCCAACGGTAAATTTTTCCGCCAGTACTTATGATGCTACTGACAGCAAAGCGGGTACAGTGACGGCTTATTCCACTACTTCAATCACAGTGAAGACTCCGCCCCATGCACTCGGATTAGTCAACGTGTTTGTAAGCGATGACACGGGCATTACTGCTTCTAATGGTGCATTCACCTATACAGGTAATTTCCCGACGTTAGTCGGATTTAACACTAGCGCGAACACTACCCCCTCGGCCGGTTCCGCTCCAACTATGACCGAAACTTATTGGCCTGGTTTTGATGCAGTTCATAATGTTGAAATGAAATACATCAAAGTTGCCGGGGGTTCCCTTATAAACCTAAGTGGGTCCTACTTAACAGCCCCGTATTATGTAACGTATACCGGGAATGGTCAAACCGTACAAAACGCAACAACTGACTTTGTTGATGTTACGAAAGATAATGGTGGGACTGACTTCAACCTCACAATGAAAACCCCGGCCCATAGCGCAGGAACAGTTACCGTCACCCTCTATACAGCCAATGGTTCTGTATCCAGAGGGAACTTAACCTATGTAGCTGTCCCAGTCATAACCGCTGTTTCGCCAGCATATGGCTCAACTTTTGGCACTGGTACGATTACCATCTCAGGGACAGGAGACTTTGGATCAACGACTTCAGTATTCTTTAACAAGACGCAAGTTACTACCTTCCTTACGAAAAATGGAACTGCGGTCACACTGACTCTCCCAGCTCAACCTATATCGGGACCCTGTGTCGTTAATATCACCACAGTCGGTGGCGATTCGGCAATCACCGCGGGTCTATTCACTATTTATGATCCTCCGGCAATTGACACTGTTAGTAACCCCAGTGGTGCCTACGCCACATCACCGTTTAACATCTCGGTTCTCGGCGGTACTACGGTAAACATTTACGGGAAAAACTTTACCGCAGCAAGCATGGTTGGAGCAACGGTAAAATTCAATGGAACAGCTGCTACCAGTGTAACGCGTGTCAGTGATACACAGATCACAGCGGTCGCTCCGGCTTGGCCATTCATGACAGTGAACACATTATGGCAAACCGCGCCTTTCATTAATATCCAAAACGCTTCGGTTAATGTTACTACATTAGGTGGGATCTCAAAGGACAACTTCGGCAATATCACCTATGATATACTAAAGCCGAACATCACCAGCATCTCGCCGACTAGCGGCTCGACAGGTGGCGGCGTCGTATTAACTATCACCGGGAAAAACCTTAGCTACGCAAGATTGGTATCCTTCAATCCTGTGACAGCGGGTAACCCGGTACTTTACAACACAAGTGCTGGTGGTGTTACGGTTGTCAGTGACACTCAGATCACGTGTATAATCCCCAGTTCCACTCTAATTGGAGACTATAGAGTCAACGTGACCACTCCGGCCGGGGTTTTATTCACCTCTTCCGATGTAAAGACATTCACCTATACCGCAATTGCTCCGGTCATCACAACGGTCTCGCCGAATTACGGCCCGGACTTTGGCGGTCAATGGGTAAACATCACAGGGTCAGGCTTCTCCGGAACCACAGCGACCGGAGTAATCTTTAACGGTCAGGCGGGTAATAGTGCGTATGTATTCAACGATACTTCGCTCACTGTGAATACCCCGGCATATCCGAAGGGAATTTCTTTCATCACAATCAACGCCGCCGGTGGCAGCATTACTAAACAGGCTGCATACACCTTTGCAGGACAACCGCAGATCACCAGTCTCTCACCGGTATCCGGATCGATTGCCGGTGGCAACACCATAACCATCAATGGGAGAAACCTTACCGGTGCGAGTGTAGTAACATTTAACTTCACAAGGGCAACTGGTGTGACTGTTATCAACGATGGTCAGATCACAGCGATCCTCCCGGCAGCGAACCAAAGTGCAACCGGATCTGTTAACGTCAACGTGACCACCTACCTGACTAGCTCATCTGTAGAGGGGACGGGTGCCTTTAACTATGGATCCGCTCCGACCTTAACCAGCATCTCGCCGGTAAGCGGTTCGATTTCCGGTGGTACTTTAGTAACCCTCTTTGGGGCAAACCTTGCCAACGCGACATCAGTAACATTTGGTGGCCTACCTGGAACCAATTTCACGCGTTTCGATGCAGCAACACAAGTCACCGTGAACACCCCGGCAACAACTACACCCGGAGTAGTTTATCCACTCATCTTAACACCCTCCGGCAGTGTAACTAACTCATCCGTAAGTTACACCTACTATGGAAGCCCGGTCATTACAAGCATCTCCCCGTCAAGCGGTCCGTTAGCCGGTGGCAACTTAGTCACCATCACCGGAACCAGCTTTGTCGGAGCGAGCCAGGTAACCTTTGATGGTACACAGGCAACCAATTTCACGTATGTCGACTCGACAAAGATAACAGCGAACGCCCCGGCCCATGCAGCTGGAGCTGTTACCGTTCTCATAGCCGCAACTGGTGGCACTGGGACAGGGACATACACCTATGCAGCAACTCCGACCTCAACGGTAGGCGTATTCCGCAATGGAGCTGTCTACCTTGCAGGCACCAACACCAATGGTGGAGCACCAGTCAATGCCTTTAGCTATGGTATGACTGGCGATAAACCGGTAGTTGGACAATGGACCTCTACCCAAACTGCAAAAACCATCGGTGTCTTCCGTGGTAGCAGTGGTATGTTCTACCTCCGGAACACCAACAATAATGGTGTAGCAGACACGAAGTTTAACTTCGGTCAGGCTAACGATGTACCGGTATCCGGTCACTGGTCAGGCGCTGGCATTGACACCGTGGGTGTCTTCCGCACTGGCACATTCTTCCTCGCAGGCAGCAATGTCAATGGTGGAGGAACGGTTAATGCCTTCAACTATGGTATGTCAACTGATGTACCAGTAGCAGGCGACTGGACCGGAAATGGAGCGACTGAAGTTGGTATCTTCCGCAATGGTCTGTGGGCTCTCGCTTCCAGCAACGTTGCTGGTGGTGGAACGCCAACCTACTTCACCTTCGGTCAGACTGGAGATGTACCAGTAACCGGAGACTGGAACGCAGATGGAGCAACTGAAGTTGGTGTCTTCCGCAATGGAATGATCTTCCAGGCAACACCAGCCGGAGCTCTCAGCGGTTACTTCAACTACGGTATGACCAGCGACTTACCAGTCGGTGGATACTTCGGTTGAACGTAAAGTAAGTAAGAAAATGGGGAAAAATCCCCTAAACTTTTTTTTAAATCGCAAAATTCAAAGATTAAATTTTGATGTTTCCTCAAACGTCACAATTCGCAGTTTCGCCAGTCTTTTGACGTTTCGGTTTTGTGATTGTATCTCGTTAGAATTGCAATAGCTATCTTCAGAAATTACCTTTCGATGTGATTCTTTGGGGTAAGATAATCCGATGGCAGTTTTACGTATTATGAAAAAAGTTACCCCGCTACCGGCACCGCGGATTATATGCCGTCTTTTTTTATCTGGATAGAAACAACTCTTCGGAATGGGAACTCAGAATATTTTTGTTTCCCTCTCCAGAGATTATGCCCCTCGGCAGAGAGGAAATATGTTTCAACATCGTCTTTCAATTGATTTAGTGTTGTATCAAATCCGGGTAATAAATGATGTTCATTTAAAATCAATCGGATCTTTTCATCATGCTCTTTTGCACCGTTTCCCTGTATGACATGATCGACACAATGAATTGAAAAACCATCGGGCTTTAAAATTCGTCGTACCCCATTAAAAACTTCAGGAATATTTTCATTGGGTATATGCTCTAAAACAGAAATTGAATATACGCAATCATATGATCCCTCATCCAGCAGGTTTATGCCATCCTCAAAATAATTTTTAATAATTGTAATATGTGGATATTGTTTTTTAAAATATTCATATTCAACCGGACCATTCCCCGTCCCGTCGTATGGATCAATTATTGTTACGTCGTACCCGAGTTTATGTAAAAAATGTGCAACCTGGGGCTCTCCTGCACCAATCTCTATTAATTTTCCCCCAAATGGTATTGTAGCAATTATCTCTTTTACCATCCAGGGTCTCTGGACATTTTTTAAATCACCATTCGAATTACAGATATCCCTAAAAGTTTCGACACTGTCACAAAAATCTCTTACAGTAGCATAACTCAAATTGTCTTTTGCATAATCCTTATATTTTCCATATAAATTGCTATGACGACTAAAAGCCTCTTTGTTTGGTACAATGTGACCTCGTATATCTTTGTAAAATGCTTCGAGTTTCTTTGTATTTTTTTCAATATCAAATTCCAGTTTAGCAAACTCCCGCCCCATGCAGGCAATACGTGTAGCCAGACCTTTATCATTCGCTAAAATCTTCACTTTTTCCATAATATCGATTGCATCCCCTTTGTCAAGAAGTAAAGCCTGTTCAGAATTCTTTATAAATCGCCCTAAATTGGCATTCGGAAGAATTACTGGTTTACCCATGAAGAAAAATTCCGGTAATTTTGAAGGCAATCGATAGTCATTGAATCTGTCTGCTCTGCCCGGCTGTATTAAAAAATCAGAAATGCCCAACACAGAAGAGATCTTTTGATGAGAAACAAAACCCAGTTCAATTGAATATTGATGTGCCCAATCACTGTCATCGCCTAAAAAAGGAACAAAATCTCTTCCCGTGCGAATCAATTTTGCAGGTATCCCGTCACGGTTTAGTAACGCGACTGCCAGATATAAACTTCGCACTTCTTTGGCATTTGAGGAATGCACATTTCCTGTGTAACATATTACAATATCCGTCTCCTCAATTCCAAGGTCATGTCGTAAATTTTTATCAATTACATCCGCATGAAAACGTGAAGTATCGATTCCAGGCCATAACACCAGATATTTTTTATCTTTTGGGATAAAGTCAACGAGTGTATCCATAATGACTGTTACCCCATCTGCAGCATTCAAAAATTCCCGGTAAAAGACAGGATGCGATGCGGTTTCCGGAACAATTTCATTTAATTTCTCGATAGATAATGATCTCAATTTGTCGATTGGAAGCGACAAAATATTTTCAAGAATTAATTCTTCATTATCTTCAAGATGAATAATTAACGTGCATTTAAGTTTTTTTAACAATTCCATGCACTGTTTCCGAACAATCTCTCTCGGGGTCCATGCATGAATAATATCAGGCTCTTTGCCGTTTTTGAATAATTTTTTAAAATTCTGTAGCTCGGAGAATTCTGCAGGAGTATACAATACTTCCCCACCGATCGCATCATATAATGAATTTTTATTGACAGGTACTGCAATACAACAATCGTTTCCTCTCCTGACTAAATTATTCGCAAAATTATGGATTTGTATCGCGCTATTACTCGTAAAATCATGATAGGTGACAAATAAAATGTTTAACATGGATTATCCCTTTTTTCCTTTATCTTGTAGCCCGTGGAACCCAATCCGTAATTTGCCAGATCAAAATTGCAATTATAATACCGATCTCCTTTTTTGATCAGCTCTTCCCATTGATCCAATAACAAATTTCTATCAACTAAATTATACTGGGTTATATCCCGTGTTGAACACTCGTAATGCGTGATAATTACCCGGGGATTAAAAATGATCCTATAGCCGTTTGAAATAAATTTCAAACATAAATCAACGTCCTGGTAAATAATCGAATAATGTTCGTTAAATCCGTAAAGTTCAAGAAATACCGATTTTTTAACCATCATACACGCAGCGGTAATAGCGGAAACTTCTCTGGCGCAGAGTAACGATCCTGCATAACCGTCACAATCCATGGGGTAATCTCTCATAATATGGTCGGCAGTGCCGCGGAACCCAAGAACAACGCCTGCATGTTGTACGGTATTATTGGGAAATACCAATAGAGGTCCAACTGCGGCTACATCTGGTTGTTCAGCATAGTATAATAAAAAATCAATCCAGTTTTTTGATTGGATTTGCGTATCATTATTTAAAAAAACCAGGTATTCACCATTGGCATTTTTTGCACCAACGTTATTTATTTTCGAAAAATTAAATGGCTCATTAAACAAAATTTTTTTGCAGGGAAATGAATCAAGTATCCTTTTTGCGTCCTCATTTGTTGTATTATTATCCATAATAATTACTTCAAAATTAGGATAAGACGTAAGTTCGTAGATACTTTTTAGACAGCGTTCAATTAATTCCGGTTTATCCTTCGTCGGAATAATAATACTTACTAATGGAAAATCTGCTCGTGGCAGCGGGGTGATTAACACCCTGTGGGGAATATGTCCTGCCGATGCAATGGCGTTTAAGCTAAGTCTCTTTAAATGAGAATTTACGGCATTTACTTGTTTTTCACTGATATTTCCTTTTGAATCGGAGCTCGATGCGATGCTCCCTTCAATCTTCCTCCAGTGATAGAGAAGTTTAGGGATATGATAGATATTTTTTGTATTTTCAGATAATCGCAACATGAATTCATAATCCTGTACAAAATCAAATTTTTTATCCAGAAGGGAAATTTTTTCTGCAAGTGACCGTCTTACCGTAAGTAAATGCCCCACATACATAACACCCCTGAAATATTCAGGGGACCAGTCTGGCTTAAAAAACGGTTCGCACAAGTCACCATTTTCTGAAAGTTTATCTTCATCGCTGTAAATTATATCCGCATCCGGATGTTCATTTAAGAATTTTACCACTTCAAAAAGGGCATCTTTTGGAATTGCATCGTCATTATCCAGAAGTGTGATAAATTCCCCGGTTGCCATTTTTATTGCATTGTTGGTTGTTTCACTAATCCCGGAATTTTTTTCATTAAATTCGATCCGTATCCTGGGATCAGAACCATAATAACTTTTTAAAGTATCAGAAACATGTGATTTTGTGCTGGCATCATCAACAAGACATAATTCCCAATTCTCATAAATTTGTTCCAGAACGGAATCAATACAAAATTTCAGCCATTTCTCATCGACATTGTAAACTGGTGTGATAATCGAAAGTTTTGGCAGATAGGTGAATTGTGTGATCTTTTCACGGATCTCCGGAATATTTTCCGATGTAAATTCGCAGCGCTCCGAGTAAACATCCGCTGGATTTTGACCACGGACTGTGGTTGTTACGCGGTTTTTAAAAATGTGGAAATATTTTTTCAGAGAAGACACGGTAGTATTTGTTTTGAATTCATTGTGCGTGTTTCTCACTTTATATCTATTAAAATAATTACGCATCCGGTTCAGCCCAAGTTCATAATATTTTCTTCTTTGTGTGTTTTCTGCAAGGATTCTTCCGACAATTTTGTAATGGAATTTCATTGTTAATTGCCATACAATGCTTGTTTCAATGCCCGCGATCTTTTGTTCCAGGGAAAGAATGTATGCTGACTTTTCCGCTAGTTGCGAATCTTTGGCAGATATTACCTGATCAAGTTCCTGGATATGAGCCGTTCCTTCCAGAACCTGTGTATGCTCGTTCGCGAGTGCGGTTTCCAGGGATTGCACATTTTCAGTTAACCCATATATGTTTTCATTCAACCCATGGATTTGCTGAACCTTGTCTGTTATTGTGTGTTCCAGGGATTGTACCTGGGTTGCCATGACCGTGATTTGTTGTTCTTTAGAAGCGAGAGTCTGGTAGAGGTAATTAACGTGATTGTTAGTTTCCGTGATTTGTTGTTCTTTAGAAGCGAGAGTCTGGTAGAGGTAATTAACGTGATTGTTAATATCCGTGATTTGTTGTTCTTTAGACGCGAGAGTCTGGTTGATGTTAATTACCTGAGCCCTCATTTCATCAATCTGCTCATTAACGGAATACGGAGAGGGCGATCCAGGGAAATAGGTTTGCTCCTTTCCAGAAACGAACTCCTGAAAAAGTGCCTCGAACTGAAAATTTTCAGTTAACCGGTGTTCGGAATATTGTGGATATATGTCCTGAAGCATCTCAATGATAAATAAATTTTTATTTTTATTTTTGAAGAACGGACCGATTTTTTCGAAAATATGGTATACGTTTCGGAATAAGATCAAATCCGCAGGAAGCGGTTCTTTTGACAGCCACTTTTTATCAATAAAATTAAATGTATTTTCAGGACTAACGATAATATTCCAGAATGTATAATCAATTGCTTCCCCATTCACCAGAGGATAACCTTCAGGATCTGTTATCCCAAGGGAATACGTACGTAACAATTCAGCATGTAAATCTTTTAGGATCTGTTTTAAATTAGATTCCGGGGATTTCTTAAATACCGCAGAAAGGATGTCGGAGCTCAAGAGCCTGCCCAGAACTAGTTCGTTATCCTGTAATGCAAATTCAATCTTACCCTCATTCACAATCGGTGGCGAATTAAAAATATGAGCACGATGCACGAGATATTTTTTTTCTGTATTTGCATCCGAAAAGTTTTTGCTCAAGGTAATTGTGTGATGAAATTTTAACTGGAAATTATCATTATTTGAATATTTTTTAATTAACCAATCAACAGACAAACGAACGTTTTTTGATTTCGTTGCTAATATCACAAAAGAATTTGAGAACTGCCACAACAACCCGGAATCGGTAATCGATGACATGAACAATGAATCGGGAAACAAATTGAGTTGTTTTACGAAATAATCCTCAAATGGTGTCCGAATCCAGTTCTGAGGATATAACGATATAACTTCAGAATTTTCAGGAATTATCGTTTCAGTTAGTTTGTAATCCGGAAAGACATGATAAAACTGGTTATTAATAAAGCCGGATTGGTGAATTATCGATTCAATCTCGTTTCTGGAAAATGTCACCGGTGTTTTGTCAGGATACCCGATTATTCCTTCAAATTCTTTTCCGGTATGATCCTCTTTACACCCGGAAAAATATTTTGCACCAAACTTATTTTCAATTGCGACAACGAGAATTCCGTTTTCATTCAATGCGCCATTAAGCCGGGTCAAAAGAGAAGAACACGCTTCTTTTGGATCGGCGTGTTCTGTATCATATAAGGGTGTATACTCAAGTGAACCTATCAGGATAATGAGATCATACTTTTTATCAAAGCCGGAATTGAGCAGGTTCCCGCAATAAACCTTCACATTATCCAGATCTTTTGTCCGGTAGCGGGTGATGAGGGCTCTTTGAGTATTTCCTTCCAGTGCATCAACGCTGTTGAAATGCTCACCAAGCCACCGGGTAATCGCCCCACACCCGGATCCAATCTCCAGTACATTTGCAGACTTGGGGAAAATTTCTTGTATTGCCTCAAGAAAATTGATCCGTTTATTCGAAAAATGATATCGGGAAGGCCAGTCTTTGATATATTGTTTGAACTCCTGGGAATACGATGACAGGTCTTTTACTTTTTTTAACGATTCTAAAATGTATTCTTCCCCGCCATCAGTGTAATCAGTGGTAAGATTATCGGGATGTGTATAGATATTGCGTTCCTGATCAAAAATAAACCGGCTTATGTTTATTTGAGGATAGTCTTTTTTTAAAGGCGTATTTTCCATTTTTCATCCCCGAATAGTATCTCCACGCTATGAAAAGAAAGACTATACTAGTATTATTTGTGTATCTTAGAATATGTGGTCATGATTCATATTTGATTTCTTTTACCGAGGATTCAAGATCCACAATCCCCACCATCAGGTCTCTCTTTTCGACCCTGAAGATCAGGCAGTCATACCGGCGATCGAGCACTTCAATTTCGTTATTGGAATGAACAATTACAAGACCGGCATTGATCGAGTACGTCCCAGAATTAATTTTTAAGGATTGGGAAAACTCAACAATATAATGCCCATCTCTTTTTTTATCACTCAAATCCAGATGCTGCCATTTGGTATTGGTTCCGTAGATATCACAAAATTTATTTTTAAATGTACAGCCAATGGTCAGATTTTCCCTGATATCTTCATGCAGTAAAAAATGGATCCGGACAATTGCAATGTCCCCTGAATTAAAAATAGTTGTACGGTTAAGGTTTTCATCCATCAGTTCTACGCGAGTGATCTCGCCGCGTTTATTCCCAAATCGTTCTTCACCGGAAGTGTAAACCTCGGGCAATGTATCTTCTGACGAAGTTGTATTTACAGTATGAGTCTCGATTATCTCTTCCATCTTTACAATCTTTGCCCATCCCCACGCACTCCACGCATAACTCAGGTCATCTCCGGACCCGGAAGTACTAAAAATAATAGAAACACTTTTTTTAGAAAACTGTTCCAATGGAATCATAAAGTTATGCCAGCCCTTATCCCCAATATTTCGCTTTGGCTGAAGTACGCGGGAAAAGACATTTTCTGTTTTCCCTTCACAGAGAATCTCAATATCAAACTTAACCCCCTGCGGAATTTTGTCCCACACAAAGGGCATGATCCCGATCGCAAATGCAAGTGACTGGCCCGGTTCGATGGTAACTGAGTACGTAATTGTTGACGGGGCATGAGCAAAGATTATCTTGCGGGGGGTGGAATTAATCTCAATTGCCTGTTCAATTACAGGTACTAATGGCGCGCTGATAATTTTTGCCTCTTGTAAGTTCTGGATAAAACTATATACCGTACCGTACCGTTCAGTTGGCATCTCCCCATGCTCGATCAGGTTACCTTCTGTATATGCACGCTCACGTTCGGTGATCAGGGCATAATATTTATTGACCACATAATTCGGATCCCCCCGCTCTATGATCCGTCCCCCGTCAAGGAGTAGCGCAGAATTGCAGAGATTTCGTACCGCTTCAGTGTCATGCCCCACATAAAGGATGGTCTTTCCTGCCATCTGCATCTCACGGATCTTCCGGAAACACCGGTGCTGGAAGATGGCATCCCCAACAGCAAGGGCTTCGTCAACAATGAGGATCTCAGCATCCACATGCACCGCAACAGAGAATGCGAGCCTGACTGTCATACCTGTTGAATAGGTGCGGAGAGGCTGGTTGATAAAATCCCCGAGTTCGGAGAACCGGATGATCTCATCAAACCGATCGTCAATCTGCTGCTTGGAAAGTCCCATGATTGAACCGTACATGTAGACATTATCCCGACCAGAAAATTCCGGGTGAAACCCGGAACCCAGTTCAAGAATTGCCGAGACTTTTCCAGCAATCTCAAAAGAACCTTCACTCGGTTCAAGAACCCCGGCAAGAATGCTTAAAAGTGTGCTTTTCCCCGAACCATTCTGCCCAAGAATCCCTAAAGTAGTGCCGCTTGGAATCTCAAATGAAATATCTTTTAATGCCCAGAAATCGGTGTGGTGGGAAACTTTACCCAGACTTAAGTATTCAAGAACCCGTCTGCCCGGTGAGCCGAACAGTTTGAACTTTTTCCCCAGGTTGTGTACCGCAATTGCAATCACAGGAGTTCACCAAACCCGCGTTTTGTTTTTTGAAAGAACCAGATGCTGATCACAAATAATACAACAGAAAAAATCAGGAAGGGCACAATAATTTCAAGCTCTGGAATCTTGCCGTAAAACAATACATCCCGATAGATCTCCAGCATGTAATAACCAGGATTCAGTTTCATTATCCATTGAAAATTCTCAGGAATGGAATTGATCGTATATGCAATCGGTGTAGCCCAGAACCAGATCATAAAAAGCGCTCCAAGGATTTGGGGGATGTCCCGGAAATATACCGCGCCGCTTGACAGGAAAAAAGCCAGTGACAGGGTAAATATCATCTGGAGGATGATCGCAATAGGAAGGAGAAGAATAAAGATCGTAGGTGCACCTTTCAGGATTAAAAACAGAATGAAAAAAATTCCGAGCCCGATAAATAGGTTCACAAATTCTGATAGTGTCGTATAGATCGGAAAAATTTCACTGGGGAACGGGACTTTTTTAATATAATTTTTGTTGTCGATGATCGAGCGCGAAGCCCTTAAAACAGATTCCTGGAATGTCAGCCAGGGAAGAAACCCGGCTGCAAAATACAATACAAAGTCCCAGATACTGGTGGACCCGGGGAGGCGCACCTTCAGGAATACGCCAAAGACAATGACATACACAACAAGAGTGATGATAGGGTTAATAATGGACCAGTACAACCCCAGAAGAGATCCAACGTATTTCGAGGAGATATCCCGTTTGATAAAATTCCAGATCAAGCCCCGGTATTCAAAGATGGAATTCATTTTATTAATCTCAACTGTTGGATCTAACTTATACTTCCGTTTTCATAAATTAATCTTTAATCAGAACGGGCACACAAGTTGTTTTTAATTGGATCCATCTTTTTCTGCCACGATAATATCCTGATAACTCAAAAAATTAGTTCTCCAACACCATGCCCCATAATGAATCGGTTCAATAATTGTAAATCCATGTTTTTTGTACAGATTTCTGATTATATCTTCTTCGTATGCAACTGCGCTTTCAGGATTGTTTTTATCTACAGCGCGATATCCGTTGAAAACATACTGGAAATCCTGTGAAGTCTGTTTTGCCGCAATAAACCGATGTGATTCTTCATTTAATAAAAAGAATGTTATCAAACATCTCCCATTCTTTTTCAGAACCCGCGTAATTTCAGAAAAATAATTTTCCATGTCTTTAGGTAACATATGGGTAAATACTGATGTAAGGTAAATAAAATCAAAGGATTCGTTATCATATGGGAATTTATAGTCTGAAGCTTGAACTGTGCCATTCTGGTTATATGACTGATTAACGATTTCAGCTAATTGAAACTGAAAATTGGGATGTCTGGTTGAAATATTCTTTTGACACCAGTCGATACCCATCGATACAATATCAAAACCTTCATAACTGCCTGTTTTATCCAAATACTCGGTTAATGGAATTGCCATCCGTCCTATCCCACACCCGATATCCAGGACTCTTGCATTCGGCTTTAAATTTCCAAGTTCAATAAAATATTTTAAAAAGTCATTACCTATTTTTTTAAAATCGCCAGCGCCAACAAAAATCATTTCTTCTGGAGGTATCAGATCCATAAATGCTCACCGCAATTACTTACAATCCATTTTCATAAAAGGTTACCGTTTTCTTATGAAACCCGAAGCAACTTTTCGATGAGAAAAGAATGCCAATCCCTATGAAACCGGGATGTCATGAGAAATATGATTATGAATACGTCAGGAACGGCACAGCAAATATATTCATGGCGGTTGAATTCAAGCAAGCCCCGGCATTCAAAGATCGATGCCATTGCTTTTTTTGTCCTTGTAGTTTTTATTATTATACATAATCGGGCATATAACAATCCGGTCATCGGTAGAGTTGAATTCCCCAATCCTGACGGATTATTAGCCCCCTCTCACTTAGATCTATCGTTACTTTTTTTGTCAAATATCTGGTCAATCTTAAATTTTAACACACGTTCTGGAGAAGATTGCCGGTAAGGAGGCTGTCGTTTGTATTGGCAGGTAGGATTTCTGACTGATGTTCTCTGGTGAATTGATGAAAAATCAGGTTCTCTTAAACAAAGATCAATGAGAAATTATTTCGGGACTGTAACGAAGTTGAACATCGGGATTTTGGCTTAACTGATGACAGTCACATGGGAAATATTTGTATCCACAGGATGTTAACAAATTACTACGGAATTTATGGCAAAAAAAGCATTCATCACGGGAATTACCGGACAAGATGGATCGTATCTGGCCGAACTTTTACTCTCCAAAGGCTATGAAGTCCATGGTCTTATCAGAAGATCATCGACATTCAACACAAGCCGGATTGACCAGATATACATTGACCCCCATGACCCTCATGCCAGGATGTTTCTTCATTATGGAGATCTTTCCGATTCGGAGCAGATCGCAAATATCATGCACAACTTTCAGCCGGACGAAGTGTATCATCTCGGTGCCCAGAGTCACGTCCGGGTGAGCTTTGAGACCCCGGAATATACCGGCAATGTGACGGCACTCGGTACTACCCGGCTTCTTGAGGCTTTGCGAAGGAGCAATTCCGGGATAAAGTTTTACCAGGCATCATCGAGTGAGATGTTTGGATCTGCGCCTCCTCCGCAAAATGAAGATACCCTGTTCCAGCCCCGCAGTCCCTATGCCTGCGCTAAACTATATTCCTACTGGATGACCCGGAATTATCGTGAAGGGTACAAGATGTTTGCGGCAAATGGTATCCTTTTTAATCATGAGTCCCCCCGGCGTGGAGAGACATTCGTCACCCGAAAAATCACCCGGGGCATTGCCAGAATTCTCGCAAAAAAGGAACAATACCTGTATCTCGGAAATCTTGATGCCCGACGTGACTGGGGTTTCGCACCCGAGTATGTGGAATGTATGTGGCAGGTCCTCCAGCAGAAAGAAGCGGATGATTACGTGATCGGCATTGGGGAAACCCATTCGGTGAAGGAATTCTTAAACGCAGCGTTCTCGTATGTCGGGCTCGATGTTGACGAGCATGTTAAAATTGACCCGAAGTACTTCCGGCCTACTGAAGTTGAAGTGCTCATATCAAACCCGGAAAAATCTCGGAAGAAGCTCGGGTGGAAACCCAGGATCCGGTTTGACGATCTGGTGAAGATTATGATGGATGCTGACATGCGAGCGATTGGGCTTGCTCCTGTTGGGGAAGGGGACAAGATACTGCAAAAAGCGTTCCCAAAGAAATGGTGGAAAGGGGATTAGTCCAACCATCATTTTATAATGAAGACCTTTTGTTTTTATGTCAGTGATTATGGCTATGGCCATGCTACCCGCTCCATAGCGCTGATACGGAAAATTCTGTCCCAGTATCCTGATTCCCGGATTATTGTGAAATCCGAAGGTCCGTTCGATCTCCTCTCAAAATCTTTGCAGGATCCCCGCATATCGGTAATCCGGTACCGTAATGACATTTCTGTTCCGCTTCTGCCTCCTACAGAAGCTGTCGATGTTGATAAGACACGGATTCTTTTAACAGAATGGCAGGAATCATGGCCTGATTATATTGAACGAGAGTTACGGTTCTGTAAGGAACATGGTGTTGATCTAATCATATCTGATATCGCCCCGCAGCCATTTCTTGTTGCAGATATGCTGGGCATTCCTTCTGTGGGAATTTCCAATTTCTCATGGGACACAATCTACCAGCATCTCGTTCCTGAAATGACCGGATTCATTAAAACCTTGCAATCTGCGTATTCCACTGCAACTCTTGCCTGCATCCTTCCGTTTCATGTCCCGATGAAAGCATTTAAAAAAAAAGTTCCTGTCAGTCTCCTGTCACGCGATATTTCAATTCCCCGGAATCTTATGAGAGAGCAACTGGGAATGAATGAGGATGATATCGTTGTTTTCTTTAACCCCCGGTGTCCGGTTGATCAGCTGGGCCCGGATTTTTTCAATACCATTTCCCACGAATCTGTCAGGATTATCGTGCCATCCGCATTTTCATCCCGGAATTCTCAAATCATCCCTCTTCCCGCAAATGAGACAGAGTCCCAGAACTGGATCGCAATGTGCGATCTTGTGGTAACCCGGTGCGGTTACAGCACGGTATCTGAAGCAGTCCAGTCAAAAGTCCCGCTCGTTGTCTGGGAGCGCCCGGGTTTTATCGAAGATACTGCGATTGTCGCAGATATCCAGAGGCTGGGTCTGGGCAGATCATATGATTACTCACAGATCCGTTCCCTTGACTGGATAGCAGAAATACCTGAACTGTCCTGTTACAAACAACATTATGTGCACATAGATCAGAATTATTCAAACAGCGGATCTAAAGATATCCTCTCTTGCCTGCAGGAGTACATTTCATGACATTCTGGGAAAACAAACGGATCCTTATCACCGGGGGTGGCGGTTTTCTTGGCTCTCACCTTGTCAAACAACTGGTGAAGCGGGGCGTTCAAAAGGACCAGTTATTTATTCCCCGCAGCAGCGATCTTGACCTCCGTACATGGGAGAACTGTGTTAAAGCGGTAAAGGGCAGGGATATTGTCATCCATCTTGCGGCTAAAGTCGGAGGTATCGGGTTCAACCAAAACTATCCCGGCGAACTTTTCTATGACAATGCGATTATGGGGATCCAGCTCATTGAAGCAGCCCGGCAGGAGTGTGTGGAGAAATGTGTAATCCTCGGTACGGTCTGTGCGTACCCGAAATTCACCCCGGTTCCTTTCAGCGAGGATGAACTCTGGAATGGATATCCGGAAGAGACCAATGCATCTTACGGCATTGCAAAGAAAGCGCTCCTTGTCCAGGCTCAGGCATATCGCCAGCAGTATGGGTTCAACGCGATCTATCTCCTGCCGGTCAATCTCTACGGACCGGGTGACAATTTCAACCCGGAGAGTTCCCACGTAATCCCGGCACTGATCAAGAAATTTGTTGACGCAGTACGCGAGAAGAAACCTTACGTTGATGTATGGGGTACCGGTACCGCATCGCGCGAGTTCCTTTATGTCGAAGATGCAGCCCGTGCCATTATCCTTGCCACCGAACGGTACAATAAGCCGGACCCGGTTAACCTAGGTGCCGGGAAGGAGATCTCTATTCGGGATCTTGTCACCATCATCAAGGAGCAGACGGGTTTTACCGGTGAGATCCACTGGGACACAACAAGACCCGATGGGCAGCCACGGCGGTGTCTTGTCACATCCCGGGCTGAGAAGGAGTTCGGGTTTGTAGCTCAGGTGCCATTCGATGATGGGCTGAGGCAGACAGTGGAGTGGTTTATTGAACAGACTCGCGGATAGAACCGTAGAGGAAATATTTTTTAGGACTGTCCAAATTTGCTCCGTTGGGGGTTCATTGATACAGAATTATTAAAACAGAGGTCAATAACACACCCAATAATTTTTATGTCATCCAACATCCGAAGAATAATCCAATTATTACTTTCCTAAAAAAGATCACCGGTGGAATAGTGACATCTGGCATTTATGTCACACGATCGATGCTGCCTTGTTATTGATCATTGGTTTGGTTGTCACTACTGTGACTTGTGAGGCCGGCGCGGTTTTTGCGATTGATGTCGCTTTGTTATTGATAATTGGTGTGTTTATCGCTGCTGTGGACGACCCGGTCGTGTTTGTTGAAGATCCAGAACTGTTGAACGCTGGCAGAATACTTTCGATGGATCCCGGATTCATGACGACAAATGCGACAGCTGCAATCGCTATAATGATGACAATAACAATACCAATGGTAATAGCCAGTTTCTTTGTGCTCCGGGGTTTTGCGGGGGGCATAGACTTATTAACAAGCGGTGATTTGGAAAGATCCTTTGGAGTGAAGAGCTTGGGTATAACCTTTTTTTGTGGCTGTGCATCTGCAGGATCAGCCTCTGGTTGTATCTCCTGTACTGGAGCAGGTTCAGGCTGGACAGCATAAAGGGAATCATCGTTGACTTTTACTGATGAACTTTCGATGAGGGGCTCAACAGATTTAAACTTAAGATCAATTGGCTTCTCTTTTTTTACGGTCTGCACAGGAGCTGCGGGTGTGGGAATGGTGAGCGGGACCTGAGGCACTGCTCCCTGAACGATAATACGCGAGCCGCACTTGTCGCAGAACACTGAATTATCCGGCACCTTTGCCCCGCACTTTGAACAATACGTTCCAAGCGTCACAGAATGAGACTCCGTTGTTACTGGTGCATGTGTGGCAGCCGGTTCAGTGGTCTGCCACGATAACTGAGTCTCTGAATTCGTTTTTACTGGCTGTTGCTTTGTTGCCGGCACGTAACGTGTAGTGGGTATTTGCGGTAAAGAGGATCTGGCAATATTAATTTTTTTGGGGGGTACCGGGCCAGCCTTTTCTGCTGGGTCAATACCGGGAATAACAGTATGAACGACCTGCTCAAAGGACGGGTTGATGTTCTCATTTATCAATTGTACCCATTCGTTGCGTTCTTTTGCCCGATTTCCACCACTTTCGCGAGAGAATGTCAGCACCATCTGCTTTCTCTCTCTGCTATTTGTGACAACGGTAAGCGTGATCAACGTATCGCGGATCGCATTCTCTCCGGCCTCAACGCCTTGAACCGTGACAAGCGGGATCTCTTTTTGGGATAGAATATTTTTCACTCTGTTGATTAAGATAATTCGTTTGTTGGTGAGGATTGCTTCAAACGAGATTGATTTTACATGGACATTCGCAGTCCGGATGAGAATTCTTTCATTACCGTACAATTCTGGATCGTCCATAGTTGACTCCCCTCCCACTATTCTTTCAATTGGGGGATATTTGCCGAGAAAAATATATGAGGCTTTCTAAGAATATCGATGGATTTGGAGTCCCGAAATAATTTCTCATTGATCTTTTTTTAAGAGAACCTGATTTTTCATCTATTCACCTGTCAAAAACACTACCAGTCAATACAGAGGACAGCCTTTGGCCTCATGCGTTTTTTTTTTAAATTGAAAACTCCTGAAGTTAAAAATCCGTGATAAACTACACAACATAGATCAGGATTTGTGAACACGGCTCCAGATCAGGATCCATTTTTCAATCACGCCTGCAGGTACGTGCCTTTTTATGTCGCGGCGTTTACATACCATCGCCGGGAGACCTTTTATCATATCAATTTTTGCCCGGATAATTGCGCGCCCTTTCCCATGAATGAAGTAATAAGGTATATCTGCACAATTCCTCCCGATAATCCATGGACTACAGAGAAGGAGCGTTCGTGAGGGAAAATTTTTGATAACATACCAGATCAGGTTCCTGTTCCCATAATAGATCGACAGATTAGATCGAAATCCCGCCGTCCCCCCATGGATATGCACAACCCGGGCCGTTGGCACATACATGCATTTCCAGCCGGAAAGTCGTGCACGGAATGCAAGATCAACATCTTCCATAAAGAGAAAAAAGTCCTCATCAAAGAGCCCGATTTCGTCCAGCATCGAGCGACGGTACAACGCCGCTCCGGCACAGGGACCAAACACCTCTTTAGCAATATCGAACTGCCCGTGATCCTGTTCACCTCCCCCCTGATCCCATGCTGCGCCACTACGGGAGATACATATACCCGTTGAATTAATCCTGCCATCAGGAAAGATCATTTTTGCCGCACACATGCCCACACGGGAATCCATTTGCATGGGAGAGACAATCGCATCAATAAGATGTGGATCAGCAATGGTGTCGTTGTTCAGCGTCAGGATAAACTCGCCTTTTGCAATGCGGATTCCAGCGTTTGTCCCCCCGGCAAATCCAAGATTCGCTCCGGTTTCAACCAGAATTACCGATGGATATCGCTCCCGTATATATGCAGGACTGTTGTCAGAAGAACCATTATCAACTACAATGATTTCAAAATTCTGGTATGTCTGTGTAACCAGTGATGACAGGCAGTTGTCAAGGAATTTTTTTCCATTGTAGTTGACAACAACAACACTGATCATGAAACTCCCGGTATAGTGTATCGTTACGGGTTTACATAAATTAACGGTAAATGGATGCTCTGAACGCCCCTCATGTTTTAGAGATATGGAACAATGAGGGTTTGATTCAGGGAAAATGCTGATGTGTTGCTATCAGGCATCTTCTGGCAGAAACGTTCCTGGCCTGCTAAAAAGCCCAAAATTGATGGTTAAGATCATCTCGAAGTCTGCGTTTTTCTGGACTCCTGCACCATCACGCTCGCATGGAGCAGGCTGTCAAATGTACCGGCATCGCTCCAGAAACCTTTCAGGAGTGAAAAGGTCATCGCGCTTTTCTGGATATATGCATTATTCACATCGGTGATCTCAAGTTCTCCGCGCCCGGAAGGTTTTAATTCCTGAATAATCCGGAACACCTCGGAATCATAGATATAAAGCCCAGTCACTGCGAGATTTGATTTTGGCTGCTTTGGTTTTTCTTCAATACCGATAATATGATCCCCCGATATTTCTGCAACCCCGAATCTTTGGGCATCCGGAACCTCTTTTAAGAAAATACGGGCTCCGGATTTAAAGGATTGCACAGCATCCTTTACGGGATCTTCAAAGATATTGTCACCGAGAATCACTGTAACTGAATCATGATCTGCCCAGCGTCTGGCAAGTCCGAGAGCCTGAGCGATCCCCCCGGCGCCTTCCTGAATTTCATACGACAACCGGACTCCCATGTCCGAACCGGATCCCAGCAATTCAAGAAAATGTCCGACATGCCCTCGCCCGGAGACGATTAAAATGTCATCAATACCGGCATTGACCAGCGTATTCAATGGGTAACATATCATCGGTTTGTCATATACAGGTAACAAATGTTTATTCGTGACTTTTGTTAGCGGGAAGAGCCGGGATCCGGTTCCCCCTGCAAGAATAACTCCTTTCATAATGTTCTCTCCTTTAAGTATGTTTTTAGCGCCTCCTTCCAGGGACGCATCGGTGTAGTCTTAGTATTGGTAAGAACTGAATAGGCAGGACGTTTCGCTTTTCTTGGATACTCTGCTGTACTGCAAGGTACGACATTGGGAATTATCGCACGGGCAAAATCATACCAGGAACAAATACCGTCATTTGTTATATGATAAATTCCCGGTTGGGACTGGGCAATATCGACAGTTTTCTGTGCAAGATCCGCTGTAAAGGTGGGTTTGCCGAACTGATCATTGACAACACGAACTTGTGGCATCTCTGATGAGAGCCTGAGCATCGTCTCGACAAAATTTTTCCCGTGTTTTCCAAAAAGCCATGACGTACGGATGATCCGGTAATCTGCCATGTTTTCCTGGATATTTTTCTCGCCAAGCAATTTCGATTCACCATATACATTGATGGGATGTGGAACGTCATCTTCCCGATATGACTTTTTAGTGCCATCAAAAACATAATCCGAACTGTATTGGATCAATACCGCACCAGTGTCCCGGCATGCACGGGAGATATGAACAAGAGAATCTCCGTTGACTGCAAACGCCAGGTCCCGGTGGTCCTCACACCCATCAACATCAGTATATCCAGAAGCGTTGATCACTAGTGTAGGGTTCAGGTTATGGATTGCTTTAGCAATTTTCCCGGCATCGGTAATATCAAGATCACGACCCCTGAATTCTGCATGAGGAAAGGCCCTCTGGAGATCATGCCCGAGCATGCCATAAGCACCAAGAATGAGCACTTTTTTCAGCGGAGTAATGGCTGCCACCACCCCTCATGCTGAACATACCAGTTCACCGTCTCTTTGAGTGCTGTCTCAAATGATGTCTGCGTTTTCCAACCCATTGCACGCAGTTTTGACGAATCCAGAGAATATCGCCAGTCATGACCGGGACGATCTTTTACAAATTCGATACTGGAGGAATCCTTATTAAGGATTTTTAAGATCTCGTACGTAATATCGAGATTCGTCTTTTCATTGTCGCTGCCGATGTTATAGATCTCCCCGTCTGAACCATGATGGAGCACGAAATCGATTGCACGACAATGATCCAGCACATAGATCCAGTCGCGAATATTTTTCCCGGTTCCATAGACCGGAACTTTCTTGCCTTTGAGAAGGTTCGTCACAAAAAACGGGATCAGTTTTTCCGGATACTGGAACGGTCCATAATTGTTGGTACACCTTGTTATGATGACCGGCAACCCATGAGTAATAAAAAAAGCACGCGCCAGCAGATCTGATGCCGCCTTGCTTGCTGAATACGGGCTGGATGGATTCAGCAGATCTGTCTCTTTAAATGATCCCGTTGCTGCACTCCCATATACTTCATCCGTGGAGATATGAATAAACCGTGAACATTTGTGGCGGAGTGCAGAATCAAGAAGTGTCTGGGTTCCCAGCACATTTGTCGTCACAAATGCAGATGAATCATGAATGGAACGATCAACGTGGCTCTCTGCGGCGAAATGAACTACCGTGTCGATTGCATGGTGTGAAAATACAGATTCAACAATTTGTTGATCGCAGATGTCCCCTTTCACAAAAAAATATCGTGGATTCTTTTCAATGTCGACAAGATTTGCCGGGTTTCCCGCATAGGTTATCGCATCAAGATTGGTGATCGTGCAATCCGGATGCACATTGAGCATATGCCGGATAAAATTGCTGCCGATAAATCCAAGACCGCCCGTAACCAGAAGTTTCAAACGATTCCCCTCCAGAAAAGATTATCCATGTTTTAATCCCGGTACAAGTCCCCAGTCATAGGGAATTTCCGGAGAATCAGGGGGGAGACGGTACTCATCAGGATCTTTATAATTATATGGCATTGTGGGGACGCTTATAAAAAATGCAGTCTCTGTTCCGATTGCCTTAAACCCATGATATACACCTGGAGGCACACTGATAAGAACCGGATTTTTCTCACCGACAAAAATTTCCATAAGCGCCATGTAAGTGGGGGAATCTTTTCTGGCATCATACAAAGCGACTTTCATGTTTCCTTTCACACAGGTAAAATTATCTGTCTGTATCTTGTGGTAATGCCATCCTTTGACTACGTTGGGGTATGCCGTGCTGAGATACACCTGACCGAATTTTTCAAAAATAGGATCATCGCACCGCAGGATTTCCATGAGCCAGCCCCGCTCATCAGAAATAACCCGCAGGTTTTTTAAAACAACACCCTCAATGGATTTGTCCATGGTACACTGTTTGATGTAAGCATATAAAAATACTAATTACCGAGAGAAATACTATCTATTCATTCAAAAATCAATCATGAGATTTTTGACATTTCATTTACTTTTTTTCGAATTTTTTCTGAAAAAACTGAAATATCAAATTCCCGTGCACGGGCAATGCAGGCATCATGGTACTGTGCAGGATTTTCTGATATTTGGTGGACTGCGCTCACTATTGACAGTACACCCGGTACCACAAGTATCCCGGTCTCTTTTGTCACGGTCTCTTGGAACCCTCCTTCATCTACGGCAACAATCGGTTTCCCACTTGCCATCGCTTCGAGGGGAGCGATTCCAAAGTCTTCATCTTTTGCTGTACAAATAAATCCCCTGCAATGCGCAAACAGATCACGCAATTCTGCGTCTGTTATTTCCCCGAGAAATGATACGTTTGGGGGTATATCAGTCTGAATTTTTTTTGCATACTTGGCTGAATGATCTCCTTGTGAAAATCCTCCGGCAATTACCAGTTTTTGTTCCGGCATCATACGGAAACTTTCAATCTGTAATTCAATCTGTTTCTCCGGGTAGAGACGGTTTACCGACAGCCAGAAATTACCATATTCAGAAAAATAAAATTTTGAAGAGTTTATCGGTGGATAGATTACATCTGATTCATGGTTGTAAAAATGCTTGATTCTCATCTGGACATTATGTGAATTTGCCACAAATTGATCGATATGGGTGATAGACTTTCGGTCAAAGACACGAAACATTTGTGTATATACACGGAAAAAAAACCTTGTGAAAAAAGGTAACTTTTGTAAAAAATGTGAATAATTATCGTAAAATGCCCTTACGGGGGTATGACAATACCACAGATTCGGATGGTGACGGTGCGCAGCATAATGAGCCCAGTTGCCACTGAAAATAAACAGGTCATAATTTTTGGAAAAATCGCAGAAATAAAATTTCAGTGTGGCCGAAATCTGCTTAAGCCCTGGATATTTTATCGTCTTTCCCAGGCTTATGACACGGACACCGGAGTCAATTTTATTTACCGCATCGGTATCGGTGGTGATAATATCTGCATCAAGGCACTTTGCAATCTCAATAACTACTCTCTCGCCCCCGCCAATGGCACCGAAATAGTCGTGAAAAATTGCAATCTTCATAGAAATTTCTTAATTCTTTGTGAAATGGAAATAATTACACACTCTTGTGTGTGTAATAATTGAATAGATCTCATCATAATAGGTACGTGTTTAATTCTTAAAAAAAAAGTCGTGTGGATGAGAATAAATACCTCAGCCCTATAAAATTTAACTACCTTTATCGTTTTATAAAAAAATCCCTTAAGGACATCCCATGGAAACACGATCCGACACTCCCTACCCCTTTGATCTATCAGTAATAATTCCCGCTCTCGATGAAGAGCTTACCATCGGAGAATGCATCACAAAAATTCAGGCGGTATTCCACGACAACGCAATCAACGGTGAGATTATTATTGCCGATTCATCATCTGATCGAACCGCAGCGATTGCACAATCTCTTGGTGCGCGGGTGATCAAACCCGAAAAAAGCGGGTACGGAAATGCGTATATCGCCGCGTTTAAACATGCAACAGGTCGTTATCTCATCCTAGGAGATTCAGATAATACGTACGATTTTTGTGAGATCCCAAAACTCCTTGCTCCATTAAAATCAGGCGCTGATTTCGTTATCGGTTCGAGATTCAAAGGAACCATCCATAGCGGTGCCATGGCCCCTCTCCACCGGTATATCGGCAACCCTCTCCTCACATGGATGATCAATGTCATCTTCCAGACCCACTTCTCCGATACACACAGCGGCTTTCGTGCTATCACCCGGGAAGCACTTGACCGGTTGCCGATCAAAACCGGCGGTATGGAATTTGCATCAGAGATGCTTGTCATGGCATCAAAAGAACATCTCAACATTGTTGAAGTCCCCATCAATTATTACCCGAGGATAACTCCTTCCAAACTGCACAGTTTTGCCGATGGCTGGCGGCACATACGGTTTGTTCTCCTCATGAAACCCCTACCGTTCGTGGCAATTCCTGGGCTTGTATTTTCCCTTGTCGGTGTTTTATTAATGGTAATTTTCTCTCTCCAGGGGGATGTCGAAGTATCCCATCTTCACACCTTCATTCTGGGGGCAATCCTGATTATCGGTGGTCTCCAGGTTGTAACCATAGGATTTTTAATGAAGACCTATTCAATTATCCATGGTTACGAGAATAAGGCAGGGATTATTGAATTTATTATGACCTACAGCAATCTTGAAAAATTTCTTGTGCTGGGGTCTGCTCTCCTGTTTGGGGGAGTAATTATTGGACTTAATATCATGGTTCAGTGGATGTCTGTGAGTTTTGGATATCTTTCGGAGATCTCCACAGCAATCATTTCACTTGTATTGATTGTGAGTGGCCTCCAGATCGTTCTCTTTGCTGTCTTCCAGAGTATGATGCTCTTAAACGAGAACAACAATAATGACAAGAGTATTTGAGGTTATTGAATGAGCGGGATTGAGGTTTTTACAAAAATGATATTTCTCAACGATACTGGCCGAGAAATCATATGAAAAAAAATACACCCTATCCCCCGATATACATGAGAATTAACATCAACCTCAGGTTTCCAGAATGAAGGTCGCTATCATCTACGATGTCATCTACCCTTACGTAAAAGGGGGTGTCGAAAAACGTGTCTGGGAACTTGCGACCCGCCTTTCCCGTCGTGGACATGATGTCCACCTGTATGGCATGAAGTTCTGGGAAGGTAACGATATCATCAACCGTGAAGGAGTCACTCTTCACGGTGTCTGCCCGGCACAAAACCTCTACACCAAAGGGAGAAGAACTGTCCGGGAAGCGATCTCATTTGGAATTGCCCTTTTTTTCCGGCTGCGAGAGGACACATATGATATTATCGACTGCCAGCAGTTTCCTTTTTTTTCCTGCATAGCGGCAAAATACAGCACAGTTTTAAAAAAAACTCCCCTTGTGATCACCTGGCATGAAGTCTGGGGGGATTATTGGTACACATATCTCGGCCTCGCAGGTTTCTTTGGGAAACTGGTTGAATGTTGGGTTTCCCGGCTCACTCCTGCGATGGTTGCTGTTTCAGCAACTACTGCAAAAAATCTCAGGAACCTCAATGGTTACAAAAACGTTCAGATTATCCATAATGGTGTTGACTTAAAAAGACTGAATACGATTCAGCCGCACGATGAAACATCAGATATCATCTTTGTCGGCAGATTGATTAAAGAAAAAAATGTGGATCTGCTTGTCCGTGCCATGGGCATCCTCTCACACGAAGATAAAAATTATCAATTGCTCATCATTGGCGATGGCCCGGAACGAGAAACAATTGTGCAGATCATTTGCGAACTCTCACTTGAACCACAGGTTCGTTTGATTGGATTTAAGGAAAATCATGATGAGATCATCGCCCGGATGAAGTCCGCTAAGATGTGTGTGTTGCCATCCACGCGCGAAGGATTTGGAATTGCAGCACTTGAAGCGTTGGCATGTGGGATCCCGGTTATAACTGTCAATCATCCTGCAAATGCGATACGGGATCTTATTACCGTTCAGAATGGTCGCCTGTGTACGCTATCAGCTGAAGATCTTGCCGATAAAATTTCAGGGATGCTGGCACAATACAAGGAAATGAAAACAGCCTGTATTGCATCTGCTAACACTTTTGATTGGGATAGTATTGCCTCCGATCTTGAGGCCTACTATCAATCTGTTACTAGTACCGATTCATTCACCAAAAAAGTGCCTTAAAATAATATAACTCCGCAACGGGACAGACGATCATGAAGCAGGTCTCCCCGCCAAAACATCGTCTTCAGTTACCGTAATATACCGGGATGTACCGACAATATGGTAAGGTCCGGTTGCCCTGACCCCATAATGATTTCCTGTTGTTGAATAGGGTACGACAAATTCCCCGTTTATGCTTTCCTGTCGGTAAACAAATCCCCGGCCTGTATTTGTCAGGATCGGCACCTCTATGATCCCATCTCCCGTAATATGGGCCCCGTTGACATACTCAAATATTTTTACGTATTTTATATCCGGCAGTGTTGTGGGAGAAGATTCCGGAAATACCGTGACCGAGGCATTATTAACAGACTCGTGAATTAGCCGGTAATGCTGCAATGCCGGGACGATTTCGATCGGTTCATCCGGCTTATCAGAAAACAGATCTGAATATTCCTGAGGCTTTAAATCTGAACCTTCACGTATGATTGGTGTGTCACTGGTGATGTGTGAACTATTTATGGGGCGCTCCTGGGTGATGACCCGTGCATACCCGTTCACATCCCCAGCAGTTTCTCCGGCAGCAGGTACCTGGCGTATGACATAATTTGTATATTGTACAGATTCTGGCACGGTCATCGAACCATCATAGATATGCAATCGGACGACCATTGTCTGGAAATATCCATTCACATATCGGTGAACCTTAAGCAGGTGAGATGAATCGCCTGTGTCCGGTATCATGAACCATTTTATGTATGAGGAAATATCTACAGAACCGCTCTGCCATGGAACAAGATTGGTGAAGGTATCCACAGCCATATTCGAATCCGTGATAACATATTTCCCTCCCAGTTTTTTTAGGATCGGGTTAGCTTTGGACTCATTTGTGCTCAGGAAATAAGCAGCACCCCCGTTGGCACCTGCAAGATTGTCCTGAAACGGATTTGTTATCGGGATGCGGTGCGAGAAGACTGTGATCCAGTGCCCGGCATCCCAGATAGCCAGAATTCCGTAGGATTGTGAAGGGTACGTAAAACCACTGGCATCATAGGATTGATAGTAATCAATGCCTGTATCCGGGCTGTTTGATCCCAGCCATTTCAGCGATTCGGTCCAGTCAGGAGATAATTTATGTACCGGTGTTTCCATTACAAAACTGATATCCTGTGAAATAGAAACCACAACAAATGCAGCCGTTGTAATAATAACGATAATGAGAAGAATATTCTTAAAGGATTCATCCTTATTTGCCGGGTTGCGCATTGGTTGTTTTTGCTCATTTTTTTTATTCTTTTTTGGTATGGGTCTTAAGGACTCATCCACGGGTATATCCGTTGATATCCCATGGGACGGAAAAAGCAGGGATGCAACCGATGCAAAGCGTTGTCGTAGTTTTTCCTCTCTCATAGCAAGTGAGTCTGCAATACAGATCGCGGCAAGCAATGCAATATTGACCGTAAAAAAATACTGGAACCGCTGGTACTGGATGGTCACAAGCAGCATGACCACAGACCATACCATAATAAAAACTGTGTTACACTCCCTCTTTTTTATCAGTGCGTAACCTACGAACAAAAATCCGCCAAATGCAAGGATCAAGGCAAAATTAAAATTTGCCCATGCATTTGGCAGGGTCCAGGGTAATGTTTCTACAATGCTGACAGCATATGTTGAAGAACCAAATACCAGTCCAAGCGCCTGTTTACTCACCGCATTGAGCAACGGATTTGTCTGAATGAGAAAAATGCCCCCGATGGCAATAACTGCAAGACAGCCAGTGTATAGCCATTTTTTGCCGGAACAACCCTTGCTAATGAGTGTAAGTACTAACGTCTCAACGATAAGTGCATAATGCACATACACAACCCCGATTGAGTATTGCGTTATAGAAGTCCCGGTTTGTTTGATTCCAAAGAGTAAAAGCAAAACAGATGTTACTAACAATAAGATTATATTGACAATGAGAAGATAGTCAGAGTTGTTCCCCTGGTAATAATCCAGAATGTACTGGACTGCTGTGTAAATGGCAATGACCAGCAACACCAGGATGACTGTTGTCGATGAGAGCAGCGCAAGGAAGAGGGAAATACCGGCTCCGGTTGAAAAGAGAATCGGGACCAAAAATCCTGTACCTTTTTTAATATCTACTGGATTTTTTTGTGTATAATCGAGTGTAGAACAATAGATGAGGATAAAAATCGTGCTGAATAATACTTCAGCCACATGGTGATCAGTCCAGCCATACGATGTTATAGAAAAATAATACAGCGATATTATTGCGATCATGCCTGCAGCTGCGAGGCCGGCACACCCGCTCCACAATCGTTTCCCGATATAGTACATTACGGGGACCATCATCATTGCCATGAGCGGCACTACCCATCCGGACATAAAAAAGATTGCATCCCTTGTAGTTGCGCCGGTAATGAGACAGATAATCGCGGCAATGAACGGAAGAAGCGGACCCCAGTCGAGGATTTTTCCTTCCGGAAATGCGGTCATGGGATCAAACCAGTTATACTGGGGAAAATGATTCACCATCACTTCGATCTGTCGCAAAGTGTAGTAACTGTCCGTATCGTGGAGATAGAGAAAACCTGTGTCATGAATGAATAGTGCAGGAATGGCTCTTAAGGCCATGGCGAGTACCATGAAAAACAACAATACTGCACTAACTAAGTATTGATGTTTTGTAAATCTCTTAAAAAAATCCATAATCCCCCAGCTCGATATACCATCGTTTTATAATCTTTTAGTGACCCAGTCAATATTTCACATTCATGACAATAATTCTTGCCGTTTAATTTTGATAAATTCGTTCAGCACCGTTTGATCCAGAAATGCCAGAATACGGATGACTATTCCCGGTTTATGTCAAGGGGAACCTTGAAGATTAACAGGCAGGATTATTCCCTTCTTCCTCCCGATGGATTACCACTCGCTTGCCGGATGGGCTGATATAGGTGGAAAAAAAGAAGGGCTTTTGAGTCAAACCGGGACAATCTTTCGTAGGATCTCAATGTATAAATTGAGATGCATATATGTGTCGAGGTACTTGTATCACATTGTGGGCCTCTTCAAGGACGATTTACGGTATAATTGACTGTTAACTGTAAAATAAAAAGCATGGGACGAATCCCCCACCTTCGATTTTTTTTTACGTTCAACCGAAATATCCTCCGACTGGTAAATCGTTGGTCATACCGTAATAGAAGTAATTGTTAAGATCTCCAGTGCTGGACGCCTGATAGATCATTCCATTGCGGAAGATCCCTACTTCTGTCTTGCCATCTGCGTTCCAGTCTCCGGTTACCGGTACATCTCCAGCCTGACCGAAGATGAAGTAGGTAGGAGTACCTCCTCCAGCAGCATTGCTGGACGCAAGGGCAAACAGACCATTGCGGAAGATACCGACTCTGGTTACGCCATTTCCAGTCCAGTCACCAGTTATCGGTACATCTCCAGCCTGACCGAAGATGAAGTAGGTGGGAGTTCCTCCACCATCAGTGTTGCTCGACGCGAGTGCAAACAGACCGTTGCGGAAGATACCCGCAGTGTCACTGCCAGTTCCGGACCAGTGACCGGCTACCGGTATATCTCCAGTCTGACCATAGTTGAATGTCGTACTTCCATTACCTCCAGTATTGGTGTTACGGAGGCAGAACAGACCATTGCGGAAGATGCCTATGGTATCAATTGCGGTTCCGGTCCATTTACCAGTTATAGGTTTATCGTCAGTCATACCATAGTTAAAGGTATTGACTGGTAATCCCCCATTGGTGTTGCTGCCTGCGAGGTAAACCGTTCCATTGCGGAAAACTCCGACTGTTGATGTTGAGGTCTGCTGGACAACTGTCACTGTGAACATTGTACCGGTCTGCGCCACTGTGGTGCCGTATCCATCAACGCCAACAAGACTGATAGTGTAAGAACCGGGGGCAGATAGTCCCGAGACTTCGATCCCGAACTCCCAGAGCGAGTTGAACCGTGCCGGGCTGCCGGAAGTATAGAGCCGGGACAGATTCACATCGTGCATTCCCATCCTGACGAGGTTTCCAGCCGCATCGGTGATAGTGCAGTTTACCTGCGTGATGCGGTTATCGATGGTGAACCGGTATGGGGTCGAAGTCGCAGTAACCGTAGAAGCGATCGGTTTTGTTGCCCCATAAACGACAAACTCCTTTCCCTGTGGGACTGTTATACCCCCACCAACATTAAAATTCAGGGTCTTTGGGGTCGTTATATCATTTGGATCGTACAGGTTTTCAAAGGACGTGCCAATTGGCGTAAAGATCTCTGCCCGGTAGATGACCAGTCGCTTGTCTGACGGGATAGGTATTGGATTCCCGGTCAGGGTTCGTAAGCCGGTGGATGCATCGTTAAACGTCATTTGGGGTTCACCGGTGTCATAGTAAAGGAAGGTAGTGTTGGAACTGTCCTGAAGGCCATATTTCAGGATCTCTGATAGTTCGACACTGTATGTGGCGCTGCCACTGTTGATGTTGTAAATGAACATTGCGTTGTTTGCGACAACCGGGTTATCAATTATGGTTCCCGAACGGTCATTGACCACCTCGATCCCGTTATTTGGGGTCCAGCGCTTTGGAGACTCCCACCAGACGCTGCTGTTGTCAGGGTCGGTGAAATACCCGGGGAACCAGTCAAAATAGATTCGACGGTTGTGGGTTATACCGTACTGGGTGAGGGCATCCTTGTTTGTGGTCGGCCGGAATGTCCCGAGAACCGCATTGGTAAGCCCGAGTGTGATTGTCTTTCTTACATCCTGTCCGGCAAAACTTCCGGATAGCCCGATCACCCGGATCGTATAGTTGCCCGCAGTCAGATCAACAAGCGGGGTTCCGGTACTGTCCGTGTAATTCGTATCGAAACCTTTTGTGACACCTCCTAATATCATACCTAAGTAATATCGGTTGGTCACAACCAGTTTGTTGGTCGGGTCTAGAATACCCCCTGGTGATTCCACGAGATCAGGCACCATGGCACCGTTTTTCCAGGTACAATACCCGGTCAAGGTGCAGTAACTAGCATTGATTACACTCGCATTCGTGATACCCGATACGGGATCGACATGACTCTGGATGACCCGTACCGGTGACCCTGATACCGTATCACCCGGGTAGACTTCGATCCGGATGTCACCGGGGTTTACAACAGTACCGGTAAATATTCCATAAACGTGGAAATCACGCTCCTCCGTAAGGAGGGTTTCATTTGCGCTTGGCTGGGTGATGACAAGCTGGTTGGCGCAAACTGCCGGGATGGAAAGGAAAAGTGCAATCAGTATGAGATAACTCATGACACGGTTCATGCTGGAGGATTATTCCAAAAACATATAATTCTTCTTTTTTGCACTGCTGGAACATTCAGGTTATATAAACCGGTGCAAAAACCTGTTCGGACTGGCAATGGATTATACTTTATCATCCATACATTTGCGACAGCTGAAATCCATCAATGATAACTTTAGGTTGTGTTAACGTTAGAACAGTCGCAATTCATGTAACTGAATATATGGCGGTTCACCCACTGGCGGATTAATATATATTAACTTATGCAATACTCTAAATTCATGTATAACTTATGTTGTTGTAGTGAAATATTTCAGTGCGCGACATATACCCCATTCACATTTTCAAGTGCAAAGATCTATGAACCGGATCGGGTAAGTTTTGGAATGCAAAATCTTATTTTTTCTGTCTTAAAATCCAAACGGGGCTCATTCAGGTCATTAATGTCCATAAAAAAAAGACCACAAAGGATATATTAGCTCTTTAACAAATACTGTTCCATATTCCGTCCAATCGGAGTATGGGGCTCGTAGAACTGTTATTCGGCATCTGTCGAAACTGTTCGCGGCTTGGAATGTAGATGTAAACTTTGGAGGAACTTAAACATATGACTAAGCGATTTACTATTGCAATGGTTGCAATCGTTCTGTTCGTGCTGATGGCAGTTTTGCCGGTATCAGCAGTTAACGGAGCGGTAATCAACCAGGGAGCAACCGTCTTCATTGGTGAAGGCGGTTTGAATGTAGCCAATGCCCTTAACGCAGCACAGAATCAAGCAATAGGTAGTACACCCGTAAGGACTACCATCGGATGGTGGGCATCAGCAGCAGCGTTAGGGTCTACATCACCGACCAAGTCTATTGATCTTGGCGTTGGTAACAGATACCAGTCCATGCAAGTTGCACCAGCAGACTTTGTCGGCTATACCGGTAACTGGTATTTAGTAAACTCGAGTACTGGATATGCAGACACTCCATCTGTCTTCACCGTTGCAGACCCATCCCTCGGCATTGCAGTCTGGGACTTCCGGCTGGCAACAGGGAATGATGTAACTGGCAAATCAGTAGTTCAGGGAGAACCCCTTGGGTTCCAGATCAACACTAACATGTACGCTGCAGTTGACGGCAGGTACCGCGGCAACCCCAATAATGTAGGTACTTTCCCCAACCCGGCAACTGACGGTTACATCACCATCAAGGTGAAGGATGCGAATGGTGCTACACTTAACGCACTTAGTGTAGGAGCCCCCGGCACTGCAGGAACAAGTACAAGTCTTCTCAAGCAATTTGTGGGCACCCAGCCATGGTACTTTGGTTCCTCTGCAACAGTCGCATGGGTAACCGATGCAACTGACTTCGGTAACCAGTACTTATACCCGGTAGGAACCTACTCAGCATGGGCAGAGTCCACCCTTAATGGCATGAAGGACAACTACAAGAATGCAGGTGCAGACTACACTGGAAAGACTGTTTCTGGAACCGGCACGATTACCCTCGTTTCTGACTCTGTCAAGATAGAGGCAAACAAGGATTCAGTCGTCCGCAGTAAGACATTCTCAGTATCCGTCACTGGTAAAGCCGCTACCCAATACTATCTGTGGGTTAAGGGCACAAGCACTATGACCGGTGGATACGACAACCAGCCCCCCATGGTCAATGTTAATCAGGAAGGGGTTACAGTAGATGATCTTATCCTCGCAGGAGCCGGTATACACCCAATCGGTGACTACCTGTATCAGAATGGTGGCGGAACATTAGCAACAGGATCCATCTGGTCTAATGTTGCAGAAATGCGTTCAACTACCTACAACAAAACCCGCTACTATGCATCCATCCTCACCACCGCTTCAGGTACCAGGACTATTGAGTTTACAACCAACAACTGGACCAAGGCACAGAAATACACCATCCGCGTAGAGCAGAGATTCCCAATCGGTGCAGCTTACGGTACCGGAAACGTCAAGAGTGACGAAGTTGATGTGAAGGTCGAGAAGGGTGCAGTCACTATCGTGGCAGCCGGCGACCAGAGCTACTATCTTGGCGAAGAGATCAAGTTCTCCGGTACAAATACCGAGACCTACAATACATACCTGTTCATCACTGGTCCGAACCTGAAAAAAGGTGGTTCACAGATCCAGAGTGACAACCCCCGTACCGATGCAGTTGTAAATGGCAACGCAGCAACCTTCCAGCAGGTTAATGTCCTCGGTGACAACACCTGGTCATGGAAGTGGGGAACCTCAAAAGTTGCACTCGATGCAGGCACGTACACTATTTACGCAGTAAGCCAGCCCAACAATGCAGCTGATCAGAACCTTGAAAACGCAGCATTTGGAACGGTCTCTATCATCATCAAGAAGCCGTTCGTCTCAGCCACAGCATCCCAGTCCACTGTTGCACAGGGTGACAGGATCTTCATCACCGGTACCGCAGAAGGTAACCCAACAGGTGTCAAGATCTGGATTCTCGGCAAGAACTACCCGACCACTGCTGGAGAAGTTAAGGATCAATCTGTGAATTCTGACGCTTCGTTCAAATACGAAGTCACGCAGACATCCACCAAGAATCTCTACCCCGGCCAGTACTTCGTTGTCGTTCAGCACCCGATGCAGAACAATATCTTCGATATTGACACATATGATTCAGGCGGTGGAGTCATCAAGGTCATTAACAAGCAGATGGCAGACAATTTAGGTATTGCGCCACTGCAAACTGTCTTCACCCTGCTTGGACAGGGCAGTCTCCAGGGATCCGACGCAGCTGAAGCCCTTGTTCAGGGTATCAACAGCCCCAACGTCGATGATACCTACACCAAGCTCCAGTTCCTCGTTGAGGTACCAGTCATCCGTATCGCCCCGGTTGGCGACAAGCACGTTGGTGACAAGTTCACCATCACTGCAGCAACCAACCTCGCGGTAGATGACGAAGTCCTCGTCCAGGTTTACTCATCATCATTCAAGCCGACTCAGAAGAGCCAGAGCGGCGAGTTCAGCGGAGCAACCGGCACCGTCAAGGTAGCCAAGGGAGACAGCGGCATGAACAAGATCTCGTTCGATATTGACTCATCAACATTCAAACCGGACGAGTACATTGTTACTGCAGAAGCAATTCTCCAGGTAGCAACCGGAACTGCACTCTTCAATGTTCTTGAAGGCGCAGCACCCGTTGTAACAACCAAAGCACCAGTTGTAGTAACAACTGTAGCTCCAGTAACAACTGTAGCACCCGTTGTAACAACCGCAGTCCCAGTCACGACAACACCCAAGCCGGCCCCCGGCTACGGTGCATTGATCGCTTTGATTGGTCTCGGTGCAGTTGCGTTCATCGTTGTGCGCAGACACTAAAACCAAAATCTAAAAATCTTTTTTTTATTTGCAGTTTTTTAGCAATAAGTCAGATTGGCTTTTTACTGTATGCCTGATGCAAATCCATGAGATCTTTTTAATGCTGGGATGAAGTATTCCACATTCACGTCTTCTACGGATTCATGCATGGATATGCCAGTGGATTTGTGATGAAAAGAATTAATGAGGCATATCATCAGGTCTGACTCATCAAAATCTTAATAAACAGCCCCCCGATTCTCTTTTGTTAAAGTGTTGTCAATGAATGTTTCAAATTCTCTAATTTCGGTAGTGTAAGAATCCCAGATTGTATCGGGATAAGATTCCCGGGTTTGTTCGGAATAGCACTTCCCAGTCCGGTATCAGATATGTCATGGTGTGAGGCCATTTTCTCCTGCCGTGGTTACTCTCTAACCAATAACACTTGTACTAAAATCTCATCCACACTTTTGCTCTTTTCACAAACCCGGCGTGACACATTTTAATGCCAGAGCGGTTAACGTAACTGTAACCACGATGCATCTGACAGGTTGCATTGCTACATGTGGAGGGATAAATCAGTGAAATTCAGCGCAAATATTCTGGATATTGCAACGCGAGGCGTACTTCTCAACCGGACAGATGCCCGCAGCATCGGTGTTCTTGATGGTGATCGAGTCCAGATAATAAACATAAAAAATGGTTTATCAACAGCAGCATTAGTACACACAACCTCAACGATCGCACGACAGGGCACTGTTGGCATATACCGGATTACAAATGAACGCCTGCATCTCGAAGATAACGCAGAAGTAGAGATTCGTGAAGCCCGAAGACCGGCATCCCTTGACTATGTAAAAAAGAAGATGGATGGCATCAGGCTTACCAAAGAAGAAACCCTGACCATAATTAAGGATATCGTGAGTGATGATTTATCCGACGCAGAACTGACAGCTTATATCACCGCGTCCTATATCAACCCGCTTGATATGGATGAGGTGGAGCATCTCACCCGTGCAATGGTAGAGACCGGAGAACAGATCAAGTTTGCCTCACGCCCGATTGTTGATAAACATTCCATCGGTGGCGTACCGGGCAATAAGATTTCGCTGCTCGTTGTCCCTATCATTGCTGCAAGTGGACTGAAAATACCAAAGACTAGTTCACGGGCGATCACGGGTGCCGGTGGCACAGCAGACCTTATGG
This sequence comes from Methanomicrobiales archaeon, assembly GCA_025360805.1. Lineage (GTDB taxonomy): Archaea > Halobacteriota > Methanomicrobia > Methanomicrobiales > Methanospirillaceae > Methanoregula. The sequence goes on from JANYBK010000175.1 coordinate 37,049, forward strand.
AAACCCTCGCATTTGTGGAGTTCTCTGCCAGTGAAGTGCAGCAGATGACTGAAAAAGTCGGTGGAGTTATTGTCTGGGGTGGTGCAACAAATATCGCACCTGCTGATGATCGCATCATCATTCAGGAATATCCGTTCAAAATAGATGCCAGAGGACAGATGCTTGCCAGTGTCATGGCCAAAAAATTTGCCGTTGGTGCAAATCTTGTTGTGATTGATATTCCCGTTGGCCTGCATACCAAAGTTTCGACCATGACAGAGGGAAGAAAACTTGCCCGGGAGTTTATCGAATTGGGTGAACGGCTTAACATGAAAGTTGAATGTGCTCTCACCTATGGTGACATTCCAGTAGGGCACAGTATTGGTCCAAAACTTGAAGTAAAAGAAGCCCTCCGAGTGCTTGAGGGGGCTACTGAACCCAACTCGTTTATCCAGAAGAGTATCTCTCTTGCAGGGATCGCGTTTGAAATGTCAGGAAAAGCTGCACGGGGTACCGGAGCTGCAATGGCACGGGAGATCCTCATATCAGGAAAAGCGCTCGAAAAATTCCGCCAGATTATTGAGATACAGGGTGGAGATCCCACGGTAAAATCGGATGATATTATTCCCGGTGAACATCAGTATGTAGTAAAAGCTCCTGCATCAGGTTATGTAATCGAGATGAATAACCGATCCCTCATAACCCTCGCCCGCACAGCAGGAGCCCCACAAGACGCGGGTGCCGGCATTCTCCTTCATGCTAAAAAGGGAAAATTAGTCAAAGCGGGAGAACCGCTCTTTACCCTGTATGCTGAACGAAACTGGCGGCTCCAGAATGCAATTGAGGAAGGCCGGCGTCTGATGCCCATACTTGTCGAAGGTATGCTTCTTGACCGTGTGCCCTCAATTTCAGAGATATAGACCGATTGGCTGATATATGAGCAGGTAGCGATAATTTATCATGTATAGTCAAAGACATCGTTTCCTTTTTGCTCTGCTGTGCGTGATCCTTCTCTGCAGCTCTGTACAGGCAACGAACCTGCAGATAACTGTGCAGGATATCATTGATAACTCCACGATCCCGCATGCAACGGTATTTCTCAACGGCGGCAACATTGCCCGGACAAATACCCTCGGCCAGGTATATCTCACTCATTCCGGATTAAATGACTTAAAAATCATGGTTTCAATGACCGGTTATGATGATTGGGTAAAAACGGTAAACAGAAATGAAACATCGCTCCTTGTCAACATGAGCAGGAAAACCCTCACCCTCAAAGTGAGTCTTTTTGACTCTGACACCCTTGTGCCGGTTTCAGGAGCCCTTGTAAATATTTCTGCAGAAAACGTGACAATGGGAAAGCAGACTGATCTCTACGGTTCTGCACTGTTTGGAGTGACAGCCACAACCTTGTATTCTGTGGATATTGAAGCAACCAACTACCAGCCTCGCCACGCTATTGTAGATATGGCTGCAGAAAACCGGGAAGTCCAGTACTGGTTGCTCTCAGGAAACCGCTTTGCCATTGAAATCAAAGACACGGATGGAAAGGCACCGATTTCTGATGCAGAAGTGCGTATCGATTCAGGACTTGTGGGAAAAACTGATGCTAAAGGCAGACTTGTTATTCCGGTTACCCGCGGAAACTCCTATACCATTGAGATCCGGAAAGCTGGCTATCAGACATTAACCGTATCCAGAGTAATCAGCGACGCAGATGCCATCTATTCCGTAGAAATCACCAAAGCCCCCATTGGTGCGTTCATTTACGTTTTTGATGAAAACCATGCAGCGATCAATGGTGCGGATGTATACGTCAATGGCAATTTGCTCGGAAGTACTAACCAGTACGGACGCAGCACAATACCAAGCTTAGTCTCGGGAACTTATCCGGTTGAAATCAGAAAAGCGGGGTATGTAACGGTAAGTCGTCCTATTCAGGTATCAAACCCCAACGAGGATTATTCGTTCGAAATGACTTTTGAGAATGCCGATCTCTCGCTGTTTGTCAAAGATAACGAACAGAAGATTGTTCAAAATGCCAGCATCTCCATCAATGGGAATGTTATTGGTATGACTGATGATCGCGGGCAGTATAATACCAAACTGAAATTCAATATCCCTTACAATATCACTGCCTCAAAGGATGGTTACCAGCCAGCATCGATCCAGAAACAAGTCGTTTCCGGGAATGCAACAGCAACAGCAACTCTTACTCTCGAAAAGAGTCTTGACTGGGGATTGATTACTGTAATTGCAGCAGGGGTTGTGGGTGTTCTTGTGCTCTTTGCAGTAATCAGGATGATTGGTCATCAAAGGAAGCGGCGTCATACCGTGAGAAGGAACGACATATAATCTCTTTTTACGATGGTTTTTTGCAGAAAAAAATTGTGCAATATTCTCAAAAGTTCTACATGTTCGGTGTTGTTGCAATCGCTCTGGATACTCCGGATAATTATGCAATGCTCGCAGCGCAAAACCGCTGGCAGGCAAAAAAATCCGCATCAAAATAGAATTAAAAAAACGGACCCAGCGGGAATCGAACCCGCGTCCTTGGGTTCGAAGCCCAAGAGGATGTCCTCTACCCCATGGATCCTTCACATCATCTTTACATCAAAAGATATTAAGTATTTTCTACCGATACACTAGTGGATGATTCTGTCTGCACCTGAAATTGAGCGCCGTCTCGATCTCTACAGCCCCGCAGGGAAACTTGTTATCACCCCGTATGGGGCTGAATGCCAGCAACCCGCGTCCTATGATCTCCGAGCTGCTGGCAATATAGTGCTCGAACGAGGCGCATGCACCCTTGTCCCGACACTCGAATGGGTTGAACTCCCCTTGGATCTGGCAGGAACTCTGCGGTGCAGATCCTCGATGGGAAGGCGTGGTGTATTACTCGGCGCAGGTTTTGTCGACCCGGGTTTTCGGGGGCAACTGACACTCTGTCTGACCAATATGGGTGCGGATACAATAACTGTGCAGAAGAATGACCGGATTGTACAGATGGTCCTTCATGAGGTCCGGGAAGGAACCCGGTTGTATGCGGGGCGTTACCAGGATAGCAAGGGTGTTGTTGAGGCAAAATGAGCGTGATTCGTACAGAGAGAAAATATATCGAGATTTTAAGGATCTTAAAAGAGCATAGTGAGCCGGTGGGGGCAAAACGACTTTCAGAACTTATGGCAGACCGGGGTTTTGTCTTAAGTGACCGTGCGGTCCAGTATTATCTCAGCTATCTCGACACTATGGGTTTTACCGAGAAGGTTGGGAACCTGGGAAGATTATTAACCCCTCTTGGCCGGGATGAGACCGATAACGCCCTTGTTGATGACAGGATTGGATTTGTCATATCAAAACTCGAGCGTCTCGCGTACCGGAGCACGTTTGATCCGGAGAC
>JANYBK010000228.1 GCA_025360805.1 Methanomicrobiales archaeon
TCAGCAGGTTGTCGGGATTATTACGGGGATGGGGGGTTGACCCCATTTTTGCCGTCGAAGACCTTCAAAAAGAGAGGTCAAAACCCCTTAGGGAAAATAAGCCCTATACGGGCTCCTTTTCCTCTTCCTGTGCCTGGGCCAATACCGGGAAACCCCGTAAAACTGCCCGTTTTCCTTCTTGTGGAGAATAAGTCCAATTGTTGCTTTGTTTGGCAAAATACGGCAGATTTGCACCTCGTATAACAGCCACCAAAGGCCATTAAATCGTGCCGGTTTTTGCTACCTATTTTAGCCCATCCGGACTCGAATAGGCCACCGGAACGCGACTATGAAGGCCGGTTTTTCCGGGAGGGGATCAAAAATTGGGTTTTCGGCAATTGAACCAGGTAAGCCGGTCGTGGGAATTTACCTTTCATTCATTAATACAGTGCACTGCATACACGGGAACCGATTTAATGTTATTATCAAATCCAAAATTTTTTGTGGATATTCGTATGGCATATTCCGGATGATAATGAGCAATAAATTGTGCAAGGCTCTTTGATCGCACATTTTCTGAAGACTTAACTTCAATGGGAACGATCCCGCCGGTTTTATTCTGAATGACAAAATCCACTTCTGCCTTTCCTAACGATTCCCAGTAATAGGGAGTGTATCCATTTGCAAGAAGTGCAAAACAGACGTAATTTTCTGTGAGAGCACCTTTGATGAGATCCAGTTGCGGGCTTTTTTGCAGAATCAGGTGTGCGGGTATGCCGAAATGAGCGCAAAGGAGACCTGTATCGGTCATGTAGATCTTAAAAAAGGATGATTCCCCATACACCGAAAGGGGAAGTCTGCCCTCTTTAGCTCTGTTGCAGATGATAACGACACCCGATTCTTTGAGCCAGTTGAGCGATGATTCATAGAGATTTGCACGGGCACCGGATTTTATTAACCGGTATTGAAATTTATGATTTGGTTTTGCCAGTTGGGCGGGGATGCTGCGAAACACAGCCATAATTCTTGTCGTTTCTGCAGGGGCTGCGTATTTTGCCATATCGGCGATGTAGGCATCACTGATATTTTTCTGGACTGAATGGAGAAGATCAAAATCCTGCCTGCCTTTATATTGCAGAACCGCGCCGGGCATACCTCCCACCACAAGGTACAGCCGGTAGAGATCAAGAGCGGTATCGTGCAGTGCCATCCGGGTATCAGAACGGTATGAGTCCCTGATCAGTTCAGAAAGTTCCCGTTTCCCCACTGCCCATAAGAACTCTTCAAAATCGAGCGGGTACATGGTGATCATCTCAACCTTTCCGACAGGAAACGAATAGTGTTCCCGGTTAAGAGCAACCCCGAGCAGACTGCCGGCAGCAATAATATGATAATCGGTAAGATCTTCGCAGAAATATTTTAAGGATGTCAGGGCCTGTTCACATACCTGAATCTCATCAAAAAAAAGCAATGTATCGCTCGTGAGGATTGTAGTTCCGGATAATGCGGAAAGTTCTTTTATGATCCGGGAAGGATTAAGATCCCGCTTAAAGATGTTCGCAGCCTCTGTATTTGCTTCAAAATTTATGTAGACAACATTTTTGTAATGTTTCTTTCCAAATTCCAGGATCGAATAGGTTTTTCCCACCTGACGGGCTCCATACAGGAGAAGAGGCTTATGATGGAGAGTATTTTTCCATTGTTTCAACCTGTCGGAAATTTTTCGGTCCATAAACAGGATATAATCTACACTTTTTGGATTATAATTGTGTTGGTCCAGTACACTTTTTAGACCATGTGAAACGATCGATAAGGATTTTGTCGTCTGTCAGTGATGGCAGTCCATATTGCCCATCCGCAAACCGGTACGCTCCTTTTTGGCACCGTGATCCCGAAGCATGCCTCTTTACCCTGCATGCCGGTCTCTCCAATCTGTCAGTGCTGACGGATACTGAGCGACAGAACTATGCCAAGAAGCGGCATTACTTCTGGTTTGGCGAGGTCGGGATGGCGGCGATGATGGCCGGGGTGTTTGCGGTCCCACTGGGGATCTTTCTTGCGGGCCGGGCGGAGATCACCCTCGCGTTCATCGGTGCTGCGGTTCTGTTCCTGCCGCTGTTTGTGTTCCTGCCGAAGCTGATCCAGCGGGCGATGAAGACGGATGTGGATGTGGTCATCGAGACGTTCGGGAAGAATGAGCATGTCCGGAAGATTTTCTGGACGGTGTTTGTGGCGATGGCGGGGCTGGTCCTGGCCCGGGTGGTGGATCCGGGAGTGGCCCGGGAGGTTGTGGGGATTATTACGGGGATGGGGTGAGAAAATCTCGATTTATCTTATGACCCGAGGTATCAGAGGATGAGATAACTCATAGAACTAACTATT
>JANYBK010000248.1 GCA_025360805.1 Methanomicrobiales archaeon
CGACCGCTTGCCCGTGCATACCCGTCTGCGGCATGCGCTGCTGCCTGCTCGTGCCGTACAAGGAGGTGCCGCAATGGTGAATCATAGAGTTCATCATAGATCGGCAATACCACTCCCCCGGGGTATCCAAATATGATGTCGGTACCTTCGCGCAGGAGTGATTCAACGAGTATTTTTGCCCCGGTCTTCATGTTCTTCCCTCAATAATCTGTTCATGCCGGCGATCATCGCCTCGACACTCGCCATGATAATATCCGTGCGTGCGCCGCGAGAAGTAATTATCTTCCCGTCTTTACTTAATCTTACTGTAACTTCGACCAGTGCGTCTGTCCCACCACTGATCGCATCCACATGATACTCTTCGAGCCGGATATCAGCCAGTTCTGCAACTGATTTCCTGAGCACCTGCATGGCTGCATCCACCGGTCCATCACCGGTAGCTGCTCCGGTCATCTCTACACCATTGACCACAAGAGTAACTGATGCCGTTGGTATCATGTTGCTGCCCGATATAGCGGTAAACTGTTTCATCTTTATGACTGGTTTACATTCAATCACGAGCACGGCATCTGCAACGGCCATGAGATCGGTATCGGATACCCGTTTACCCTCATCGCCAAGTTGCTTGATCCGCTTGAGGATCTCCTTGAGCTGCGGTGCATCCGGACTATACTTCATCTCATTGAGCGCTGCTTCGACAGATGCAGAACCGGAATGCTTGCCTAATACAATCCGCCGTTTACGGCCAATCTCTTCGGGTTTGATCGATTCATAGGTAGATGGTTCTTTCATAACCCCGTGTGCATGGATGCCGCTCTCGTGAGTAAACGCCATCTCCCCAACAACTGCTTTGTTAACAGGTAACGGTACACCCGTAAGGCGCGAAACTAATGAGGAGAGATGATAGATGTCTACCTTTTTTATCCCAGTCTCGTACCCATAGAGCACTTCAAGGGCCATGACGAGTTCTTCCAACGCCGTATTTCCAGCGCGTTCGCCCAGTCCGTTCACCGTTACATGCGCACAACCAGCACCTGCTTTCAGTGCGGCAACGGTATTTGCAAGCGCAAACCCGAGATCATCGTGACAATGGATAGATAAGGGTGCAATACGGCTGAGCGGTGGAATAATCTTAACGATCTTCTCTGGGGTTAAGAGCCCGACCGTATCACAGAAGCAGAGACGGTCTGCTCCGCGTTTTACACCTTCTGAATAGATCTCGTGCAGGAACACCTGGTCTGCCCGTGATGCATCTTCTCCGGAAAGTTCTACAATAAGTCCCCGCCCTTTGGCATACTCAACAGCATCCCATGCCATCTGCGCTACCTGTTCACGGGTCTTTCTCATCTTCTTTTCAATATGCAGATCGCTTACGGGAATAACGAGATGAACAGAATCCGCACCGAAATCGGCAGCCGCATCGATGTCAAGTTGCAGGGCCCGGACAAATGTGCAGATCTCGGCAGAAAGGCCGGCCTCTGAGATAAGTTTCATTGCATCCCGTTCGCCAACAGATGCTGCCGCCGACCCGACTTCAACAACATCGACACCGATGTCAGAGAGGGCAGTTGCAATCTCAAGTTTCTGTTGAGGGGTTAAAGAAACGCCGGGCGTCTGTTCCCCATCCCGTAAGGTAGTATCAAAAAAACGTAGCCTTTGGCCCAATAAAACAACCACTCATGGCAGAATTCACCATGAATACACGTTGGGAAGGGGAACATATATACATTGTCGGATATTTTCTTGTACCGGAGCCAATAAATGCCGGTAACTGCCACATCCTGTAATGGCAGGTACACACGCCTGCCTCTTATCCATTCAGAAGAGATCGTAAAATGACCCTCCCCTCGCCATTTGGTAAAGAAAATGCGGCAGCTATTGCAGCTACGATCCAATCGGATTGTGCGAAATTCACATCTGCACGCACAACCGGAGAACTTGGGAGCCTGATTTCATCGGTTGTGCTTCAATATTTGCCAAAGGATATCGAACAGATGCGGCAGAATTTCAAAGAAAAGATCCGGGATGTATCACCGGAATATCGTAATCTCCTTGAGGCAAAGATCACAGAACACCTGCTGGGGACATGGCAGACCATCAGACTTATGCAGCAGCAGGGTGCATTCGCTCCCATGAAAGAACCGGTTCCCGTTGACTTGAAATCTTATTGGGAGATGGTTGTTGTGCAATGCAGGGAAGGGGATGAGATCCGGCTCCGGTTTCTTAAGTTCCTGATCGCCGGCTTTTGCATGTTTGTCCGGCACGAACCGGGGCATCCCATTGGAACTCCGTTTCCCGGTGGTGACACGGTCAAGTATATCGATGGTGTGTATTATTGCCCTGTGCGGGAGAAAGCAAACGATGTCGATTCGGCCCTCTGCCCTTTCTGTCCAGCTCACCAGACGCCGGCAATCGGTTATCTCAGGCCTCCGGTGAATGCTAGCTCACACCAGAAACAGGAGTTCATCCGGAACTGTCACGATTTTCATAATTTCAACGGTTAAATTGACATCCTCAATATTCCCTATAGGATTACCTCTTTTTTCCGTTTGGACGCTTTGATTATTTTTGAATTGTCAAAGAACTGGTAAAAACTGTTATATTTTAACGGTACACATTCTACCATTAACGCTCTCCCGATTTCAGATTTTAGCCCGGTGCAGTCTTATGGATAACCCCCCGATAATTTCCCTTGATGATCCGGCATTGTATATCAACCGTGAACTGGCATGGATACGGTTTAATCGACATGTACTGGATGAAGCTCTGGATTCGGCACATCCCCTCCTTGAGCGGGTAAAATTTCTCTCAATCTTTGCTAATAACCTCGATGAATTTTTTATGGTGAGGGTATCTGGACTCCAGCGCCAGTTTGCAAAAGGCGTCCGGAAATTTCCACCTGATGGTATGACCCCTGCCCAGCAGCTGGACGCGTTACAGGAGGCAATGTTACCGGAACTCATAACCCAATACTGTTGCTGGCATGATGACATCCTGCCCAAGCTTGCACAGTGTGGAATAAATATTCATAATTATCAAGGTCTTGATGAAAGACAGAAAGGTGCTATGCACCGCTTTTTTGTTGATGAGGTCTTTCCGGTGCTTACACCGCTTGCATTTGACAGTTCACACCCGTTTCCCTTCATCTCAAATCTCTCGTTAAACCTCGCAATTATTGTAAAAGATACCCAGAACAAAGAGTTTTTTGCCCGGGTAAAAGTGCCGACAAACCTCTTCTCAAGGCTCATACGAATCCCGGATGCTGATAAAAATAGTCGCAACGACGACAAGAATGTTCATTTCGTATACCTCGAAGAGATCATTGCAGCGCATCTCAACATGCTATTTCCGGGACTTGAGACCGTGGCATCATTTCCTTTCAGGATCACAAGAGATGCCGACCCTGAGATCGAAGTGGACGATGCTTCTGACCTTCTTACTACAGTAGAAGAGATCATGGAACAACGAGCACATGGCAATCCAGTGCGAATCGAAGTGGAGTGTTCCATGCACGACAGCATCTGCCATATGCTCGAAAAGAAGTTATTCGTCACCTCTGCGATGATCCACCGTGTTGGTCACCCTGTAGGGATGGCAGACCTCATGCAGCTCCTCTCGTTAGATCGCCCGGATCTCAAAGATGCACCGTTCACCCAGTCACTGCCGGCAGACCTGGTGGAAGGCAGGGATATTTTCTCTGCCATCCGTCAGCATGATATACTCCTGTACCAACCCTATGACAGTTTCACTCCGGTGGTGAATTTTATCCGGCAGGCCGCAAAAGACCCCGATGTGCTTGCCATAAAAATTACTCTATACCGGGTTGGTTCCAACTCCCCGATTGTAAAGGCACTTATGGAAGCCCGGGAGAATGGAAAAGCAGTAGCGGCTCTCATCGAGCTCAAGGCCCGGTTTGACGAAGAGAACAATATCGGCTGGGCCAAGGCTCTTGAACGCGAAGGTGTGCATGTCGTCTACGGTGTAGTGGGACTGAAAGTGCATGCAAAACTCTGTATGGTTGTCAGGAGAGAAAAAGATGGAATCCGCCGCTACATGCATCTTGGTACCGGAAATTATAATGCAACCACCAGCCGCATATACACAGACTTTGGTTTTCTTACCTGCGACAAGCAGATCGGTGAGGATGTGGCAAACCTCTTTAATTTCCTGACCGGATATGCCCGTATTGATAGTTACTTAAAACTCCTTGTTGCACCGGTTACACTGCGCAAGGGAATGCTCTCGATGATCGAGCGGGAAATTGTCAGCCATAGGCAAAATGGCGGGGGACACCTCATCTTCAAGATGAATGCTCTGGTAGATCCCATCTGTATAGCTGCACTATACCGGGCTTCACAGGCCGGTGTCAAAGTTGATCTGCAGGTACGCGGAATCTGCTGTCTCCGGCCGGGGATTAGTGGTGTAAGTGAAAATATTGAAGTGACAACGATAGTTGGCAGGTTTTTAGAGCATGCCCGTATCTATTATTTCCACAATGGCGGGAACGAGGAAATATATCTGGGAAGTGCAGATCTCATGCCCCGGAACCTTGATCGACGTGTTGAAGTGCTCTTCCCGGTCCAGAATCCGGATATTCGCAATGCGATCATTACCCAAATAATTCCTGTTCAACTAAACGATAATTGTAAAGTGAGAGTGTTGCAGAGTGACGGAACCTATGAACGAAGAATTCCAAAAAACGGGTCCACACCTCTGAATGCACAGGCATTGTTTTTAGAACACAGCGGGTGCTGGTATCATGATATCCAGTAAAACATCCACGAGCGAAAGGGAAGATAAGAAACAACCCGTGAGAGCTTCTTGTTATTTTGGAAACACGAGACTGCTACCCCTGCTTGATGCATTTGCAAAAGAGATTGAAGGTGTCCGGGCAGCAGAAGATATCGAATATATTCACCGGATGAGGGTAGCATCCCGCCGTCTCCGGGCAGCCATGCCGCTGTTTTCCTCATGTTTTTCCCAAAAAAACTATAACCGGTGGTCTGAAGAGATCAAAGAGATTACGCGAGCATTGGGAGAGGCGCGGGACACCGATGTACAGATTGCGTATCTTACTAAATACGAGAAACGTACTGAAAAAGCCTGGAAATCCAAAAAGCCGGTCCGGGAAGGCAATGCTCCTACACTCCCTGCCGTCCAGTATCTCATATCTGATCTCCAGAAACGCCGGGGGAATCTCCAGAAAGATGTACTCTCTGCACTGGATAGTTTAGAGAAAAGTCATGCCATTGATGATATGCGGGATGTTTTTTGCCAGCCCCTCCCCCCGGTGCGGGGTGAGCTGAAACGTTCTTTAGCTTATGGAATCTCGCCGGTTGCGGCTCAGAGGATTGAAGAACGATTATGTACACTCCTTGCCTTTGAACCCTGGGTCTCCCACCCCGAAGCCGTAGCAGAACACCATGCTACCCGGATTGCGGCAAAAAAACTCCGTTACACGCTCGAAGTATATGCCCCTGTATACCGGCTCAACTTAAAAAAACCGATTTCGCGGGTCAAGGCATTACAAGAGATACTCGGAGACCTCCATGACTGCGATGTCTGGATCGATACCATAACCCGGCTTCTCCTGCGCGAACGCTCGTTTCTCCGGACCGAGAATGAAGAAAAACGCCCTGATACATTCACGTTATCGAGCCTCAAACTCTTTTTAGCAGAGCGCGAGAGGGAACGGCAACAGCTCTACCGGCATTTCGTACGCTACTGGGCATCTTTGAAGCGGACACATATTGGGAAAAACCTCCGACTGACGCTTGACTCCGGCAGGAAAAATAGTTTCAGGCCGCATGCTCCGGTTCCAGAAGACGAGATACGGACTGCTGTCAACATCATATCCGAAGATTTTCCCGGAGGACAGAAGCACAGCCTTCACGTAACGAAACTCTCCCTGATGCTGTTTGACAGCCTGCAACCCTTCCATAAGATGGATGCTAAGGACCGGTTCTTACTTGAATGTGCCGGCATGCTGCATGATATCGGATGGATAAAAGGGCGCAAAAACCATAACAAGCGCAGTGCAGCCATGATCCTTTCCGATGAACGTCTTCCGCTCGATCTTTCAGAGCGCGGGATTATTGCTCTTGCAGCGTTTGCTCACCGGGGTTCTGCTCCTCCCGAATCACAGGGTTTTTTTTATCTTCTCTCTTCCGAATGCCAGAAAAAAACACTTCAGATCACCGGAATACTCCGTATAGCTGACGGTCTGGATTACCTGCATCTTGGGACTGCACAGGAGGTCCACTGTGTTATAGGAGAAGAAGAGATTGCCTGCGATGTAATCGCCAGTGCCGATGTTTCTGTTGAGAAGCAGCGTGCCCGCATCAAATCGGACCTGTTCATCCGGGCATTTGGCAGGAACCTGGTGATCCGTTGAAGATGAAAAAACCGGGCCAGAACGGACGGGTAGTTGCATTCATTGATATTGGTACCAATTCTATACGCTTGTTAGTTGTCCGTCTCAATCCGAATCATTCGTATACTATTCTGACCCGTCAGAAACAGCAGGTCCGCTTAGGTGATGGGGAATTTGAAAATGAAGAGATCCTCCCAGAAGCCGCAGAACGTGCAGTAATCGTATGTAAAACACTCACCGATCTTGCCCGCACGTTCAATACAGAAGAGTTTGTTGCTGTTGCCACATCCGCCATGCGTGAAGCGAGAAACCAGCAGGAGATCCTTCGACAGCTGCGGCAGGAAGCTAAACTTGATATCCGTGTAATCTCGGGACAGGAAGAAGCCCGTCTGATCTATCTCGGTGTTTCAAGCGGTATGCACCTTGAGGGTAAAACAGCATTTTTCATAGACATCGGTGGCGGGAGTACCGAAATTGCGGTGGGTAGTGAGCGCGATTACCAGTTTCTTGAGAGTTTCAAACTCGGATCAATACGCCTCTCAAACCTTTATGTGCCAAGGGATGAGGCAGGCCCCATTACTCCGGAGCGCTATAAAAAGATCCAGCAGCACGTAAAAAACAGCATCATCCGGTCGGTAAAGAAGATCCGTAAACTTTCTCCGCACTGTGCGATTGCCAGTTCCGGCACTGCCATGAATCTTGCAGAGATCGCACAAAAAGCCCTGCACCCATCCGGCAGTTCCGAGCTTGTGCTCACCCATAAGGACTTAAAGAAAGTTATTGGGATGATCTGCGCACTTCCTCTTGAACAGCGCAGGAAAATTCCCGGTATGAACCCCGAGCGGGCAGATATTATTGTGCCGGGAGCTGTCATCCTCGAAACATTTATGCAGGAACTATCTCTCGACTCGATAACAGTAACCGGCAGGGGACTGCAGGATGGACTGCTTGTGGATTATCTCTCCCGAATGGATGAATTTCCCCTCTTTGGAGTACTCTCACCACGCCAGCGCAGTGTACTCCAGCTGGGGAGATCCTGCGGCATCAATGAG
>JANYBK010000034.1 GCA_025360805.1 Methanomicrobiales archaeon
GGTGGTGTTTGCTGATATCGACGGTACAATACATCGGCAAATTTCACACGTTAACGAGTCGGTGGAGAAAATTGTTGGGATACTGGGGCCAAGTTGTAAGAATTGTTATGTATGAAAGAGAGATCTGCGGAATGTCGGGTAGATGAAGGAATTTTTAAAAGCGAGGGGAATGGCAGACGGGACGGATACTAAAAGAAAGCAGAGAACTGTAAATCCCGTTCAGGAATTCAAAAAAAGTATTCTGCCTTATACTGTTTGATCCCTTGTATGGGGCAGGATCCTGACTATCAGGACTGCAATCGCGCTGCCAATAATCACCTCAGAGAACCGGAGACCGGCATTCATTAACGGTGATAATTCAGGATTGATATGGGAAAAGAACAGGATCACTGCCACTGTGAGGGCAGCGGGTGTGGAATAATCCGGCCGGTCCAGGCTCTGGCATAAAAACACCGCAATACCCATCAGGAGCACCATGCCGATTGGATTGAATGGCAGGAATTTCAGATAAACAAGCGATAATATAGCCCCGACAAGTCCGCCAAGAATCTGAAACCTGGCCTTCTCTACGGTACTTATCCAGTTCTCCTGCATCACTGATACCCCTACGATAACTGCCCAGAGTGCTCCTATTGGTGCAAACGTGGAAGTAATGTGTAAAGTGCCGGTGAGATAATAGGCCCCAAAATATGCCAGCAGGGAAACTAGTACATAGTGGAGAGCAGTACGGGCAGAACGAGAGATCTTATCATTAAACGCAGTTTTCATTTTCTGATCTCCGTTGCCCTTAACAAAAAAAATGTCTTTTTAGAATGTATATTGTTTACCTCCGAATTATTGCCAGTCAGCAGGTTGTTCATCCAATAACTTCGAGATTAACAAACCCGTCAACAGTTCGATTACCCACACGGGCAAACATTTGAATCATTACTTAACTCGAATCAGCGGAAAACAATTCAGATTACAACCCTCGTGTTCGTCCTCCTGTATGACGGAACAGGATGTTCGGTTCATGACTCAATGGCACACTCAGTAAGATATTTACCTTTCCAAGGATAGGTTATCCACTATGAAAGAAGTACGGTTAACTATCAAAAAGAGAGCGTTCCCCAGTCAGGGACGTGTGCGTCTCAATCTCGCGCACCTGCCCGAACTGGGAATACATGAAGGGGATCATGTAGATCTCATCAATGAAACCACAAAAAAATCCGTCACTACTACGGTAATTGCTGATACTATGGTACGTGTAGGACATGTGCGGGTGAGTGAAGAGGACTTAAAGACGATCGGCCTTAACGATGACGATGAAGTCCTTGTCAGAAAAACCCCGCCGCTGCAGGAAAAGATCAAAAAAGCGGCATCAGATGCCAGCAAATCGCTCTCAAAGAGTGTCGACAAACTGGATGAGTCCGTGAAAAAGACTTCCGTGGATGTAAAGGCAGGCGCAGAAAAAGCAGCAGATTCGGTGAAAAAAGGGACAAAGAAAGCCTCTGATGAAGTTGGAAAAGCTGCAGACACTATGAAAAAAGAGACAAAAAAAGCCTCCGATAAAGTTGGAAAAGCTGCGGAAGAAACCGTTAAAGAAGTGAAAAAAACGGTAAAGAAAGTTATCGGCCCTAAAGATGAACTCTAGTTTTTTGATGGGACGCATAAAAAAAATGGGGTGAAATAAAATGGCAACAGAAGCAGTAATCACCGACACAGTTCTCATGGGAATTCTTGTTGTTCTTGCAATGGTAGTCATCTATCTCATTATCCGGGAGATACGCATCATGAAGACTGCCAACCGCACAATTGAGCTGGAACTGGAAAAGGACAAACTCAAACTCTTAAAGCAGCACGAAGAGTCAAAGGTCTTCTCGTTTACCCGGCTCTCGACTGAGCAGACCGCCGAGATAAAAAAAGTTGAAGATGATAACACGAGCCTTGAAACAAACATCTACGCAAAGGAAAAACTTATTGAAACGCGATTAAACCGGCTCGAAAACCTGGTAAAAACCAGAAAACTGGATAATCTTTTAGGAAATATTTCGGAACAGGAAACGAAGGTGAAATAAAACCATGAATCCGGTTACCAACCAGAATTTAAACCAGAACGCGACAGGAGGTTCGTTCTGGGATCAGTTCTCCCATATCCCCGGGACGATCGAATCCCGCATACCAACATTCGATAAATCGCTGGACGCATATTTTGACAAGAACTTTGCTGCCATTATTGAGGAATGGGATCTTATAACTGACAGCGATCTCCATAAGCTGGAAACCCGGCTTACAACTGTAAGTGATGAGATCAGTAGTCTTTATGCAGGAAAGATGAACCTCGAAGGTCGTGCGAAAAAGTTAGATGGCCTGATCTCTTCTCTGGAGAAATCGCTATGATCGGCACGGACAAGTACCTGAATGCGTATGTTGATCGGCGAATGAAATATATTGTCGACGAATGGGATCTCTCCACACGAACAGATCTTTCGGATTTTACGGGCCGTCTGAATGCTATCGAACAGGAAATTCCACATCTGAAAGCCTTTGAGCACACTGCATCGGACAAGCTCACCGAGCTTGAAAACCGTGCAGGCAAACTTAAAGGGAGGGTGTGAAATGGAACTACTGGAATTTATTATCATTGTTGTCTGCCTGTGTGCACTAATTTTCCTGATCTATTACTTCATACGTGGCGCAAAAGGAGACATATCGCTCGCCCGCCCGGTGGAGAGCCGTGTGGACGAGTACCTTGACCGCAGGTTCCAGAGCATGGTTGAAGAGTGGCAGCTGGTATCCCATCCAAAACTTCAGCAGTTCAAGGAAAAGCACTACAAGGAGATCGAAAATGATGAAGCGCGTCTTGCTGAATTAAAGAAATACGAATCCGGGATGCAGACCACCCTCTCAAATCTGGAGGCACGCCTTGACACTGTGGAAAAAGAATTTGCCAAGAAAGGAACCGCCAAAAAGTAAGGATATCCCCGATCTACTCTCCGATCTTAAAAAAGATATTACGGTGATGCGAAAGCAGGGGGAACCCCCATTAAAGGATCCGCATAGCTTTGCCCAGTACATGTGCGATCTCTGTTCAACGCCCCATCCGATCTCTGAACTCCGCCAGTGCGTTCTTTGTGGGCGTTGGGCTTGCGATGCCTGCTGGAAGGATGAGTATTATACCTGCAAGTCCTGCGCAGGGATCATAAAAATTCATCAGATGAAGGGTAAAGATTAGGGCCCATACATTTTTCCTGCAGCAAATCTGTAGTCACTGACCAGACTTTTTCATTCCAAAATGGAAAATCCGGTACATCTGATAATTATCCAGTGCACTGGAGATGCATCACCGCATTGGGCTTAGCAGTTATAGGTATGAAGAAAGGTCGGATTATGGGCGTGTGAAGACCTTTTTTTAAGCGGGCTCGTTTCATTACATGAGTGAGCATCCTAAAAAAAACTACACATCAAAATTTATGAAAAACAGTTCCCAAAAATTTCACTATCTTTAATGCTCTTACAACTAAAATAAGTGAATTACATATCTACACGGTGACACAATTGGCTGATGTAATTAACACAAAAACCCATAATGATCATCCCTTCAGGCAGATCATCAGGGACGAACTATCGATAGTTCAAAAAAACCGTGCTGAATTGATGACCCCCAGTGGCCATAAGGGAATACATTTTTTCGTCCTTCTGGTGTGTGTTCTTACCAATGTAATCTTTTTTCTTATCCGCCCCGATTATTTCGGGCTGTTTATTGCGGCCAGCTTCTACCTCAACATGTTCTATTTTATCTCCCTTCTTATCCCGACAAACTTCCAGAACGCCAATCTCCCGACAGGGGACCTTTCACGGATTCATACGTGGCTAAAAGAGATCGGGGTAACTTCAGGCACAACCCGGTTTACCCGTTTATTCATCAACGCACTTTTCTTAAACAGCCGGACCCTGTCGCTGGGAATCGGACTGATATTCTCAATCGATATTGTTTTTGCTCTTCTCCATTTTACACGGGGACTTCCGCTCAGAACCACGATCATTGTCGTCACCCAGTGTGCCATCATTGTCATATTCTACCTGCTGGTCTGGAAGATGGAACCCTTCTCAACGTCCTATGTAAATAAAGTAGAAGACGCAAAACGCACTCTTCGCAGGCGGAAGCTACCCCCCCAACTGGTTACGGCCGTCTTCATCTTTGGTTTTTTGATAGCAATATTCCTGTTTCTGACTACCATGATTTATCTGCCGGGTGTTACCTTAAACGCCTTTTTAAACCAGTCAGAATTGACGCAGCTTGGGCACTTGTTCAGCCTTCTTGCCATTCTTGCCATCAGCCAGTATTTTATTGTAAGGTTTATTCACGGTTTTACCAGCAGGACAATGGCAGATCGGATCTTTGACTTCAAGGAACAGTCCTTGCAAGAGCTCCTTGACCAGGAGAATAAAGCCCCTGAAAGCTCCGATCCAGAAGAAAATCCCCTTGAGACGAGTGCCCTCCTTCTCGAATCCAAGATCTTTATGATAAAACGGAATTCTCTTGCAGGAACATTTACGGTCTTTGTTGTGGACCTAGACTTCTCGGTGTTGATGGATAGTACAACCCTGACTGCAATCAAGGGGTATATTATTGAGAGAAAACAATGATGGGAATATGATTTTTCAGGTATTCACAAAACTCTCCGGCACGATACAGATAATGACTGAAAATGAACCGAGAGCCTATCCCCTCCCCATTAATCATGAAAGTCTCTCCCCAGTGACCTGTACTTCCCATTCCCGACCCCCTCCAAAAAGTGTCATTAATTTCATACCGTAACCTTTTGCGCAACACCCCAAAAAACTTAGATTTAAATCTCAGAAATTAATATACTATATACAGGATGATCTCTCGAAAGCAGCCTGCACC
>JANYBK010000060.1 GCA_025360805.1 Methanomicrobiales archaeon
TTCTGCGAGCATATCGATGATGGTGCCGTTATAGACATTGAGCCCTGCATTCTTCTTGCCTTTGGAGTGGACATTCTTGAGCTCTACTAATTTATCAATTGGGTTGAAACCTGAACTGCTCATGAAGGTTCGGGACTATGCAGCAACCATGGGCGGCCGAGTCCAGATTGCCATCGAAGCCTATGCAGGGGCATTCGAATCCATTCCCCGCACGCTTGCCGAGAACTCAGGTTTCAACCCGATTGACAAATTAGTTGAACTCAAGAATGTCCATTCCAAGGGCAAGAAGAATGCAGGGCTGAATGTCTATAATGGTAAGATTGTGGACATGCTCGCAGAAGGAGTTATTGAACCACTCAGATCAAAGCGCCAGTCAATCCAGAGCGCATCTGAAACTGCAGTCATGCTCATCCGTGTGGATGACATGATGATCACCCAGTCAAGACCGGGCGGCATGCCACCCGGCATGATGTAATTTTCCCATTTCCCCCCATACTTTTTCTCGCACTTTTGTTGCCTGCAAATCTCTCCGGATCGTAACAAACCAGGGTAATCATTTTTCAAGTGCACCACTCACCACTTGTTGCTGAAGAGACAACAGAACCTATGCTGGCTTTCAGATAACTATTAGAACAATTGATGAAAAAAGTAAGAGAAACGTGTGCCGAGGTAGTCTAGCCCGGGAAGGCGGTAGCCTCGAAAGCTACTGGCGCTTCCGCGCCTCGGGAGTTCAAATCTCCCCCTCGGCGTCTGAACTCATGATTCAAAATTTCCTTTCTTTTCAAAAAGTCTTATTCCCTTTGAGATGGCTTTTGCAATCATTTACAGATTCTAGGGTTCCTTTCATTAAAAAGGCAGAAAAAACGGGCCGTAATTATCAAATTCCGGGGTTTGTTTTCATCAGGAAGAGGCTGTCTTCTGAAATATCTGAAAAAATCGACTGTTTAGGGTTTATTTGCCGAAAAACACAGATTCAATCAATATTTGGACAATAGCAAAATGGGTAGAATTAAATATAAGATATATCCATTATGTTGTATACGGGACCTGATAGAAGTATAAATACGGGCCCGCAAAAAGAGTATTGGAACTGTCAACACAGGCAAAATAAAGGTGAACCCACATGATCCGGATCAAGCAGAACAAACCGCAGATATCACCCGAAACGAAATCCTTTCGCATTATCCGCAGGTTGAACCTCAACCGGACATACACCCCGTTAAAGATCGGAGCGATAGTCGGGTACATAATATTGGGGATGCTGTCTGCATCTACATCCATGTTTGGCATTCTTCTGGGTGCGGTACTCCGCATTGTCGGGTTGTAATTCCCCTGCATAAATTTTCTTTTTTTTTAGTAGCGTTTCAATCGATTGTTACAAGTACGCCAGTATCCCAAGCGCACCGTGAACCAGTGCAAGGCAGATGGCTATTACTGCACAATGAGGGTGCCATTTGAACGGAATTATGCGAATCCCTTTGGAGTTAAGCACGGCGATCGCTGCTGTAAATATGAACGCTAAAAGGGTCAGCACTCCAAGATAAAGGATGACAGGCTTACCAAAAATAAGAGCATAGCTGATATCCTGAAACATGATCACACCACAATAACTGTGCCAGAAAGAGCCGAGTGTATCATATCACTATAATCATAGGTGCCTGTCTGATCGAAGATCCAGCTCCAGCTCTGTCCCGGAGAGAGAAGGGATGAATCCTTGATATTTACAAGCGAAATCCTGTGTGTTGGATTATATAATCCAGGATCAGCAGTGGAGTCCTCGTTCACCCACCGGACAGTCGAACCAACTGCCACAGTTATGCTTGCCGGATCAAAGCCTTTTCTATTGATCCGGATGGTATTTGCAGATACCGAGTTCTGGAGGGTCGGGGACACGGATCCGGTTGTCAGTATTGCATGGGGTGTAGCAACAACCGTTGCCAGCTTGGGGGTTGGTGACTGGATAGGTACGGGTGTTGCTTCAGCTTGGACTGGTGCGGGTTGGGTAGGCTGAGTACAACCACAGACCAGCACCAAGAGAATAGCAACGGTGAAAATTACAACACTTTTGTTCATAATGAGATCTCGCTGTCTTCCTGTAATAAAATCATGCCCTTAATCCTCCAGCAGACAAAAGGGATATCCGGATAGGAAAATTACCGGTAAATTCGTGATTACGGTATAGGCTCTGACTGGGGAACGGGCAGTACTGTTACCGTCATCTTACCAAAAGAGACCAAAAATTCTTCTGCATTATAATGATCAGAAATGGCCATCTCGCGAAAATGCAATTCTGGAAGAGCCCGGGCGAATTTCCATCCCTCGGCAGATGGAAGGGGGAGATTAGAACCAATCTCTTCGAGTCCCATTCCCTGAACCTCCCGCACCGCAGTTGCCACCCGTTCTCCAGCCCCTTCTTTTCCCAGGCGAAGGATCCTGATTACAAAGTCATTGTACCGAACCTGTGCCTTACTCCCCAGCTGATGCTGGAGCAGCAGGGTTAAGAGCCGGTTGAACCGTATGCCATTTAAGGAATAGATGGTTACCATAACACCCCTCTCACACTTATGCTCGCGGACATACAATCCGGTTCGACCGACACCTTCTGGAATGCGGGAGAGAGCGATTTGGAGCGTCTTTTTGTCATCATCTGTGAGCGGTAACATGGACTCTCCCCGGGCATGTATCACCTGCACCTGATGGCAGATGAGCGGAGAATACCCGCATTCGCCCCCGGTCCAGAAGATTCCCGAGGTTGCAGAACTTGAGGGCACAACAACCACGAGGTTATGCCCCTGATCGCACTTGATCATCGACCAGCCCTGCCCGCCCAGCGAGATCTCGCCATCATTCTGGCTGTTGACAAACCGGGCATCGAGCTTGCCCACAACTTCGCCATCAAGTGTTATAGCCCGGAACTCTCCACCACCAATGATCACCGAGTAGAGATCTTTAAAGTTCGAGCGCCCGAACTCCCGTTCCGCATTCTCCCCCAGCATCACCATTTCGCCATCAGGAGTCAGGAATCCCTGTTCAATGAGGTACGCAATAATCCGATCCATCATCT
>JANYBK010000084.1 GCA_025360805.1 Methanomicrobiales archaeon
GGTGCAGGCTGCTTTCGAGAGATCATCCTGTATATAGTATATTAATTTCTGAGATTTAAATCTAAGTTTTTTGGGGTGTTGCGCAAAAGGTTACGGTATGAAATTAATGACACTTTTTGGAGGGGGTCGGGAATGGGAATGTACGGGATCCTGTGGCCCATTTTCTTTTTTGCATCGTGTCGCGAATCGGCGATATAACCGCCTCCTGTGGGGGTTGCCCCGCCACCTTTTTTATAAGATATTCCAATGGCAGGACGGGGTTTACTGTTCCATAAAGCAATATTAATACAATCGTGGTTGGGTGGCAGCCGGCACTCTGCGCAATGTTTTCCCCCACAGTACTGGCAGGAGAACGGGAGCACAACTTCATTTCCGCAGTGATCGCACCGGGTCATTATTGTTTTTAGTTGGATGCCTGAACATTAAGAATTCTGCATCAGGTGGCCCGGACACGGCCCGGGCACCTTACTCCTGATACTAAAAAAGAGGGGGTTGTTACAGATGAATAAATGGCAACACACCCGCATGAGCAAAGGCGATGAATGCAAAAATGGCAAGGACGATGACAAAGAATCCGGTCGAGACTACGCTCTTGATCGCCCGCGAGCGGTGTACTGCTTTGTGGAGTTCCTCCCATGCATGGGATTCAGAGAGATGGAGTAGGAGTGTGCAGAAAAGATAGGTTGCATAGATAGCAAGCGCCACTCCGCAGACAAGCCCCCAGTTGAAGATTGCCGCAACAAGACCCCAGATGCCAATCGCAAGGTTTGCATATCCTACTTCGAGCTGGAATTCCTTGTGCTCCTGCCGCCATCCCATCCGGATCTGATCGGACTCGTAACAGATGGAGTGCCGGACAAAACTGATGACTCCCACAACCCCGACAAGAACCGCTGCCGCTATCCTGATTGAGATCTCAATGTTGATAAAAAGAAAGAAAATGCCAATAAATATCCCGATCATGGATATGGCCAGGGTCGCTCCCATCAGAAGCGAGGCCTCACGTGCTGTCGGTTGTGTTGCTTCCATAATACTCCCTGATATCGTTCTTGTAGGTGAATGAACCATACAGGGAGAAAAATCCTGCGTTTTTATGGGATCAAACGGCTTATGTCCGATGGTGCCGGAATACTTAGCACATGGGGCGTTACAAGCCGGGCGATGTTATACTTGCACCAGTTGCTTTTGAAGAACGGAGCGGGGCAAAAACGCGCCCTGCCATTGTGATCTCTGCTGCTGAAAACGGGGATGTGCAGATCTGCCCAGTCAGCAGCCGGCCGCCAACCGACGCGCCCTGCATCCCAATCTCACTCGATGATTTTTCTGAAGGAGGGCTTGACCTTTTTGCAGAGAGCTATGTGCTTATTACCAGGATCCGCACCATCCGGAGCGGTGATGTAGTTGGCAAACGAGGGAGGCTCACAGAGGAATGTACTGCTTTGGTTATTGCCCAAATGCCCGGGCAGAAGGCAAAAAGCACAGATACAAAAAAGAGATTCCGATAAATTTTTCGCAGGGGATAATTCACAGTGAAACTGAGGGCTCTCATGAGTGATAAATTTAAAAAAACCAAATGACGCTTTATTCCCTGAGATAAAAACGCCATTTGCAGAACAGTTCCTTGGGATGGGGATCGGGTGGGGCAAACACACATTTCACGCAGATGCGTTCATCGATCATCCGTGCAAAGCTCGTGAACTCTGCCCGGTGCATTTCGCGGCAGACATACTCACTCTCTCCCCGTTTAAGCCGTGCCTCCTGTGTTGGGCATGACGGTACGGTTATGATAACCTCATCTGCTTTTTCTTCAATGGAATAATCGACAATGATCGCCCAGGGGAAAAGACGGAGCGCTTTGACAAACCCGGAAAGTCCCTTTTCGGCAATGCCGAACCGCTGCACGAGATCCTTTGCAGCCATCCCGCCGGCTTTTCCCCACACCTGCTCATTTATCTTCTCTGCAACAGGTTGGCCATAGTGTTCTGCAACATAGATGAACCAGAATGCGTCAACAACCCGGTAGTGCCATAGCAGGAACTCCAGGTACTTGCGTTTCTCTTCATCCGTCATATGGTCAAAGACTGCTGGGTTTGTCATAATCTGTCAGTGAGAAGGGTTGCCCGGCAAGGTAAAAGAGTGTGCGGTGCCTTAAAAAAAACATAACCGGATTTCATTACGCTTATCAGTTCCCGCGATAAGGTTGTTGTGATGGATATCTCGGGTAATATCAGGGATATTGAAGAGAATGTAGGACGGTTGTCACGGATACAGAAAATCCTGCTCGGTACAGATGGCTCTGTCACGCAACTGTTAGAGTCGATCACGGGAAATCCCGTTACAGTAAAGACACTCTTACAAGAGATTGTTCCTGCAGATGCACAAACGTCGGGCCGGGTGGATGTCAGTTTGGGGGATCCGGTAAATCACCGGGTTGTCGAACTCCGGGATACCGTGACAAACGATGTGCTGATCTATGCCATATCCAAGACACCGGTCGAGCGGCTTTCCCCGTCATTTAAACAGGATCTCATGATGGCCGATATCCCGATCGGAAAGATCATAAAACAACACCATATTGAAGCACGGCGGGAGATCCTTTCTGCCCGCGTTACTGCTGCTACTATAGAAACGGGCCGGATTTTTTCTCTCTGCCCAAAAGAACCCGTGCTAAGCCGGCAGTACCAGATCATCCATAAGGACAAGCCCCTGATATTTATCGAGGAGCAATTCCCGTACAACCAGTTTCTTGACGAGCGGCGGATCATAGTAAACACCCCCTCCCGAATCCATGTCAGCCTTATCGACATGCATGGTGGTTCTGGCAGGGTGGATGGCGGGATTGGGATCGCGCTCGATGAACCGGGAGTGTTACTTGAAGTGCAGCAGAGCCCTGATATCCGCGTGACCGGTTGCGACATCGCTACACAGGAACGGGTGAGGGGTATCGCTTCAGAAGTACTCCGGCAGATCCATGCCGGAGCCGGAACTTCGATTCACATACGGTCGCAATATCCGGCTCATACCGGTCTTGGAAGTGGCTCGCAGCTGGCCCTTGCCACTGCACGGGCGATATGCGAACTCTATGGTAAAAATATACCGGTGACAGAACTCGCCCGGTTTGTCGGTCGTGGAGGTACGTCCGGGATTGGTACTGCGGCCTTTGAACAGGGAGGCTTCATTATCGATGGCGGACACCGGTTCGGACCCGGTGGAGATAAGACAGATTTCCGGCCATCATCGGCATCACGGGAAGTATCTCCTCCCCCGGTTATCGCCCGCCACGACTTTCCTGCCGAATGGAAGATCCTGCTTGCCACGCCGGACGTACCCATGGGAGCAAGCGGGACTATGGAGGCCGACATCTTCCGGCGCCACTGCCCGGTCCCCCTCAGTGAGGTGCAGGCTCTCTGCCACGAGGTATTGATGCGGATGCTGCCAGGAATCGCAGAGCACGATCTCGATTTGTTCGGCTCATCGATCAACACAGTCCAGTCCCTCGGGTTCAAGAAAGTCGAACTGGGTCTCCAACCCCCGGAAGTAACCGGGCTCCTCAATGTGATGCGGGGTGCCGGGGCTGCCGGCGCGGGCATGAGTTCATTCGGTCCGACTGTATATGCGGTTGCTGACACCGGGGTAATGGAGATCGAACGAGCTGCACAATCCTTTATGCATGTGAATTGTGGGGGAACAACGCTCATCACATCAGCCCGGAACAGCGGGGCGGTTGTCCGGGTAGCGTGACTAAGAAAAACCCAGTTGTTAAAATTAATGGGTTGTGATCTCCTTATTTCCCGATCTTGACCAGCATCTCTTCAAGCGACGGGTACCGTGACTCGATCTTCTCGACTTTGCCCCCAGCTTCACCAATCAGCCCGGTACATTCATTGAGTTCAGTCATACTCTCCGCATCACATACAAAGAGCCCCTCTTCCTGGCGGTAGGTTTTGGAATGACCGATAAGTGCCCCTGCATTCTCGATAGAGAAGAAGATCGCGTACGTAAGGGTGCCAAACTGCTCGCGGAGCTCCTTCATGGTGCCAAAGGCCAGCATCTTCCCGCGCCTTAAGATCATCACTTTATCACAGATCGCTTCGATCTGGTAGAGGTTATGCGCCGAGAGAACGATCGTCTTGCCCTCCTTTTTTAACGTGCGCAGGTAATCGGCAATGAACCGTGAGGTCATCGGGTCAAGGCCACTGGTCGCTTCATCATAGACTAAGAAGTTGGGTTCATGGATGAGCGACCGGGCGATCGCCGCTTTGCGCTTCATCCCTTTTGAGAACTCTCCGAGTTTTTTGCCGTCCGGTTCCAGCGAGAGTGCGGCGAAGAGCTGGTTGGACCGGACCCGGATTTCCTTTAGGGAGAGCCCGTAGATCTCCCCAAAGAACGCAAGATAATTCTCCACGGTCATCGTCTCGTAGAGCCGGGATTCTTCCGGGAGGTACCCCAGATTCTCTTTGAGCGCAACCGGATTTTTTACCACATCGATATCATTGATGAAAAGTTCCCCGGATGTGGGGGCAATCAGTCCTGAAATGATCTTGAGCAGCGTTGTCTTGCCTGCTCCATTGTGCCCGATAATCCCAAAGATCTCACCGTCTTCAAACTCGAAACTGACACCATCCAGTGCCATAAAACCATCAAAGTTTTTCGTGAGATTGCGGGCTTTTATCATAGTGATTGCCTTTCAATCAAATGTGGGTGGAATCAAAGATATAGATTGGGATGGGGGCACCTGCACGTGTAAACAATATCGTGCTGGAATAACCGTTTTTTCTTTGGAGAACTGCCGTTCTATGTCTACAGATGTTAAAAACCGATAGAACAACAGCATTTTTTCCTGCAATTTCACGTTTTTAATAAAAGGCGTCAACAGATCGTTTCTTGTCAGCACCGAGTACTATTTGAACGATACCAAATACTACTCTGTACTACACTTCCGCAGGGTGAACGTCAAATCAATACATTGCGGCAGAACCAACAGGAGCCAGACATTTCATGGGCAGGCTAACCGACATCTCGACCATCGCGCGATGGGAAGTGAAGAAATCTTTCACCATGATGAGCCGGGATGTTCTGCCATTTGCTGTCATTCTTTTCGTGTTGCTTGTGGCAGTAACCGGATTTGCCGCACAGACGGGCATGCACCTCCAGGACGGCATGTATGAAGTGGGTGTGGATGATCCGCAGATAGCAGAGCTGATCGCAAGCGATGCCCGTTTCTCCGTTTACCAGATGGACGCGGCAACACTTGAGAGGAACCGGAACGCATTTGACCTGGTAATCATTCACGGGCAGGTGAACAGCAACCCGACCGAACGTGCAAAAGCGGCACAGAAAACTCTCGAACGCGACTATGCCAAATATGTCAACACGGTCTACAACCAGGAAACGGATCTCTTCGCTGCGTACCCGCTCTGGATCGATGTCCAGACTGTAAAAAGTGAACTCACCTTCTTATCCACACAGTCGGGCCAGTATGTTCAGGCTGCCCCCAGCCGCAAAGCACCGGTACCTGAAGGAGAGATAAGCAACGTCCCCACACCTTCACCCGCACTGGACTTTACCAAAGAGGAACTCCGGCAGGAACTGGTCAAAACGAGTGCAAAGAATACCCAGATCTCACGCTACACAGAAGTCCTCTCTTCCGAAAGCACGATGGGCCGGTTCAAGACACCGTCTCAGCTCTCTCCCCCGCTTCCGTTTGATTCCATCATCCTTGTCTTTGTCTTCATCTTCCCACTGTATTTCACCTCGCAGTTCTTCATGATGAGTATCATGAACGAGCGCATTGAGCGCAAAGGGGAAGTCCTGCTTTCAACACCTGTGGGATCCTCCTCTATCATTATAGGGAAGATGCTTCCCTATTTCATCGGGATGGTTGCCATCTGCACCGCGCTCACGCTCTACGTACGGGCGCCCCTTATCATCATTCTGCCCCTTATACCGGTCATCGTCTTCTTCCTTGCCAATGCGCTCCTGATCGGCATGCTCTCGCGCAGTTTTAAAGAACTCTCGTTCATTTCGATCTTCTTTTCGACAGTTGCTACCTCGTACCTGTTCTTTCCCAGCATCTTTGCTAATGTGCATGTCATCTCCCTCATCTCTCCCCTGACGCTGATCGTCATCTCGATACAGGGAAACCCGTGGACGATCACCGACTACCTCTACTCCACTTCCCTCTTCTGGCTGACAGGGGCGGTGCTCTTCTATATCGGGATGAAAAATTTCAAAGAAGAACGGCTCTTCTCAGAAAAACCGCTCTTGCCACGGATCCGTGAGTTCCTTTCCGAGATCATGAGCCGCAGGCACCCGTTTATATCAGTATTTCTGCTCACCGGGTTCTCCATACCGTTTGTATTCATGGTGCAGCTGATGAGCCTCACGCTCTTTTTCAACCTGCCCATGCCGTATTCGCTGGTACTTCTCCTCATCTTTGCCGCACTGGTTGAGGAATGTGCAAAAGCGGTCGGGATCTATACCCTCTTTGCCCAGGATCCATCCTTCCTCACATGGAAGAACCTGATCGCTGCCTGCGCCGCAACCGCGATAGGATTTCTTGTTGCCGAAAAACTGTTGCTCTTCATCACGCTTGCCCAGATCACCGAATCGGTCTTTGGCAGTATTCTCTTCCTGTCGTTAGGAGTGCTCTGGATGCCGCTGCTCCTGCATTTTGTGGGAGTGCTGATCGTTGCTTGTTCGCTGAAGTTTTGGGGACGGAAAGGGTTGGTAGTCGGACTTGTGCTTGCCACTGTGGTTCACTGCCTGTATAACCTCTACTTTATCCTGGGGTGGATCGGATGAAAGCACGTCACTTGTCAATCATAGCAAAGAAAGAGTTCAGAGGACTGTTCAATGAGCGCACGATTCTGCTTGCTGTCCTTCTCCAGCTTTTCATCGCCATGTTCTCATCGTTTCTCATGGTCGGGCTCACCTCCATGTATGACCCGTCCTCACTGTCGAAGTATTCCCGGTATAAGTACAACATCGCCTATGCAGGCAACGATTCAGCAGTGCTCGGATATCTCGAGAACAGCCTGGACTTCCGGGTCTACCCGATGGATCTCTCTACAGGGGTTGCCGCATTAAAAGAGCGAAAGCTTTCAGCGGTGATCTACGTACCTGACACTTCCCCCTCGGCAGATGAACCTGTAAAGATCACGCTCTATACGCTGACCAATGATCTCCAGAGTGCGATTGTCGATGTGAAACTCAAGGATATTTTCTTAAAATACGAAAAGGATCTGCGCCAGATACGGGTACACCGGCTCAGTGAACAACCTATTCCGATACAGGTTCCAAAAACAACCGGTGGTGGAGACTTCTACGAGTTCGTGTATGGGCTTTTGATTCCCCTTCTGGTCTTTATGCCGGCTATTATCGCTTCTGCGCTGGTCATCGATCTCATAACTGAAGAGTACCAGCACGAGACTTTAGAGACCCTGATCTCGACTCCAATCACTTTCTCAGAGATGGTCTGGGGTAAGGTTCTCGCCTGCGAGCTGCTGGTGCCGATCCAGGCGGGGGCGTGGCTGCTACTGCTCATGGTCAATGGCATTGCGATCGAAAATGCCGGGTTGATCCTGCTCCAGGTTGTAGTCACCTCACTCATTCTTATCCTGCTTGGCGCTCTCACTGCACTACACTACCGCGAGCGGACAGCGGCACAGTTCATTTTCTCAACGGCACTCGTAGTCGTGATTCTCTTTGTTCTGGCACTACCTTCAAACCCGCTCAACCTCCTCACCCGGCTTGCAGTCGGTACTGCCGGTCCAGAGCAATGGCTGGTACTTGCGGCAACCGGGGTGATAATAATCATTCTGGGGTTACTGACCCAGAAATATGCTGAAAGAGTCGGGAAATCACATCATACGGGATGATGATTAAAAGAGATTTAAAATCATCCTCTTAATGACGAGAAAAACATAGCCGGTTGGGAGTCAAAAAGTGGGTCTCTTTCCATTCATATCCGCTTCTACCGATTTAAAAAAGGTGATTTATATTGATAATGATGTGATCATCGGTTTATCGATAGCTTTGTAGGTTATTCCTGCGCTGGTCACAAAGACCTCGACCCGGTCATTTCCCCTGCTGCCCTGTATCACCATCTCATCTCCGCGCCGGGGTTTTCGCTGCCCGTCATTCATGTACTGCTGTATGACCTGTCCATCAGAGCGGGTAACCTTCATCATAATATTCTGGACAAAGATCTCTCCTTTACCCCCATTATAGAGCAGGTGAAGGGAAAAGTCGGGACGCTCTTTTGTAAGCTGGAGGTCAACAAACTGCTCCGGCGGCAGAGTATCGATTGCGACTGGAGTTGATACAACAGTTGCTATGGAGGCCGTGACAATGGTGGATGGTACAGTAGTAATAATGGGTGTATCCACTGGTTTGATCTCTGCCTGCGCAGGGCTCGTGCAACCGGCTGAGAGCGCACAGAGCATGAGCACGAGAGCGGTCAGCTGGAACAGGGTGCTTTTCATGGTGATTGCTTTAAATTTGTATATATTTCTGATTTGTGCTCAGAAACGGTTCTGGTACAAACCTGGCCATACATTCATTGTTTTTCACATCGCAATGTTCGGGTTTGAAAAATGTATAAAATGACAGGAAAGAACAGTTAAATTAAAAAGGACACCCGGATTAACGTTATGTATCAGGAGTAACAGGGAATGTTCTGTCCTAAATGTGGAAAAGAGACCGATGCATCGGGAAAATTCTGCCAGTGGTGCGGTGCAGACAACGCATCTCTCCCGGCAAAACCCGTCATCGTTCCGGAAGAGAATGAGGTGCCCGAGATCGGGGTTTATGCAGGTCTCGGGCGGCGTTTTATCGCGTTCATTGTTGATGTAATCCTCATCCTTCTAATTGGAATTGTCACTATCACGTTCTTCTCAATGACAAACGGGATAAAATATGTATATTATCTAACTGCTCAGAGGGCGCCTATCTCTGAACTCACTGAGGCAGGTACGGCAGATGCGGCACTCGCTCCCATAGTTGCAGCGCTCGGGATGCTCATCATTGTGATCCCCTGGCTGTACTTTGCCGGGTTTGAGTCCTCCCGCAGTCAGGCAACGCCCGGTAAAGTGCTGATGCGCATCATGGTGACCGATATGGAGGGCAACAAACCCACATTTGCCCGGGTCACGCTTCGCCACTTTGGGAAATTTATCTCCGCTTTAATCATATTCATCGGGTTTTTGATGATAGGTTTTACAAAAAAGCGGCAGGGACTCCACGACAAGATTGGCAGATGCCTAGTACTCCTTGAGGACTGAATCATTCCCCATCAGTATCCAGTCATTTTTTTACGGATAAAACCGTTTTTTTAAGGCAATTTCTGATATCAGACCCTTATTAAAAAGAGTTATTTGTACCGGATCTTCAGTCCGAGCAGCACAAGTATCAGGACAAACGTGATCACGTTTGCCGCGATGATGGGCAGGGACTCTGTCCAGAACCCGTAACACGTCCAGAGAAGGATTCCGGCTGCAAATAAAATGAGCATGGCAAGCGAGAGATCCCGGGTCTCTTTAAGCTTCCATGCCCGTACTACCTGCGGGATAAACGAGATCGTGGTGAGGGTTCCTGCTATGTAGCCGATTATGACGATAGTGTCCATGGAATATCTCCTTTTATCATTCTTCCCACGACCATTTATACCGGTCGCGTTTTCTTATCCGTAAGGTGTGCGGAAAAATGTGGGCTGAATGTGTCAGACCGCCCCCAACTCGGGTGAGAACTGGTCGGCAACAACCAGCCACTTCCGCCCCTCTTTTATGAGAAAGAACATGTCCCTGCCCTGCATGGTCATCTTCTGCCCGCCTATCGTAAACGTGATGGAGAAGAAGTACGTGACCACGGCACTTTTCCCGCTATTATAGAGCTGCACCTTATGATCGGTCTCTCGCCATTCATGGATGACTGCCGCATTACAAAAGGTCCGCCACCCGGCAACATAGGCATCCTGCCCTTCGAGCCGCCCGGGTGTTGTCGGGACAATTGCCACTGCATCAGGATGGATGTACTGCCGGAATTCCGGTTCGTTCCATGATGCAGTCCAGCAGTGGTTCATGGCCTTGAGGGTATCCACAATTTTCCGGGTGCGTGTTGTGTTGTCCATAGTAACTCCAGTCCAATTACACAAGAGATCGGGTAAAAAGAGAAAGGTGCGTGGAGTGAAAGTATCCGTAACAGTTAAAGGAAATCTCGTGGAAAGGTTTCCCGCACGCGTTTTCGTACCTCAACGAGCCATTCTTTCCGCTGCTCTTCTGTGCTGGTGACAACAACGCCAAACATCTTCCTGTAAAAGATCGGAACCCCACAGAATGAGACGATGCAGTCCTTCCAGATTCGTTCGAGTGGATCGCCAAAGATTTCCTGCTCCCGCACTGCAGGGGTGTTGGAGGTGTTAAAGACGATGACTGCTTTTGCCGCAAGGAGCCCGATTGGGATTCCTTCACCGGAATCCGAATCAGCAAACTGGTAGGCAACTCCGGGCCGAAGGACCCGGTCGATCCAGCCTTTTAGGATAGCAGGTGGCATACCCCACCAGTTGGGGTGAACAATAACGATGCCATCCGCAGCAGCGATCTCCATACAATGCTCTGCGACAAGCGGAGGTAGTGCCGCATCGCGGGCAATCTCCAGGAGCGGCAGCAGGGGATCGAAATCCTCTGTATACAGATCATGCACGGTAACCGAATGGCCATCCTTTCGGAGTGTTGCCGCAGCCATCTCCGTTATAGCGTGATTGAAACTCCTTTCATTGGGATGGGCAAGAATGACTGAGATCTTCATCGTTTTCCTCATTTCCGTGCAGTGGCCTTGAAGAATGTGTAGCAGAAGACCCCGTCCGGCTCGGCAGTACGGTAGAGTGCTGCAACCCCCCGCTCCCATGCCTCCCGGCTCATAAGTCCCTGCTTTAGTACCTCATGACCGATCCCTTCGACCATGGCAGTAAACGTCAGTTTCGTAAAACCCTCAACAAGCCCGGGCCGCGAGGTATCGACATAGACCATCCGCGGCGAGACCCTGACATCTGCATATCCAGATCCGTCCACCAGCGGATAGAGCTGCCTCCCGATCAGGGCATTTCCACCTGCTTGCTTCTGGAGATCCACAAGGCACTGTACCGCACATCGGGCATCCGTGTTCTCAGGATGGAAGAACGTGGATCCGTGATCCCCTTCAATCACGGTGAGTGTTCCTCCTTCTTTAAGAAGTGGGCGGAGCTTTTCCAGTGCCCGCTGAGGCTCTGCCAGATGCTCCAGCACGAAACAGACAAAGATGTGATCGAAGCTTGCCGGTTCGAATGGGAGCTGGAAGATATCCCCCTGCCGGAACGTCACGTTGGTGATACCTTCCTTACGGATTCTCTCCTCCGCCCGCTTTACGGAGTCCTCTGAAATATCGAGCGATGTGATCAGGGCACCGGGACTATTTCGTGCCAGGATTACGGTCTGTGCACCTATTCCGCAACCGGCTTCAAGTACCCGGGCGCCAGCAGGGTAGCGGGTGTCATCATGCAGGAGCCCAGTGAGAGTCTGTGCCTGGTCTGAGAGCCGCTCCGACTCGCGCGCTGAATAGCCATGAACATACTTGTGGTGTGCCATTTTAGATTCCTGACAAGCCCCATTACAATCTGCAGGGACTTATGCCGAATATTGTACATTTCTGTTGGTTGTTGCACAAAAATGTACTGTAGTTCCGTGTAATGGGGCAAGGCACAAGAATTAAGAGTAAACATGTAACCCAGAATGTCATAGGATCGGGTATGAACGATTCAATATCTATTAAAAGAAAAACCAAAAGAAAGGAAAAGGCCGGGGCCGAGATTCGAACCCGGGTCGGAGGATCCACAATCCTCTAGGATGACCAACTACCCCACCCCGGCAATTTGCCCTTTTACATTTGCACTTGGTTCAGATTAATGTATCCATATTTTGCTACGGGGTAATACCGGTAATTAAAACCACAGCAGGGGCACGGTTACATACCGGTTTTGTAACTTCCAGCATGCATCAGAGAGCAAGGTGACTATAAATAGGGTCGGACAACCATTACATATCAGGTGGCTCTGAACGGTATTCCTTAAAAGTATGGCGTGAGAACGCACATGCGTATACAGGAAGCGGGACTTTTTTCTCCCGTACATGAGCTAAAAAATAAAGGAAGGTGAGGGTATATGGCGGGAAACCCGAAGATCAGGACACCGATTGTCTGCGTTATGGGGCACGTGGATCACGGTAAAACATCACTTCTTGACCGGATTCGTGGTTCTTCGGTTGTAAGCTCGGAGGTTGGTCAGATCACCCAGCATATCGGTGCTACGATCGTTCCCATTGAAGCAATCCGATCAATGAGCGGCACAATAGGAAAAATTCCCATCAACATCCCCGGACTGCTTTTCATCGATACACCGGGTCATCACGCATTCACAACACTCCGCGCACGTGGGGGTGCACTCGCGGACATGGCGATCCTTGTTGTTGATATCAACCAGGGATTCCAACCACAAACGATCGAAGCGCTCCAGATCCTGCGCAACTGCAAGACACCGTTTGTGATCGCAGCAACTAAGACCGATCGTATCCATGGCTGGAGAGTCTTTGAAAACGAGTCGTTCCTGTCATCCTTTGCTAAACAGAACGACCGGGTACAGGGAATTGTGGAGAACAAAACCTACGAGGTGGTCGGGAAGCTTTCCGAACTTGGTTTTTCCGCGGACCGGTTCGATCGCGTATCAGATTTCCAGCGCAACCTTGCAATCGTGCCTGTCAGCGCCCACACAGGTGAAGGGGTCTGCGACCTGCTGATGGTAATGATAGGGCTTGCCCAGCGTTACATGGGAGATGCGCTCACCCTCTCGGTCGAAGGCCCGGGTGCCGGAACTGTTCTCGAAGTAAAAGAGGAGCGGGGACTGGGAACCACACTGGATGTGATCCTGTACGATGGAACGCTCTCAATAGGAGATGAGATCGCAGTTTCAACGCAAAGTGATGTGATCTTTACCAAAGTGCGGTCACTCTTAAAACCCCGACCTATGAAAGAGATCCTTGTTGAGGACCGGTTCGAGCGCGAGAAGACTGTAGTTGCAGCAGCAGGGGTCAAGGTCACAGCACCCGATCTTGAAGGGGTGATTGCGGGTTCTCCTTTCTTTGTAGTGCGGGGCAACCGTGATGAGATCCGGGCAAAGATCAAAAAGGAGATGACCGAGATCCACGTCAACCTTGCTGAAGAGGGGATCGTCATCAAGGCTGACACGATCGGGGCACTTGAAGCACTCTGCAAGGAGCTCGAAGGCAAAGAGATTGGTGTGATGCGTGCGGAAGTAGGGCCGGTGAGCCGGCACGATCTGATAGATACCGAGACCATAAAAAACCCGGTATTCCGGGTTCTTCTCTCGTTTAACACACCCCTGCTTCCTGATGTAGTTGAGATGATAAAAGATCCACTATATACACAGGTGAAAGTCTTTGAGGGGCGGGTGATCTATCAGCTCATCGATCAGTACGTGGAATGGCGCGATGAGCAGAAACGCCTCTTGGACAAGCAGCGGTTCGAGCACGTGATCATGCCAGCCAAGATTCGTCTCATGCCTGACTGTGTATTCCGTCAGAGCAACCCTGCAGTTGTCGGAGTACGGATTCTTGGTGGGAAGCTGCGAAATGACGTCAACTTAATCAAGCTGGATGGTAAGAAAGTGGGCCATCTCAAGAGTATGCAGCTCCGCCAGAAAAACATCCGTGAAGCAGATGCCGGACTTGAAGTTGCGATCTCGATTGAGGGTGCAACGATCGGGAGACAGTTAAACGTGGGAGATGACCTCTTTGTGGATGTGCCTGAGCGCCACGTGAAAGTGCTGGAGAAAGAGATGCTCAAGTCATTGAACACAAGCACGCAGGAGATATTAGAAGAGTACACGTCGATGCGAAGGAAAACCGAACCCTTCTGGGCGAAGTAAAAACACGATTGTCCGGAATGACAAGAGGGTTTAATAGCGTATTAGTATAATAAAATGGGTACTTCTCATGTGTAGGCGATTTTGCCGGCAGTTCGAGATGTGAAAAAATCCAGAAATCTGGTTTTTCTCCATAAAAAAACCAATAAGGAGAGATTTGAATGGTGGACTTAAAAGTAGTATTATCAGACCCCAAGACCGGTCGCGCCTACAATGTCGATGCCAGCGGTGGCGCGGCAGGGTCGATCGTTGGTAAGCGTATTGGCGATGAATTCGATGCAGCCCCTATCGGACTTGCAGGATACAAGATCAAGATTACCGGTGCATCGGACAGGACCGGCATCCCCGCAAAGAAGGGCATTCCAGGTGCAGGGCGCAGGAACCTGCTCCTTGCAGGCGGAATTGGGTTTCATCCGTCTATGGACGGGGAACGCAGGAGAAAGACCGTCCGGTCCAGTGAGATCACCCAGGATTTTGTGCAGATAAATGCAAGCGTAACTGCCTATGGAGAGAAAACTCTCGACGAACTCTTCCCGAAAATTGAAGGGGAGAAGGCTGAAAAAGCTGCGGCAAAAGCCCGCGGCAAAAGATAAGATACCAATTCTTTTTTAAGATTTTATCAGAAAAATTATATCTGATAGTTGATACTCAATTCGCCATACGCAGAAGTGTTCATGGCAGACATGAGTGATTATCCATCCTTGTAGATTTCAAAGACAATCTCGTGGCGGGTAGAACCATCTTACTTGATGAACGTTTCTGGTACCTCTCCTGCAGGAGCATCGAGCGGGAAAAGGCGCTCACCGGAATTCCTTACCGTCACCATATCGCCGCTTATATCTTAGGTTCCGGCAAAGCTCTTTAGGTAATTCACCTTGTTGTAAAAACCGGTGCCCGGAATGGTGACGGTTGGGGCTTCTTTGATCGATTTCAGTTTTTTGTTTGTTCAGCCTTTCTTTACGCTCTGCATTAGCGCATCAGATAAATCTTCAAAGTGTACCCCGTATTTTTTTGCGAGAAGAACGAGAGCGCCCGGTGGCAAAAGGTGATTGTCAAACCCGTCCCTGATCGTCTGGTTCATCTCTGCAACGATTTCGGTCTCCTGTAGAGAGGTGGTTTTTGCTATCCGCCCGATCAGAACCTGTGCCGGATCATTGCGCTCAAAAATGGCGGAGGTGGGTTTGAACCCGATAGGTATTGTAATCGCAGTAAGATCAAAACGGGGAGCATACATCCCGTTTTCAAGGCTCATGAGTCCCTCTTCTTCGGCACGGCGCAGGATCTGGTTTGCCTGATCGGTACTCATCCATTTCCGGTCG
The DNA here is from genome assembly GCA_025360805.1 of Methanomicrobiales archaeon. Classification (GTDB taxonomy): domain Archaea; phylum Halobacteriota; class Methanomicrobia; order Methanomicrobiales; family Methanospirillaceae; genus Methanoregula. The sequence goes on from JANYBK010000084.1 coordinate 15,289, forward strand.
AGTGCGTAATAGTAAACCAGCTCGTTTTTTCGCATGCTGCTCTTTCTGGAATGCTTAAACGGAGCAGCGACAGTAATTAGGAGTGTCACTTATCAGTACCTAATAGAATATTTTTCATATCGAGCGCATCCAATCCTTCACCGCTGCCTTCTTTTGCAATATCGATGTCCGTGCGGGACACCTGATCGGTAAGGCGAAGATAGAAAATATCATTTGCTATGGGAACTTTTCCCCCGCCACGCAGGGCTAGCGCGAGCACAGAACATTTCAGATCGACAGCTTCTGTGATTACACCAGGGCGTAAAACCTCAGGAGTGATATCACCAAACATTGCCCGGTCGAGAGCAATTTCTATCCGGGTCCTGACCCGGACCAGCTCTTTTCCGGTGGTTTTTGTGGACTCATGATTATCCAGATCGGCAATATACCTTAGCGTCTCGTTAAAAGGCATCCCCATTGCAAATGAGAGATCCACCCGCTGGGGGAAACGATAACAGATCCTTCGCATAGCTAGAGTATGCAAGTCTGAAAGAAAAAAGATTGCTGGTCTGATATTGATTATTCGAGCAACACTGCGTTGATAACGCCATCCTGACCCGGACGGCTTATAATGCGGGCGTTTCCGATCTCGGTTTTGATAACCGCTCCCTTTGTGAGCAGGTTCCTCCGGACATAGTTCGGGTTTGCTTCGTTCTTCTCGACTTTTTCGATCTTCACTTTCTTGGTTTCGCCGTTTGTGGGGTTGGTCACATTTGCAGAGGCTGCCCTGAGCGCCCTGACTTTGTCGTTTCCACCATAAGTGCGGATGATCTTCCTGCGGTCTTCACCGATATGGGTGTCTGCCGGTGCAAGACCGATTTCTGCTCTCCGCTTCATCTGTGCCGGACGGCGCCTGCCGCCGGTTACCTTACGTACTGATTCTCCCTGCCATTGCATAGTGTCACTCTCAAAGATATCTTCCTGGAATTGGCTTCCCGAAGATGGTGCTCTATATATTCCCTTCAGAATTATTTATAGTATTTCCCGATTGCATCTTTTTCTGATACCGGTCGGGTTAATGATGGCAAACGTACCTTTGTCGGGAATTCCGCTTCCGGAATTTGTGACAAAACGCACAGTTTACGAAAGTATGCTGTCGAGTAATGCTGCAACGCCATCGCCGGTTTTTAAGTTTGTCCGGAACACGGGCATCGAAGGGTTGTAACGTTTGATATCTGATTGCATCCTGTCAAGGTTTGCACCAACGAGAGGAGCCAGATCGACTTTATTGATAACCCCTATTGTGCAGTCACGGAACATCATTGGGTGTTTGTTCACCACATCGTCTCCTTCTGTTGAACTCACTACAACGATCCGCTTCTCGGCACCTAACCGGAAATCTGTAGGGCAGACCATATTACCCACATTCTCGATGAATAGCACATCGATATCATCTAGAGGAAGGTGGCTGATTGCGTGTTCAACCATATGGGCATCTAAGTGACATTCTTTGCCGGTATTTGCATTGAATGCCGGAATTCCCAGTGCGATAATTCTCTTAAAGTCGTCGTCTCCGTATACGTCACCGGCAATTGCGCCTGCCTTTAACCCTTTTTTATTGAGCAGCGGGACAAGGCGTTCTATTAGCGCGGTCTTACCTGAACCGATCGCCCCCAGCAGATCAAATGCCCGAACCCCGTGTGCCTTTAAGTGCAGTGCGTTCTGACTGGCGAGTGTGTTGTTGACGTCGTATACATCCTTCTCAATCCGGACGTCGATATGATGCATGTAAACTAAGTGGGAGCGTACACTGTTTATACCTTGACCCACAAACCCTCCTGCAATGGTGGAAGGGGAGTGTATACTATATCCCTGCTATTTCAATGCAGGGTATTTGCGGAGTGAAGGCAGGAGGGTTCCGGACAGTCTGGCTGCCAAAGGACCGGTTCTTGCAGATATTGAACGCTCATTACGGAAGATTGGTGTAAAATACAGGGCCGAGGAGCACCACCACCCCGCTCACTGGGAACGGCATGAAGGCCGTATTGTTGCCGAATGGACCGAGAAAAAAGAAGTACTTATAAAAAAAGTAGCTCAGAAAATGGATAAGGGACGGTAAACGGCATGTACGATCTGCACACCCACACGATCCTGTCAGACGGGGAGATGCTTCCGATTGAATTAATACGGCGGATGGCTGTGATGGGTTATACCACAGTTGCGATCACTGATCACGCTGATCATTCCAATACACAAGAGATACTTGCAACCTTGGTAAAGGTACGGGAATCTGCACAGATCTATGGTGTAAGACTGCTCTGCGGAGTTGAGCTAACCCATGTTCCACCCAGCCAGATAGCAAGCCTTGCGAAATCTGCAAAGGAACTGGGGGCAGACATTGTAATAGTCCACGGTGAAACAACGGTTGAGCCTGTGGCTCCCGGGACAAACCACGCTGCCTGCGGGTGCAGGTACGTAAACGTACTAGCCCACCCGGGACTCATCACGATTAAGGATGCACGGCTCGCTGCAAAAAATGGGATTGCCCTTGAGCTCACTTCACGCGGCGGACACAACCGGACGAATGGTCACGTAGCACAGATCGCGCTGGAAGCGGGCTGCCAGCTCGTTGTCGACTCTGACGCGCATGCACCCCACGATATTCTGGATGAACCGGCAAAATTTATCGTGGCAAAAGGGGCCGGACTAACCGATGCGCAGTGTAAAGAGGTTATATCTTTAAATATTGACCAAATTCTCGGGTCCTAAAATTTCTATTTATACTTTCACGGAATATTTAAATACTGTTCTGTAGCATATATATAGATTACTAAAAAGTTTTAGTATTATTGTATTTGTGAGGTTGTTTAGATGAAGGTTGTTGGTCGAGCGATGAGCACCGTTGGCAGTCGGATGCTCATTATCCAGTGCGATGCCGGCCAGCTCCCTGCTTTATACAGCGAAGTAACTGACAAGCGTATGAAGCCGGTTGGAAAGATTCTTGATCTTTTCGGTAATGTAAAAGCACCATACGCTGCGGTCCTCTGCCGGGAAAAATGCGCGGTTCTGCCCAATGAGAAACTCTTCGCAAAATAAGATCATATTAACACAAATACATTGGTTTTTGCCATCAGAAAAAATCAGTAACGGGGAATGTGGATGACGGAATTAGAGAAGTTAAAAACCCTTCAGAATGAGAGGGAAGCGCTAAAAACGCGGACAAAGCAGAAAGAGACGGAAAAGAAAGCAGAGAACCATACCGAGACGGTATGTCCGGAGTGTGGCGGGCGGCAGCTTGTCCACGATTACGAACGGGCTGAACTTGTCTGCCAGAGCTGCGGGCTAGTTCTCGATGATGATTTCATAGACCGTGGTCCCGAGTGGCGTGCATTTGACCATGACCAGCGCATGAAGCGTTCAAGGGTCGGTGCACCGATGACCTTTACGATCCACGACAAGGGTCTATCGACCATGATCGACTGGCGCAACCGTGACAGTTACGGCCGGGCAATCTCGTCCAAGAACCGGGCACAGCTCTACCGGCTCCGCAAGTGGCAGCGCCGTATCCGCGTGAGCAATGCAACCGAGCGCAACCTTGCATTTGCTCTTTCAGAACTTGACCGGATGGCATCGGCTCTCGGTCTCCCGCGAAACGTCCGTGAGACCGCAGCAGTGGTGTACCGCGACGCAGTGGACAAGAACCTTATCCGCGGGCGAAGTATCGAAGGTGTGGCAGCAGCTGCTCTCTATGCAGCCTGCCGGCAGTGCAATGTACCAAGAACCCTTGATGAGATTGCCGAAGTGTCGCGTGTGTCAAGAAAAGAGATCGGCAGAACATACCGTTTCATCTCCCGTGAACTGGGCTTAAAGCTCCTCCCGACTTCCCCCATCGATTACGTACCGCGCTTCTGCTCGGGACTGACGCTTAAAGGCGAGGTACAGAGCCGTGCCGTTGAGATTCTGCGACAGGCTGGCGAACGCGAGCTGACCAGTGGCAGGGGTCCGACTGGTGTGGCAGCGGCAGCAATTTACATCTCCTCGATCCTTGGCGGAGAACGACGTACCCAGCGCGAGGTTGCAGAAGTTGCCGGGGTCACTGAGGTCACTATCCGGAACCGGTATAAGGAACTTGCAGAGAAACTTGACATCGAGATCATTCTCTGATTCACATCTTTTTTCATATCATCCCGTCTCCCGATGCTGTGACGGGCGTTTTTGGGATAGCAACAACTATATTCCCTGCGCTGGAAAATTGTATGCCACAAAAAGGCGGGCTCGTAGATCAGGGGTAGATCGCTACGTTCGCAACGTAGAGGCCGCGGGTTCAAATCCCGCCGGGTCCATTTTCCTGTTAAAAATAAGTCTGAATATCTTTTATTCACCCATTCCTTTCACAGTATAAGCAGCTTGAAACCCGATTGGGGTTTTTTGCGCGTTGGGCTTCATAGCTGGAGAGGTTACTGTACCGCAGAACCTTTCGTACGAATCATTTCTTCGGTTGCATTGATGCGACTTCGCCTTCCAGCGCGGATTTAAGTTTCTCGACCGCTTCATTGAGATCGTTTGTGGTAGTGATGGTAAATGAGTTGTCGCTTTTTGGGTCATGATAGTTGACGACATATTCGATTTGACCGTCCTTTGCCTTCTTGGGTTCAATTATCAGCTTTGCCATAATGGTTCAGGAATATTTTATTTTTGTTCTTCATCTGCCTTGAGGAAACCTGATCAGTAACAACTATATGGGATAGATGGGAAAATAGTATGCCGCAAATTAGATTGAAGGGCTCGTAGATCAGGGGTAGATCGTCACGTTTGCAACGTGAAGGCCACGGGTTCAAATCCCGTCGAGTCCATCATTTTCTCTCAATTGTTTTTCCGATAGTTTGTTGCAAGCGCTATTCTGCACTTATTTCACGAACGCAGGTTGTGCCGAGAGACTATATGAGAGACGAAAAGATTCTTTTTGGGGTATTTGAGGTATTAACCACTGATGGGTCATTCTCGGGTTGAAAGAAAATCTCATAAAGAAAAGATGCATATTTAATCAATCCAGTCGAGCAGGTGGCTGGACTTATCCTGCCCGCCCTTCTGGATCAGCTTTGCTTTGACTTTTTTTACCGCTTCGATTGCAGGAGACTGCTGCTCGAACTGACCATAATCCATATAATCGCGGGAGATCCGGTCCTCTACTTCTACTGTAATCTCTCGTATGGGTGAATAATGCTCTTCTGAAATCTCCAAAGAGGTTGATTCTTCCTCTCGGATATTCTGTTCCTGTGCCACGACCTGCGGGGTCTCCTGTATTATCATTGGAGCCATAACAGGAATCGCGCAAGGTGCTGTATTTAATACCTGTTGGTTTACCGTGGCAGGGCTGAACATACCTTGTGGTGAACCTGACCTGTAGAGTAAGAAATCCACAAAATCTTCAACTTCCCTGCGCTGATCGGGCGACAATCGATCCAGTTTCCTTTCCAGTGATTCCATACAGTGCCAGTGTATTTGTAGAGAAATGTCTCGTGTTAATCGTATTTAATGCGCCGTGGTATTGGTAAATATCATTCCCACCGGTGCTGGTACCCGCGTTTTGAAAGCGGTTTGCCATCGACAGTGACAGAATTTTCTGTCACAACGGTCCCGATCACAGTTGAAGGTACTCCGTTAACAGGGAATTTGTCAGGAGAGATTGTGAAGATTAATTCGTAATCACCACCGCCATAAAGAGCGAGTTCTCGTGCCTGTTCAACGGGGATACCTGCAGCAAGGGGCAGTTTTTTCGTATCGATTGTAAACCCGCACCCGTTCACGCTCATCAGATCGTAGAGCGAGAGGGCAATCCCGTCACTGTCATCCATCATCGCACTTACGCCGGCCCGGCCGAGACGCTGGCCCTCCTCCACCCGGGGTTGCGGCTCGAAGAGCGCTTTCTCATACTGGAGATACCCGTCAAGCCATGCCTGTGCCTGCCCGGGTATGCCAGTGATGCAGACGAGATCACCCGGTCGGGCCCCCCTCCTCCGCACAATAGAGTCTTTACCAACCAGTCCCAGTCCGGTTGTCACTACAGTGAGCTCCCCATGACGGTCGATATCGCCACCGATGATAGCCGCACCATATTTTTTGCAGCAATCCTGTGCACCCTGCATCACCCCGGACAGGGACTTCCAGTCATCCAACCCTACGGCAATCAGGAGATATTTTGGAGCCGCCCCCATGCTAGCAATATCTGAGAGGGTAACTGCTGCGCTCATCCAGCCTGCCTGCCAGTCGGTCATACCTTTTACAAAGTCCGTAGTCCGGTGGAGCATGTCGGTAGTCACTACCATGATCTGTTCACCACACGGCAGTTCTGCACAGTCATCAAGGCAGTTCTCCCGCCCGACTATGCCTGTCACTACGTTCAGGAGCTCGCGGTCATCCACTTTTTTTCACTTCCTTACCCCTTTCGCTCTTGTACTCCTTGAAGATGTGCTCAATCATATCGGTTTGTTTCTCCCGCTCATGCCGGATCTGCACTCCCTGCCACTGGAGCAGAGCATGATCAAGCGCTTCCTTGCCGCAGAGTCCCTGCCTGCCCCGCACCTGGACCCGGGCCTCCTTATCGGAAAGGAGCGGCACACCGGCTTCACGAAACACAGGGGTGAGCAGCGGATCGCTCCCGGCAAGAACAGCAGCGCCGGCAACGACTGCTTTAACACGTATTTCAGCGAGATCCTTGACAACGTTTCTTCCCCAGCCATCAATCCGGGTGACAAAAATAACGTCTCCTTCATCTATTCCCACATCCTCTGCGAGCTTGCGAAGACCCTCTTTTGTCAGCGCATCCATAACTTTTACCGGAACCACTTCGCCATCCATGGAGAGTTCCGCAAACTGTTTGATCCTTGCTAACCGTTTGGCAAGGTTACGGTTGTGGCGTTCCTCTTTTCGTAAATGTTTTTTTAAGTTCTGAATAATCACATCCTTTTTTACCACTTCGGCATCCTTTGCCAGTTCGGAATCCCGGTTGGTCTGAACCTTCCGGATGCGTGCCTGCAGGCGTCGAATCTCAAACTCTTTTTCCTTTATCTCTTCTTGTAACTCGGCAACAAATGTGCGGAGTCGCTTTACCATCCCGTCCAGCACCCGCACCCGCTCATCGTGTTTTTCATCAACAAGGGCCGGAGGTGCTTCCCGTTGGGGATTGGGTGCTGCATCACCATTTATCTCTGCAAGAGCGTGCTCTAACGATTGCCCCCGGATTACCCGTGCCCGTACTTCATCGAGATCGTACCCCGGGGGAATCCGTTTTAACAGGTTCTGGAACTTGTGCCGGTACTGGCGGTATGCATCAAGGGCTGCCGAGAGCGCGTCCCGCTCGTGATCATTTTCATACGAAAAAGAGGCTGTAATCTCCAGTTTGGTCTCAACACTCACGTCCTGTTTTGGAGTATATGCAATCGCGCTGAATGCCCTGCGGATCTTCTCAACCGAAAAGGGCATTTCCCGAACATCGGATGCGATAATGAGAGGTTTTCCGATTTTGTAGAGTGACTCGATCACATCCCCCATATTCATTTGACGGGAACTCTGGAGGTGCAGCAGGGTCCCGTCAAGATCGAGTACAGCAACAGCAGTAGTAGTCCCCGGGTCAATCCCGATGATCAGATACCGCGGCTTTCCGGAGAGCGGGCGGTACTGGATCCGTTCGAGCCGTTTGCCATTGATCCTCACCTGGACATCGGAACCCCGGTAGGTGGAGACGGGTACCTGATCACGGGTAGTAAATACACGGAATACCACCCGGCTGCACCCGCCAAATGCCCGGATCTCCTTCTTCTCATACCTTAACCCGGCTGCAACGAGTGCCTGATCGATCTCCCGCCCTTTAAGTTGGACTGCCCCGTGAATCTTGCGCACGTACCGGTTCTGGCTCCACCCCCCCTTTCCTAACGAGCGGTGTCGGCTGACTATGATCTCGCTCTCGTTTTCAAACGCGATTACTTCTGCGCCGGCACCAAGAGAAGCTACCTGTGCGCTGGTCCGGGCTTCAGCAAAAGGATCGAAACGGTTGAAACTGATGTTATACCTGGCTGCAACCTTACCAAGTGTCTCCTTATGTTCACCCCCGGTCACCTGTACGAGCCGGGTCTGCGGGGGGAGACCCTGTAAAAAAAAGTAGAGTTCACGCTGGTCAGCAGCAATCTCCTGCAGGCTGTCCACAGCAAGGATATCCGGTTGTTCCTCCCTGAGCATGCGGAAAAGCCGGAACAGTGAGACTTCAGATTCGCTAACTATTGTCTGGCCTGACATCCGGACCAGAGCATAGAGTGGCCTGCGGGTACGCGACCTCACCGATCCTTTGATGATATCGATGCCAAAGACGTTTAGCCGGTCACGCATTGAATCGCATCCTCACGGTCATACTTCAGTTTGTATTTCCGTTTAAAATACGTGAGGATGTTATCAATATCACGGTTAATGGTGTATTCTGCGTTCGGGTGAGTGGTCTCTATCCATTGGGGCCAGTCGATGAGCACGCACCTGCCATCTTCTATGAGAATATTGTATTCCGAGAGATCGGCATGGATGAGACCTGCCTGATATGCTGTGCGGACGTTTGAGAGGATTTCATCGAGCACAGTAGCAGGAGCCTCCAGCAGGCAGCGGTTTAGGTTAGTCCCCTGGATCAGCGCCATAACCACTGTATGCCGGTTCTGCGCTATTGGGAGCGGAACACTGACCTTTGGGTGAAGAGTAACAAGCGCCTTGTACTCGCGTTCCGCTGAGAGCTTCGAGGCTATGAGCCATGGACAATGCCCATCTGTCATGTACTCCCGGTTGACCCGGGCCGAATTGAAGGATCGCCCCCCGACCCGGTGGAATTTGATGGCAACCGGCCCAAGACCAAGAGCTTCATAGACAACCGATTCCTTTCCTTCACCCAGCTGCGTTCCCAAGGCCGAGATGGTTCCTTTCCGGGTGAGACTTGCAAGTGCAAGCGTGTCATATCCCCCAAAAACAAGTGCATACCCATCGTAGGGTACCGGGTTGAACCGAACCATGCCCCATTCAATAAGGCGTGCCAGCCGGTAATTCACTTCAGATTCTGCAAACCCGGTACTGGTGATTAACTGTTCGAGAGGGACCCATGCATAGCGTGACATCTGGCGCTCAAGTACCGATAGAATGGTCTTTTCATATTTATGCAGGGTGCGGATATGTTCCGCAGAGACAGCCATGATCGTTAAAGTGATGCTGTCCCGGACTATAAAATCACTCCTTAACGGTACCAAAGATCATTTTATCACAACCTTAAACATCTTTTATCCTCCAGAATAAAACAGGTAACAATATGCAGTGCAGCAGATGCCACCGGGATGAGATTTTTTTCCAGCCTTATTCGGGGCTTCATCTCTGCAGTCAGCATCTTATTGCAGATGTGGAAGCCAAGGCAAAAAAGATGATACGGGCACAAGGCTGGTTAAAAACCGGTGATCAAATAGCTGTACTTCTTTCAGGAAACCAAAATAGCAGCGCGCTCCTTTATTTTTTAAAAAAACTCACTGCAGAGCGCTGCGACATACGGATTAGCGCAATAACTGTAGCAGATTGTATTGGACTCCACAGCAACACTTCGCATGCGAAACGTATCGCAGAGCGTCTGGATGCGGATTTAATTGAGGTTTCATTACCGGAAGAGTTCAGGATTGGGACGGATACAATTACAGGGAAAAAACAGGATATATCATCCCCGCAAATGTTACCGGCATCCCGCTCCATCATCGACATGATTGCACAGCAGCATGGGATCACAAAAATCGCATGGGGACTCTGCCTTGATGAGGCAGCGGGTGTGGTACTGGAATGCGTCATCCGTGGCGATGGGGAAAAACTGGTCAGGAGCAGCTCCCGTCAGGACGGACCCCTTCGAATCTGTCCGTTCATATCGGTAACAGCCACGGAAGTATCCCAGTATGCAGAACTATGCGGATGTGGCGATGAACCGATACCCCGTCCTGAACCGGGAGACGGGCTGCACAAGGATACGATCGCTATGCTGAACGGCTATACGAACAATCATCCTGAAACAAAATATGCACTCCTGAACCTTGGAGAAAACCTGTCGGGGTCTCCCGGGGGAATCGCAGGTCTCATCCATGCATGTGAATGGTACAGGGAATACCATTGTGGGTGCGGCAATGACGGCTCAATACAGATTGAGGTGAAAAATGGCGCAACCTAAACGGGGGCGGATATGGCGGGTGATCAGGAACTCGCCGGGCATCCAGATATCCATTTATTTTTTTGCGTTTGCCTTGCTCATCGCCCTCTACACGTACATATTCCATACGGTATATCCTGTACTTGAGAACAAACCCATCGACTGGGCTCAGGCACTGCTGTTTGTAGTCGAATCGATGACCACCGTCGGATATGGCTGGCTGCTCCCGTTTTCCAATGATCTCACCATGCTCCTTGCGATCCAGATTATGCTGTCCGGCGTGATCATGATCTTCGTCGTCATCCCACTCCTCCTCGCCCCGTACCTCACCACACTCCTTGCACCCGCCCCCCCGCGAAATACCCCGCATGTATTGTCAGGACATACCGTTGTGATGGGATATGATGAGCTCACCCGTTCGGTTATTGACAGCCTTACGATCTCAGAACACGATGTCGTAATTATTGAACAGGACAAGGTAATTGCCCTTGAGATTGCCACGCATTACCGGAAACGCGCCTACGTGATCTGGGGGGATTATACAGATCCCTCAACGTGGGCGGCGGCACACCTTGATAAGGCCCGGAATATTGTTATCTGCAAAGATGAGCGGCAGACTGCCAGTATTGTTCTTGGCATTCGTGAACTGGTAAAAGGAAAGATCATTTCAGTAGTGGACAAGTTATCCTTTGAACGCTATCTCCGTTATGCGGGGGCAGATTACGTACTGTCCCCCAAACATGCAACCGGGAGAATTTTAGCGCGGCATGCCGTTCTCAACCCCAGCGGGGATGCAGAGCCGGATATTCCCGGGCTGGACAGGATCAACATCAATCTTGAACACACGGCAGAACAGGAGCTCCGGCTCATCAACATTCCGGTGGTTTTCGGATGCAGGGCGGCATTCAAGTCCCTTGCAGATCTCCAGCTTTTTGAGCGATTCGGTATTATAGTGCCATTCCTCTGGAAGGCCGGGAAATTCATTCCCCAACCCAGTGACGATATTATTGTCGACAACATGACATCACTCTTCCTTTTTGGCAGGGCTGAATCTATTGTCACTGCAATCCGGGAAGAGTTCAATACCGACGGGTGTGCAGATGCTTTCGCGGTTATCGCAGGATATGGGGATGTTGGTGCAGGTGCATACCAGGAACTCCGTGCATCCGGAGTCTCCTGTATTGTCGTGGACTCAAAACAACAGGCCGTGGAGCAGGTTGTTGGCAATGCCGAGGATGAAGCGGTGTTGAAAAAGGCCCGCATCGAAGAAGCACGGTTCTGTATTGTTGCCCTGAATGATGACGATCTGAACATATTTACCACCCTGATGGCCCGGAATCTCAACCCGGTCATAAGGATCCTTGCCCGGGCCAATGAACCGGCAACTGTTGAGAAACTCTACCGTGCAGGTGCGGATAACGTGGCCCTCCTTCCCATGATCGGGGGGCAGACTATCGCAAGGATCATCCTGGCAGGTACTGCCACCATTCTTCTCGAACTGCCAAACGGAGACATTGTAATCCTGAAACATGCCAATAAAACCTATTCAAAACCCGTGAAATGGTTCATACGGAAAACCGGGGTCCGGATCATTGGAATCGAGAGCCAGAGCCGCTCGATCATTGCCCCGGAGGCAGAAGAGATCATTTTAGAAGGAGATGCCCTAATCGCAGTCGGGAATACCGAACAGTTGAAAAAGTTCATTCATCTGGTATAACAAAGAGATATGCGCATGGTAGCAGAGCTTGGGTGCAGATTGGGACAGATCGAACAGATGATAAGGTACGCCTACTGGAACAGCGGGTGTTTGGGGATTGTCATTGGCGTAAGCGGCGGGGTTGATTCTGCGGTAGCAGCAGCGTTCTGCTGTCGGGCAATCGGTCCTGAAAAGGTGCTTGGGCTATCTCTGCCTTCTGCAATAAGCAATCCTGAAGATTGTAAGGATGCGGCAACACTCTGTGCCCAGCTTGGCATAGAGCACAAAATAGTCAGCATAGAACCGATGCTTGAGGGTTTTAAATCCATACCGGATTATTCCCCCTCGCATTTCCTTTCGGGAAATCTCATGGCGCGTATCAGGATGGCAGTAATCTATTATCACGCAAACCGGGACAACCGGCTGGTCTGCGGCACATCCAACAGGAGCGAATATATGCTCGGTTACTGCACAAAATTCGGGGATAATGCAGCAGACGTCCAGCCGATCGTTCACATGTATAAGGATGAAGTCTATGAAGCTGCGAGGGAACTGGACATTCCGGATCCTATCATGAAAAAAGCACCTTCAGCAGGATTGTGGGAAGGCCAGAGTGACGAGAGCGAGATCGGGCTTTCTTATGCCGAGATCGATCTATCGTTACGGGCTCTTGAACTGAACAAGTGGAAGGCAATAACATCAACGGAAGAAAAGGTCCTCGCACTGGTGAAAAAAAGCGAGCATAAACGACTCCCCGCACCTAATCTTTTAGCAGTTCTGGAAAAATGCCGGGATACTGTTCCGGGAAATTGAGGAACGTAAGCATGGTCTCATTCCCGATAAGATTGTAGAGTGGCCCCTTACAGAGCCGGTGCATTGCAGATCTCCAGTGTGCGCCGGGAGATCTTACCTCCGGTATCTTTGGGTAATGGGGATTTTTCCGCAGGTTGCCATCACTCATCGCATAATATGCTGCACCATGGAGAGTCTCGTACTCCCCATATTCGCTCTCAAAAGCAGTAGATACGATGTTGGCCATTGTAAGGGTCTTTTCCACAGAAGGATTGATCGATATGTGCCCGTAATCCGGGGGGATAATTACAATATCACCGGCATGGGCTGAGATCATCACAATATCATCCAGTCTACGCAACTGAAGCAGGTATTTTGCCTCGCCTTCTAAAACTTCATAGACTTCCGGATACCCGATACCGACAGGATTTTTCGGGTGATAATGTCCCTTGGTCTTCACCCATTCGCCGCAGAGATTGCAAGGGGGAATAACTGTGATATCATAGCGCAGCTTGCGACTGTGCAACCATTGCCGGTCCGTGTCTGACTTTGCCAGATCGCGGTACATAAAATAAAGAGAGGTATTGCCGTTGCACGAATTGTCGGCAAGGACAGACCGCATCTCCTCAATTGTCCGGACTGAGGGCAAAGGGAGAGCCCCATCCCATCCACGCATCACTTCTTCTTTCTCATTACAAGTAAATAATACCCGGCGCTGATGCCAATAATCACAATGAGAACGAGTAGGGGGAGCATTGATGAAAGACCACTGGATTCAGGTTTTGGATCTATTAAAACAATTACTTTGAAGGTATCTGAGATCTGGCTGTTGTCGAGCGAATCCCGGTAGCGTATATCAGCATCCAGCAGATAGGTCTTTATCTCTGCATCATCTCTGGCAGATATTTGATACCGGGCGGTGACATTTTCCCCGGGTTTTATGTCCCCTATATAGGCAGTATCATCTGAACTTGTAAACGGATCAACTGCAGAGATCCGTGCCTGTGAATGATAGGCCGTGGTATCACCATTATTCCGGTAATTAACGGTAATTACGTTGTCAGAACCCGGAATGACACGGGCCGGTGCTGAGGACACTGAAAAAGTAAGTTTTCCCCCAATGGGAATACCCACCGTATCTGTAGCAGATGTAACAATATCTCCTTCCCGGTTTTCATAAGTAACTGCAACATCAACAGGATAGGTCTGTTTTGCTGCATCTCCTGATACTGCCACCTTATACCTGCAGGAAACAGTGGCATTGCGCGGGAAGTCCCCGATAAAAACGCTGCTGTCGGTGGGGATGATTGGGCTCTGACCGCTACGAAGAATCTTTAATGTTGCTTTCTTCCCGTCTTCAAATCCGATATTTTGTATTTTCAGGTTGAGATATCCGCCACTCCCGACATTTAAGTTTTCAGGCACTGCTTCAATGACGTTAATCTTAACCTGAGGTTTGATCTTTATTGTCAGAGGGAAGGTCTCACTGACTTTTCGGTAATGATTCTGAAGATATTCACCCGCATCATTGTTAGCAGATTCAAGGTAAGTGTATTGGATCGTGAGAGGGATCTGATATTCCCCCATAGAGGCGTTGGACAGGATTTTTGCCAGGATCGGGACTGTTACTAATCCCTGCGACTTGATATCACCGATGTTTTTGGGATCGGATTTGATAACTACCGGTGCACTGCCTGCACCCAGTCCGACCATAACCATCTTAGCGGTTGTCGGGAGATCATCGCGATCAATTGTCCCGATAGTAAGTTGTTTTATATCGTTCACTCCGCTGTTCCGTACAAGGACATTTACAGTAACATCCTGTCCCGGGGTGAATTCATTGACACCCGAGATTGTTGCTGACATGTGAGGACTTGCCCCAACATAGGTGTCCACCCCCATCACTGGCATGATAGCGATAAGCGACAGTATGAGGAAGATAAGAACTGATTTTGGATATTTCATTGCCCATCACGTGTTGTTGTTGTTATAACAACATTTAATATTGCAGGATATAAAGTCATGTTCCAATGACACCCGCCCTCCCCGGCTCTGAAAGAGTTATTGAATGCCTCAAATCTCTTGGTTTGACAAAATATGAAGCGCTGGTGTATATTGCACTTTTAAAGGTGGTGAGCGCAACCGCCACCGAGATCCATGAGATATCCACAGTTCCGCGCGCATCTGTATACCCGGTACTCGATCAACTTCACGAAAAAAAACTCATATCCATAGCCCGTTCAACCCCCAAGCGGTTTGCTGCTCTCTCTCCGGAGGAAGGGGTTGCAATAATGATGAGCATGATTGAACGCGATGCTGCAGATGCCCGTGAGATCCTTTCTGCAATCCACCGTGAACGAATCAGCCATGAACCGAGCAGTGAGGAGCTGATATGGAATGTCTATGGTATCGAAAATATTCAGAGAAAACTCACCGATCTCATAACATCTGCCCGTCATGATATAAGGATCATCACCCATCCCCAGATAATTTCCCCTGAACTCAGAGAGATACTCGATGATAAGGCAGATAAAGTAGATGTTGAGATTGTCACTCACCAGTGGGAGGGTACCAATAAGGGAAAAATGCGAGTGTATGTAAAGAAGCATCCGGAGATGCCCCGCGAACTTGAAGGGGTCAAAGATATGATGGCCGGTGGCATCTGCATTGTCGATAACCGGCGCGTACTGGTTATTTTGGGAACCGACAAAGAGGATGCAGTGGCACTCTTCTCAGAATCAGAGGGTTTTGTCCGGTTCTTCTCACGGTATTACAACCTGATCGTGGACTGGGCAAAAAAGCCGGAATGAAGAAACGTTCTCTCCACTTTTTTAATAATCCCTGATCTCGTCCATCTGCCGGATATCCATCAGGCCCTTCATTGCCTGTGTCTGAACCCAGCGTCCCCCTTCCCGGATTGCTGCCATTGGATTGGTGCCGCCAACCGCTGCAATAGCAACGTACTGCGGGCTCACGGGCACTCCGAGAAGTGACAGGTTCGGCATACCTACTTCAAGTATACCAGAATAGCTGCTGCTCGAAAGTTCATCGAGCACACTACCGACCAGAGGCTCTGCTTCCATGTGGAACTCACGGATATTTGCAAGGATGTTGCCACTCCCCCGCCGCATAACATTGGTTACTGATGTAGTTTTCTGGGATATCAGTACTTGCAGCGGATCGATAGTAGTGTGCTCGTAAAGGATGATGTGCGTGAAGCGGATCGGGATCCGGTTCTCAATCTCTACTACTCCTCCACCAATCGGATTGACCGGAATACCCCGCCTGATCAACAGTCCGTCAAAGGTGATGCTGCACATCGTACAGATACCGGTTAAGCCTTTTGGGATCACAAAATCTGCAACTTTTTCGCCAGAGGAATAAAATTTGACCATCCCACTCACGCTGACACCGGTTTTGTTCGCGTCTTTGAGTACGGATATCGCAAAATCAAGATCTTCGTTTTTTATCAACGAGAGATTGTACACCACATTTCCCTCTCCCGCAATAGGATCGAATGTTACCTGAATGGCAAAATCTTCGATATTATGGTTGACAAACTTCAGCGGGAGGGTCATTATACTAATCTCGGACATAACAATAGAAAAATTGTTCTATAAGTGTAGGGCAACTTATGTATGATGGAACACGATATGCGGGAAAAAGCCAAGAATGCGATGCGACTCATTCTTGAAGCGGCACGGTATGAAGTTGAAGAGGTTGATGACCCTCTTGACCTTTCTGCAGTGCGTGACGGCACCTGCCTGCTGGTGCTCTGCTCGAACGAGAAGGATCTCATCGGGCAGTTTGACAAGACCAATTACAGTCTCATGATCGATGATCATGAGATGAACTGCAAGAAACTGTTGTTCACAATCGACAAAGCGATCACAACAGAAAACTGCATCCAGTGGGGTGTGGATGAATTTGTGCGGTATACCGGAGAGGCCGTTCTTGCAGATATCCTCGATCGCGAACTGGCACTGGATCTGACTCCAGCAAAAGCTAAAAAAGCAGCGGTAATCGCAGCTGCTGCCGCAGCCAAAGAAGAAGAAGAACCTTCAGGTATTACGATACCCCATCTCCCGGTAAAAATCACCGAACAGGCTGCGTTCCGCACCTCCGGGGTGCAGGGTGCAGCAAAACTTCGGTTTATCCCTCATTTCCTGTTCCACTATACGAGCAGCGGAGAGCAGGTGTACAAAGACCGCAGAATTCCCTTTGACGCAGACGGCTGGGGTGCGATCAATGCAATCAACGGGATAAAGATCGATCTTGACGGGAAGATGGTTGAAGAGACAGAGATTCCGAGAGGGGCTGAAGTCTGTGATTCGCATATCCGCAAGGATGAAGCCTCCGAGCGGATCATCACCGAATTGATCGAACGCCTCACCCAGAAGGTCCGGATCAAGCAGGAGAAGGGCGATGCGATCTTCTATGAAGAGAAGATCCTGAAACCCGACAGGAAAAATATCATCGTTGATTCCAAACAGATCTATATCCCTGTCTGGCAGATAAGGGGTAAGAAGATTGTTGAAGTGAATGCATTCACCGGAGAACTGCTATCAGAACCAATGGACGAAGGCTGCGAAGTCTTCTGAAGCAAGGACCTGAGCGGATCCCAATAGAAGAGATACTGCTCCCTATAAAAAATCAGATTTTTCTCTTTATGAGTAAGGAAATCCCATGATCGTTGTTCTGGGGGGTGGCCCTGCTGGCAGGATCGCATCTATCCGGCTCGCATCCGCAGGACGAGAGGTAAGGCTTATCGAACGTGGGGGTATCGGGGGCCAGTGTCTCCATTTTGGCTGCATGCCTGTCAGTGCCATGAATGATGTGGCCCGCACCATCCATTCGGTCCGGGAATTCCAGCGTCTTGGTGTGTTCGATTCACCTCCAGCCATAAATTTTTCCAGCATGCTAAAAGAGATGCATGCAATCCAGACCAAGATAGCAGCTGTGCTCGATTCTGAAACCAAATCCGCAGGTGTTGATATTATCTACGGGAAGACCGGTCGACTTGAAGGAAAGACCGTCTTTCTGGATAATGAGAAGATTGAAGCGGATACAATAATTGCAGCTACTGGATCCCATCCCCAGATTCCCGATATAGAGGGAATCTTTTTACCGGGCATATTCACCCCCCATACCCTGTATCAGCTAAAAAATGTCCCAAAGAAACTGGCCATTATAGGCGGGGGGGTGATGGCTGCGGAATGTGCGTATATTTTCAGCACATTCGGCAGCGAAGTGACCATCCTGAGCAGGAGCACATTTCTGAAAAAAATCGACAAACATCTACGTGCTCTGGCGATAAAGGAGCTCAAAACGGTGGAGATACTGGAGAATACGCAGGTACAGTCAATTAGCACGGGTAGTGGCATTAAATCCCTCACTCTGGTAAGTGATGAAAAAATATTCATGCAAGATGCAGACGCGGTTTTGATTGCCGCAGGACTCGTTCCGCGTTCTGAAATGCTCAATGGTATCAATAAAGGACCCGCAGGCGAAATTATCGTTGATGAACACATGCAGACAAGTGTGAAGGACGTATATGCCTGTGGAGATGTGACAGGACCCCCTTATCTTACCCCGGTTGCCCGTTACCAGGGTATTGTTGCTGCTGACAACATTCTCGGTATCCCCCGGACCATGGATTACCGTTTCATCCCGCAATCGATCAACCTCTCACAGGAACTGGCATTCTGTATCACCGAAACAGAAGGCATGGCATCCCTTGCGATCCCAGGACCTGCCGGTCCGGGCACGTTCTGGTCAGTGCCTTCCGGCACTACGGGACTTGCAAAACTCCTGATAGATCCAGACAATGGAGCGATCAGTGGCGTGTGCGCTGCGGGTCCGGGCGGAGGTCTCATAGCCGGATACATGGCGTTTCTTATGAGACGCCATTTTTCGGTCCATGATTTTGAAGAGTTCATTGAAGTCCACCCTTCAACCGATGGTGTTTACGGGCTGGCAAAATATGCATCAGGAATGCTCAAAAAGCGGAAAGGAGAATAATCAGACTTTTTAAATTATTTGTTCCCTCATCAAGGATTATTGGAATAAGAAACATTTCGTTTTTTTTTGAAGAATGATAAAAAAAAGGTATTATTACTCCCGGACTCGCATATTTACGATACATATCATCGTACTCACCGTGGTGCTTTCAAGATGACAGGTCCCCTAGAAAACGTTCCATTTGAAATAACAAGGCTTGATAAAATCAATACTCTTCAGGAAAAAGGGGTTACTGTCTTTCCCCCCACGTTCGATCGTAAGGATACGATTTCTGATATTAAAACCCGGTACGCTGATATAACTCACGACAAGAGTGAAGATAGTGTCACGACCGCAGGCAGGATCTATATTGTACGGAATCACGGCAAGACTGTATTTGCCGATCTTGGGGATGAGTCAGGCAAGATCCAGCTCTACATACGGAAAAACGATCTGGGAGAAGAGCAGTTCGAGATTTTCAGCCAGTTCATTGAGCGTGGGGATATCATCGGGGTTTCCGGTCATGTCTTCCGGACAAAACTCGGTGAGATCACCATCTGGGTAGATACGTTTACCATCCTTTGCAAAGCAGTCTGCTCCCTTCCGGAGAAGTTCCACGGGCTTACTGACGTGGAGAAACGATATCGTCACCGATACGTGGATCTCATCACCAATGAAGAGAGCAGGCAGACATTCCGGGACCGGAGCCGGATTGTCGCCCTGATACGCCGTTTCCTCGATGACAATGGGTTCTTAGAGTTCGAGACCCCAATTCTCCAGCCGGTATACGGTGGTGCAAATGCCCGTCCGTTCACAACCTTTCACCACTTCCTCGACCAGAAACTCTTCCTGCGGATTGCTCCCGAACTCTATCTCAAGCGTCTAGTAGTGGGGGGATTTGAGAAGGTTTTTGAGATCGCACGGAACTTCCGGAACGAGGGTGTTGATACCAACCACAACCCCGAGTTCACCATGGTTGAAATCTACTGGGTTTACCACGACTTCAACGATATGATGGGCTTTACTGAAGATATCGTATCTTCGATAGTTAACACAGTCCACGGGAAGTTCGAGATACCCTATGGCGAGACCCCCTTAAATTTTGCCAAACCGTGGAAGAAACTCTCCATGGCAGACGCGGTAAAGGAGTATGCAGGCATCGATATCTTTGCTAAAAGTGTCGAAGATCTCCGCTCACTGGCACTGCACCACAAGCTGCCGGAATCCGGAAAGCCGCAGTCGCAGCGGGAATTTCTCGTCTTCTTCTTTGAGGGGCTTGTCGAAGAGAAACTCATGCAGCCCACGTTTGTCTATGATTTCCCGGTCGAGAACTCGCCACTTGCAAAACGGCACAGGACTAAAGAGGGGTTCACGGAGCGGTTCGAACTCTTCATCCATGGGATGGAGGTAGCAAACGGGTTCTCGGAATTAAACGATCCTGTCGATCAGAAGGCACGGTTCGAAGCCCAGGATGAGAAGCGGAGAATGGGCGATGTCGAAGCCCAGATGATCGATTACGATTTCATCAATGCTCTTGGGTACGGTATGCCGCCCACGGGGGGAGTCGGGATCGGTATCGACCGGCTCGTGATGCTTCTCACCAATAACAATTCTATCAAGGAAGTTATCCTGTTCCCCTCAATGAAGACGATGCAGCCCGGTGAGGAAGCAGAAGTGGAAACGCCGGAAGCAGGGAACTAGAGTTACCGGCTCCTCACACTCTTATACGGAATTCAACACGCCAAAAAACTCTCCTTGGTCAACAGTTCGCCACGCGTGCAAGTGACTGCCCGCAACACTTATTACCCAACTCTGCGCATATTATAAAGCACCATTCATGGAGCAGTGATTATCCACTGCGAGTGTCTGTTACAAGATGCGAGATTCCTCTGTTGAGGTAGCCAAGCCTGGTATGGCGCAGGTTTGCTAAACCTGTGTCCCCTTGGGACTCGGGAGTTCAAATCTCCCCCTCAGCGCTAAAAGAGACAATCTCACCAATCGAGGGGATTGGATGGCTCAGGAAAACGATATAAAATACTTTGTAAGGGTTGGAACCACCGATCTCGATGGTACCAAATCCGTGAGGGTTGCCCTCACCGGCATCAAGGGTGTCGGCAGGCATACCTCCACGGTT
>JANYBK010000115.1 GCA_025360805.1 Methanomicrobiales archaeon
ATCTTAGCCGATCTTTGGACACAATCAAAAATTCTCTCTCCCAAAACCTGCTCAAAATTTTTCGTGAATGTTCATTTGTTTCCAACTACAGTTTCATTTTCCCGGCGCCCGCCTTATCTTCCAGAAGAAAATTGACCTGCCGCTTGACCCAGCTCTGCCGGTCGATGCGGATCTGATGCTGGAGTCCTGCAATACCTGGTAATGATTGCAGATACATCAGAGCAGGACCTGGAGCTGCTCAGTGCCGTCTTCTTCAGCATGGATCTCATGGAGTCCGGAAATTCAGAATGACCGGAGGAGCTGTGTCCGGTAGTGGGGAGCAGGTCGGCGCTAAAAAAAGCGCTCCAGAACCATGGGTATTTATGGTCTTTGTGGGATTGCCCATTGATGATGAGAGCGAAAAAAAAGATTAACTTTTCCTACAGGCAAAAGACCCAGAGGTTCCAGAAATTTACCAGCCAGAGCAGGAGCAGGAGGGAAAGGGTGATGAGGGTGTAATGCACCCGGTGCAGCACGGACCAGTACCGTTCTTTCCATGCGAGAAACGCCAGGACAACAGTCGGCACGGTCAGGACCGCAGCACAAACCGGCACGGTCAGAACGGCCAGGAGAATAGCCGGGACGGTCTGGCTGTTAATGTACGTGAACATCAGTCCGGAATCGCCGGACAAATAGGGCAGCAGGACAAAAATAAAGGGCAGGAGGAGAAGGGCTGCAGCTCCGGCGGTACACCGTGCGATCCTTGCCGGAACCGGCACTGAGGGATCCGGGATCCGGTGCATGTAACGGAACAGAACAAGCAGCGGCCAGAGGAGAACTGTTGCAAGCAGGCATACGGTAACGAGCTTGAGATCGTGCTGGAACCCGGTTGTGGCATACCACGGGAGGCGGTCGTACACAAAGAAGGGGTAATTGTCATAACAAAGGAAGTCGATTGTGCCGTCCGCCGCTGCATGGAAGATGATCTTCCCCAGGGCCGGGGGTGTCCCGCTGCTCCTTGCAAAGACCCCTGGCCTGATCTCGGAATATTCGACAGGGCCGGTGCCGCTGTCCACCAGCAGCGTGCCTTGAGAAGAGACGGTCACAACGGTAGGTGTAACCGGAGAAATGAACTTTTCGAACCGGGCATAATTGTGCCGGTTCATCTCATAGGAGCCGGCATACTGCTGGAGCGGGGTGAAATTTTTTAGACCCTGAGGTGGCGTCCCTTCGGCCGGGTAATAATGGTTCATGAACTCCGTGAAGAGTTCATCGCGTGCATGAGCTCCACCGGCACTGTTGTACGAGACAAAGAACCCTGCCTGCTCTTCCGGCAGGAGTATCAGGAGTGAATGGAACTCGCCCGTATCCCCGCCATGACCGATCATACGGCGGTTATTGTAATACTGTTCATAAAACCCGAGGCACATGCCGGGGACCCGCGGGTCGTTTGCGAACGCCCGGGCATGCATCAGCGTGGCAGCTTTTTGTGAGAGAATCGTGGCATTGCCGTATGTGCCGTTCTGCAGGTGGGCGATCATGAACTTCGCCATATCGGGAGCAGGGGAACTGATGGTCCCTGCCGGGCCAACGGTGAGTATCCAGTCCCGTGCGGCAATATTCTCTCCATTGGCATACGTGAATCCTCCCGAAAGGCCGGGTGCCAGCGCCGGGGGGAGGTCCTCTTGTATGCTGGTCCGGTTCATTGCGAGTGGGGTAAAGACACGGGACTGGAGATACTGGTCGAACGGTTTTCCGGTAACGTCCTCGACAACCACTGCTGCAAGGGTTGTGCCGTAATTGGAGTAGGAGGAGACTTTTCCGGGAGGAAAGACCCGGGCAGGGATATTTTCTGCACAGTACTGCCGGTATGAAGAGAGATCACTGACATCATCGACCATCATGTGCCGCGCCTGATCTTCGAATCCTGCGGTATGCGTCATGAGGTGGCGCATGGTTACCGGATGGCCGGGGTACGTGTCCGGGATCTTAAAGTCCCTGAGATAGGTGTTGACATCAGCATCCAGATCGATCTTTCCCTCATCCACGAGCTGCATCACCGCGGTCCAGGTGAAAAGTTTCGTGATCGAACCGATCCGGAACGATGTTGTGGTTGCATTGACCGGGGTCCGGTTCGTGATATCGCTGAACCCGTACCCCCGGGCGGCCACGAGCCTGCCGTCTTTGACAACTGCTACCGTTGCGCCGGGGACATTGTACCGTGCAAGGTTAGCGGGCATGATCCGGTCAAGGAATGCCCCGACTTCAGCGGGATCAGACGGTTGTACCACGGCCCCTGTACTTGAAACGGCCAGGGAGTTCTGCGTGCCATCCGGCAGGGATGCCCCTGCCGGGCAAAGGATACACAAGAGCAGGGCGGAAAGAAGGAGAAGGGAGAGGGTCCGGAACGACAGCGTCATACTCCAATTATAGATTTGTCCTCCTATATGAGTAAGTCTATTATTCTCCGGCAGCGGGATTCCCGCTGGCACTTATTTCCCCGCAAACAAGAATTATCCCTCCACTTACAAAAAACCTGACAATTCCTTATAAAATCCTTAAAATCTCCGTCGTGAACGCAACAGCGGGCAACCAGGGGCATTTGCAGGTCATTTCCGGAAAAAAACACCCTGAAAATATGTCAAAAAAAGTGACGAACAGAACCCCGCTAATTTGACCGGTTTTATCCTGTTTAAACCGCTTCTTTTTCGAAAATAAACGATTTAATCGATATTTTTTCGAGATGTTGACACCCCCTTAAAAAATACTGAAAACGGGATCAGGAAAATGGCAATCGGAGCCCGTACAGGGCTCATAATAGATCATCTCCGGACCCGGAAAAATTGCCCGGATTCTGGCTTTGTCAGCCATACTCTGGTCCCTCAGTTCATGCGAAATATCCAGGAGTTTTTTTATCGAACAGGGGATGATCTTCAATGAAACAAGGGAATTTGGCCTTTGGTCTGGCTATTTGAGGCGATGGAATGTACCCAGATTCAGGGTGCGAGAGGGAAACGAAAAAAAGGGATGGGTCTTTTAGGGTTTCCGGGTGAGCTGCAGGACCAGCGCCTTGGTATCGGGACCCTCTTCAAGGTAGTTGAGCACCATCGCATTGGGACCGGTCAGCTTTCCGAACTGGATGCCCCCCTGGTTGTCGGCGGCATAAATGTCACCGGACGGGGTTACGATACCGGTGAGGTTCTCATAATAGGTCATCCCGTCAGCTTTCTGGTACTCCTTTTTGCCGACAAAGACCTGTCCCTGCTGGGTCGTGATATTGAAGACTATGTTCGGGTAATGTCCGTACACGTGCTGGGAATACCCGTCCGCCGGCCCCTGCCAGACACCGGTCATGCCCGGGATTGCCGTGTTCGCGGCACCAGGCTGTGGTGCAGGCGATGACGTCGCGGGAGCAGCTGAAGGTGTCGTGGATGTACACCCGCTGGCAAGCAGCAGGGCGGCAACGAGCAGAATAATCGCAAGTTCGATTTTCATACACCGGAGAGATTGGCAAAAAGCCTGATAAACCTTTCCGAGCCGATGCGAGGGGAGACAAAGCAGGGGCTGAGGAGTTGATTGAAATTTTCCGGGCAAGGTCCGGCAAATTTTTTTCAATCACGGTCTGCCCGGAATTTTTCCATCAGGATCCGATTACAAATTTTTTAGGAGAGCGGGCGGTACCCCCACACCCCACCAATTATTTTCCGGTGATACCCTGACCCCTCACTCGCATCGCCGGCCCACCGCCACCACGCCCGGTAGCAGCCGCACGCAGGATAGGAGCAGAAAAGGACAAACGACCGGGCTGCCCTGCACGTTGGAAAAGCCAAGGTACACAGTAAAATTGTTTTTTGGTTTTTCCCTATACGATCATTTATCGGTTTGAGTGGGGAATAATAAAACAGGAGCGATATGAAGATCTATCTGGATGTATGCTGCTTGTGCCGCCCTTTCGATAATCATAGCGATACAAGAGTCCGGCTGGAAACGGAAGCAATCCTCACGATCCTCAAACGTTGTTCTCTTGATTGGGAACTGGTTACCAACACTGCGGTCTTGTATGAGATCGGACTTATCGGGGATCCTACGAAAAGATCGCACGCATTGCGACTGATTCAGCGGGCTCGTGAGACGATTCGGGTTGATGATATTCTGCTGTCACGGGCAGAAGAATTTGAGAATCACGGTGTTATGGGCATGGATGCTGTTCATATTGCCTGCGCAGAAAAAGCCGGGGCTGTACTGCTGACAACCGATGATGATCTGGTAAAGATTATGAAGAAGAATGCACTACGTACATCTGTATGTGCAGATAATCCACTGCACTGGTTGATGGAGTTGAATCGGCATGGAGAGTAAAACGATCGCAAAGATCCAGAGTGAAGGATACGATGCCCTTGTTAATGCACTTGGACCCGAGGATGCGATACGATTTATACGGAGTTTTGATCCCGGCAGTGGCGATTACACCCAGGACCGGAAAAAATATCTTAAGAATAAGACCGTAAAACAGATCGGAAAAGAAATTCTCGAATTGCAGAAATCACTCTGAATATTTTTTGTCAGTCTCTTTTTTTTGGTTATCAAAATTTCCCGGCAGACGCTTTTCCCAGCAACGCCTGCATCAACCGTTCCCACCTCCGGCCCACCGCCACCACGCTCGGTACCAGTCGCAAGCAGGATGGGAGTGGAATCTGGCGAACGAAGACCTGATATCAGGAAAGGGGATGACGGACGGACAAAAGAGACGAACACAGCGGGATTTAAGGACCTCCCAAAAAAAATATGAATCCGATCTTTTCAGGAATTTTCCTCTTCTTTCTGGAAGGCGTACCACGAATAGATAACCGTGACAAGAGCTGTTCCGAGCCCCGGGACCAGGATGAACCAGAGGGCAAAGTCCGGAAATGCCGCACCGGCACAGCTGACGATGCCGGCAATTTTGAATAATTTTCCGCCGAGCTTGTGGGTCTTTTTCCAGACTATTGCACTGCTGAGCGTCCATGGTGTCCGGATCCCGGCAAACCAGTTTGGTTCAACCTTCTCTAAGAAAAACCCGATATAGAGAAAGAGGAGCCCTACAAGAACCGGCATTACCCGGTTCATGTTGATGGGGTGCCCAAGACTCCA
>JANYBK010000167.1 GCA_025360805.1 Methanomicrobiales archaeon
CACAAGAGGATCTGCCAAAAATGCTGAAATACCACCGGCACAGAAGGGCAAATCCAGAATCAACACCAAAGAATTATGAATTCAGGTTTATCCATAAAAACGGGGAATTCCGACACGCATCACTCACTGCGGCAATGATTCCCGGTACGAATAAGAGTATAATTTCCATTCGCGATATCACGGAATTTAAAAATACCGAAAAAGCGCTGCGGGAAAGTCAGGCAATTTACCAGCAACTGGAAACTCAGCTTCCTGATTTTGTCATCATTCACGAAGGCGAGAAAATCGTCTTTGTCAATGCGGAAGGAGCGCGCCTGATGGGAAAAACACCGGAACAGATTATCGGGACATCGGTCCTGTCCTATGCTGATCCGTCGTATCATGAGCTGATCAAAAAGAACACCCGGCTCCGGTACCAGGGAATTGCCGTTGAACCCTATGAGATAGAGCTAATCGCACCATCAGGAGAGCACCGCTGGGTTGTGGTACGAGCAACCCGGGTCCCCAACCGGGAAAGTCCGACAACGTTAACTGTACTTACCGATATCACCGAACGCAAACAGGCAGAAGAGGCACTGAGAGAGAACGAGGAAAAGTACCGCACAATCATCGATAACATGCAGGATCTTTTCTACCGGACGGATTTGCAAGGTAATGTGACGATGGCAAGTCCGCGCGGAGCCATACTCGCAGCATGGGCATCCCCTGATGATATGATAGGGCTTAATGTCACCCGTGATGTTTACGCTGATCCCACAGAACGCGAACAATTCCTTGCAGTGCTTGCAGAGAAAGGGGAGGTCAATGACTATCCACTTACTCTCATAGCCGGCGACGGAACCATCCGTCACGCCACGGCAAGCAGCCATTTTTATTATAATGCACAGGGAAAGGTGCTCGGAGTTGAAGGGATCCTGCATGATGTTACCGAACGCAAAAGGGCAGAGGAGGCTCTGCGGCAGGCCAACAAAAAGCTTAACCTTCTCTCTGGTATTACCCGGCATGATATCAACAACCAGCTGAATGCACTGATGGCGTACCTTGGGTTACTGGAAGAGATGCAACACGATCCCACGCTCAATGAATATTGCCGGAATGCTGCAACTGTTGCTGGTCGAATCTCTTCCATGATCCGGTTCATGAAAGAATACGAAAGTATTGGAATCACGACTCCTGCATGGCACGACTGCCGCACACTTGTTGATAGTGCAGCAAAAGAAGCCATACTCGGACAGATCGTTCTGAAAAACGATTTACCCTCCGGTTTGGAAGTGTATACCGACCCCCTTATCGTCAAAGTCTTTTTCAACCTGATGGACAATGCGGCGCGATACGGGGGTAAGATTTCAATTATCCGTTTCTCGGTTGAGGACCGCAATAGTGATCAGGTCATAACGTGCGAGGATGATGGTGCCGGCGTGGCCACAGAAGACAAAGAGAAGATCTTTTTACGGGGTTTTGGAAAAAATACGGGGCTTGGGTTAGCCCTTTCCCGGGAAATTCTTGATATCACTGGCATCAGGATTCATGAAACCGGTGAGCCGGGCAAGGAGGCCCGATTTGAGATGATCGTGCCGAAAGGCATGTGGCGTACAGTAGCAAAAGGTGTATAATGGCAGATACAATCCGGGTACTCTTCGTTGATGATGAACCCGAACTGCTTGACATCAGCAAACTCTTCCTGGAGAAGATCGAAATATTTGCCATCGATACGTGTATCTCTGCCACTGAAGCACTCCTACGGCTGAAATCTGAGCGATACGATGCCATCGTCTCCGATTACCAGATGCCTGAGATGGATGGTATCACATTTCTCAAGCAGCTCAAAGCATCAGGGAATACAACACCGTTCATCATCTTCACCGGGAGAGGACGTGAAGAGGTTGCCATTGAAGCGCTCAACAGCGGTGCTGATTTTTATATCCAGAAAGGGGGTGATCCCAAGTCACAGTTCGCCGAACTTTCGAATAAGATTCGTTATGCGGTTTCAAAGAAGCAGTCTGAGGAAGCACTCAAAGAGAGCGAGGAGCGTCACCGCTCAGTTGTCGATGACCAGAGAGAGATGATTGCCCGGTTTACTCCTGATGGAGCTATAACATTTGTCAACAAGGCATACCGTTTATATTTCGCATCGTTACTGGATCTCCAGAAGGTTGAAGGGAAAAATATCCGGGATATCTTACAGGTGAAGAATTATGCGGAAGTGGAAAAATTCCTCAACACACTCTCCCAAAAAAATCCAACCCGTGAAATTGAGCGGGTAATCAAAGGAATAGACGGGGATCTGCATCGGCAGGTCTGGTCTGTCCGGGCACTGTTTGGTGCAAATGGCAATCCTTCTGAGTATCAGGTTGTAGGTCGGGATATCACTGATATCATCACTCATAAAAACACCGAACGTGAGTTACAAAGAAACGAACAGCGGTCCCTCGCCGTGATCCTGAATGCAGATTCCTGGATTTGGGAAGTCGATACCGAGGGAACCTACCGCTACTCAACTCCCGCTGTCGAACAGATTCTTGGTTACAGGCCGGATGAGCTGGTAGGAAAAGTGCATTTCTATGACCTGTTCGAATCCTCCGTAAAGGAGGAACTCAAACAGGTCGCGTTAGCCGCAATTGGCCGTCACGAACCATTCCGGCATTTTGTGAATCTCAACTGTCACAGGAACGGAACGCAGGTTATCCTGAACACAAGCGGAACTACGGTGTTCGATGAAGACGGGACGTTCTCCGGTTACTGCGGTATCGATGAGGATATCACCGAGCGCAAACGGGCTGAGGAAACGCTTCGCGAGTCAGAAAATAAATTCGCATCCGTATTCTTCGGGAGCCCGGTTGCACTTACCCTCGTATCTGCTATAGATGGAAAGTTCGTTGATGTCAATGGCGCTTTTGAAACAGCTACCGGGTATTCCAGAGACGAAGTGATGGGGATAACATCAGAGGATCTGGGGATTTTTGAGGACAGGGATGATCGTGAACGATTGGCCTCGACGCTCCGGGCCCAAAAGACCGTTCATGACATGGAAATCCGGTGCAGGACAAAAAACGGAGAAATCCGACCATGTTTGTTTTCATCCGGTCTTATCCTGATTGGAGGAAGGCCTCATATTTTATCCAGTATCAGAGACATCACTGACCGCAAACGGGCGGAAGATGCCCTTAAGATGGCAAACAAGAAACTCAACATCCTATCTTCCATCACCCGCCACGATATCAATAACCAGCTCGCAGTGCTCGTGGGATATCTCCGCATTCTTGAAAAGAAACAGCCCGATCCAACGCTCAATGTGTATTCTCAGAAAGTTGCATCTGCTGCAGAACGGATCTCTGCAATGATCCGGTTCACCAAAGAATACGAGCAGGTCGGCATTAAAGCTCCAACATGGCAGGATTGCCGGACACTCGTGGACACGGTTGCAAAGGATGTTCCGCTCGGACACGTCATCGTGAAAAACGCACTAACTGACAACACTGAAGTATTTGCCGATCCGCTGATTGTCAAAGTCTTTTACAACATGATGGATAATGCGGTGCGATATGGCGGGAAGATCACAACCATCCGGTTTGCTTTAAAGGAACACGATGGCTGTTATGTCATCGTATGCGAGGACGATGGTGATGGTGTTCTCTCAGAGGAGAAGGAGAGGATCTTTGACTGGGGTGTCGGGAAGAACACCGGGCTTGGATTAGCTTTATCAAGGGAGATCCTCGATATCACCGGCATCAGCATCTGTGCGACCGGTGAACCGGGCGAAGGTGCACGATTCGAGATGACGGTGCCGAAGGGAGCGTGGCGTGTGGTTGATGTGGACAGTAAAGTGAACTTTACCATGAATGAAGATTGCGGGTTTGCCGGACCGGAGTATTGATGCGTTCACTTGCATTCGAATGATTGCTCCTGTTTTTTTATTCATTTCCCGATAACAAAGTGTATCTGCCTGTCATGCGTTTTTAAAAAGACATCTGTGCCGGAACGCAATCCGGAAATTTTTTTTGGTGAAAAAATGCGAGGCAAAAAACCAACAACTCTCAATGAAGAAGCAGAGCGCTGTGCAGAGAAGATGGGATTTTTCTGGGTAACAAATACTCTTGTAGAACTTCGATTCAATGGATTTATTTTCCGGCCATCTGCAATTGCCGCGGTCAAATTAATAAAAACCCGGTACGCGATCGACGACGAAGTCATCATTGAACACAAATTCCCGGATGATGTAACAGATCTACGCGATCTCCCGCTTCCGGCATCCGTAATCCGCGAACTCTGGATCCGCACGCAAAACGAGCGGGCTTGGCGCAGGTTCTATATTCTGCCGGAAACAACAGCGGAGATCGAATTTAACACTGCGGAAAATTACCGGAACACTCACTTCAACGAGAAGAAGTGGCGAAATGCACCTTTCAGGGTTGACCTCATCATAACGCCCAAAACCAGGGATGAAGTCGAATGAACCCAAAATGGGCTCCTTTTGCCAATCGGACAAAGGACATTTTTAGCTCGGCGAAAAAAGTGTCCCCGCCCGACAAAAATACAGATTAAAACGAGTGTTTTCAACATTGGGCGGATTTAAAGTGTTTTTGACCCTGCAATTTAGAGGCCTTACAGCAGCCCCATTTTTTGGGGGTATGGTTAGCACGGTCAAAGGGAAAGAAACCCCCTTTTTTGCCATTTCGTTTTTGATCCACTAAACATGAAAACGCCAATCCAATTTTGATCCATCAGACCGATAGGAATGACTGTATCCCTGATAAGCCCAAAATGAGCTCCTTTTGCCAATCGGACAAAGGTCATTTTCAGCTCAGTGGAAAGAGCTTCGAGTTCAACGGCTGCGAAATTTCCGGAGACAAGGATATGGGTCACCCGCAACAACACGCCGTCTTTAAGCACCGTGTTGAGCCTCTTGAAGGTGTGGGCAATGAACGCCTGCTTGTTATGATAGGTACCGGCCAACGGGTGGGTTCCCATCACCGTCCAATCAACATCGTCAGCAACGTGCTGGAAGAATGCGTCAGCGTTTCCTGATTCCAGGTGGGTAAAAAAGTGCCCTTACCATTTCTTCTGTTACGGGTTTCATGTGATCACTTTTTTTAAAAATTTCAGAGAATTATTGTTTCTTCAAGACCATTGAAGTGCTTGTCGCCGGTCAGCACTTTCAGGTTATGGATCCGGGCTGTCGCAAGGATCAAACAGTCCACGGCTCCCATACCATTACCCTTTTTCTTTTGTACGGTTTTGATCGTACCAGCTGCGATCGCGATCTGCATATCGATCGGAATCACTTCAGCATGAGTGAGGATTGTAGCAATGAAAGAACCTGTTTTTTCTTCTCCATAGAGATCGTTGAAGCGGTACTGGAGCTCGTACAGCGTCAGCACGGAGATTGCAATCGGGGAATTCTGCTCAATACATTCCAGTGCCTGTCTTCCCCAAGGACTGTTCCGGAAGATCTCGATCCAGGTATAGGTATCGATGAGGATGCCGGTCACTCCTTATCCTCCTCTTCAACCTCACGATCGTGGTCGCGATAGATCGCTTCTATATCCAGATCGGGAAAAATGCCGAGCAGCGAGCTGAGCGGTTTGACGGGAATGAGCTCGATGTGCCCTTTGGTTTCCCGGACCTCGAACCGGTTTGATTCGAACCGGTCACGGATTTTTTTGGGAAGCACCATGCGGCCGGTTGCGTCAACGGTGATGACCGAGCCGGTGCCCGGTAGGTACTCAGCCAGCGGTTCACTAACGCCAGGATTTTTTTTGGATTTGCCGGGTTGCCGGGTCTTTTGTTTCATAGGGTTTCCTCTTGCAGATAGATGGTATCTATGGTAAAATAAAATTTTTGGTAAAAATAAAAAAATGGTAAAAAATAATATTGGAAATTTTTTAACCATGCTGTATTTTTGCAGAGCCCTCTTCTACCACCGCAATCTCATCCGCCGTCAGCCCAAACAACCCGTACACCAGTGAATCGATCTGCCGGTCGGTCGACTCAATCTTCTTGGGAGCGAAAGTGATCGATCACCTCTCACGGGATCTGATACGCCATTCATGATATGAAAAGAATCTCGATCATGAACCTGAAATATATGCGGAAGTTCGCAGAGACATACCGCGATGCATCCATTGTGCAAGAGCGGCTTGCACAAATAACCTTGTATCATCATATTGCCCTGCTCGATAAAGTGAAGAATGCAAAAGAGCGTGAGTGGTACATCTGCGTGACGAGCCGCATCTCCTGATCACTCTTTGCCAGGCTCAGGTGTTTGTGCAGTTCCAGCATCCCGGTCACGAGCGTGACCAAACAGCCACACGCACTTTCTCCACATCCGGGTTATCTTTTAATAGATTATGACGAAACACTCACTATAGTCTGAATATCATGTCACGCACTTCTGTTGAAGTATCGATCGAGCCGGATGTATTTCGGTGGCTGTGTGGTACTTCCGGGTGGCTGGCAAAGGACATCGCCAAACGCATCGAAGTTCCGGAAGAAGATGTGCGGAGCTGGTACGAAGGAAAGACCGAACCTGTTTTACCGCTGACAAAAGTCGAGAAGCTTTCTGAAGCATTCAAACGACCTCTTGCAGCTTTCCTGCTCTCAAAACCCCCGGAAGAAATAAAAACACTTCCGGATTTCCGGAAACTTCCCGGTGCTCATGGCGATTTTTCAAAGGAGACGCATCTTGCGATCCGGAAAGCCCGGAGATTGCAGAATGTCCGCAGCGAGCTGATGGAGAATATCGGTAGTGATGTGCGTATTACCATCAAAAATCGTACTATTCGGGACAATCCAGAGACTGTTGCCAATGATGAAAGAGTAAATTTGCCGGTAAATTTGGCTCAAATTAGTACCAGCACTCCAACAAAACTCTTCCAAATCTGGAGAGACTGGTTTGAACAGAAAAATATCACGGTACTCCAGTTGAAGATGCCTGTTGAGGACGCACGGGGTTTTTCACTTACTGATATCGAACCATTTGTGATTGTTGTCAATGAATCTGACGCGCCGAATGCAAAGATCTTCACACTCTTCCACGAATACGGG
Source organism: Methanomicrobiales archaeon (assembly GCA_025360805.1). Lineage (GTDB taxonomy): Archaea > Halobacteriota > Methanomicrobia > Methanomicrobiales > Methanospirillaceae > Methanoregula. Next base: position 7,045 of record JANYBK010000167.1, read on the forward strand.
CACATTCTCTTAAACGAATCCGCAGTGTGCAACCGGGACAGCGATGAAATAGACGATAAAAAGATTAAGATGATTGAATACTGGTGTAACCGGTTTGCCGGAGCATTTTTAGTTCCGGAAGATTTTCTGAAAAAAGAGTTGGATATTGAGAAACTTCTCCAGACAACTCATTATTCCAGAATAGCTGCATCGATTGCGAACAGGTTGAAGATCAGCAAAGAATCTGCCCTGATGCGACTACTCACTCTTGACTATATCAGCTCATCGGAATTCAGAACCGAACGGGACAAAATCCGGGCAGACGCTGCTTTGATGAAAGAAAAACAGAATCAAAGTGCTAAAAAGAGCGGCCCTGCAATATCTCTCGATCAAAAGTGCCTTAATGAAAAAGGGCATCGTTTTGTCTCACTTGTACTGAAAAATTCCGATCTCGGATATATCACAAGCCGTGATGCTCTTGATTATCTTGATATCAAAATGAAAAATCTGGAAAAGCTTCGGGCAGAATCGTGAGTGTCTGAATGCACGAGACTGAAAATCTGTATATTATTGATACTTCTTCTCTCATTGAACTACAAAGACGTTACCCTTCTGATATTTTTCCCAGTGTCTGGGAGCACATACACGATCTCGCAATCGCTGGGAGACTGATTGCTCCCATAGAAATAAAAAAGGAACTTCTCGAAGGGTATGATATCCTGCTACAATGGGTAACGGATCACGATTTTATTTTCAGGGAATTCGATGAGGATATCATCGAGAAAACCCAAGAGGTCTTAAGCCGATTTCCCCGGATTGCAGATTCTGAATCGGATAAATTATTCCATGCTGATCCCTTTGTTATCGCTTTAGCATTAGCAATGAAGGAACAACCTCAACAAACCCTGGTAAAATACAGGATTTGCGTTGTCACGAATGAAAAAGGAAAATTAATAGGGAATCCCAAACTTCATCCGAATAATATGAAAAAGATCCCGGATGTCTGCTCCCACTATGGTATCAACAGTACAGATCATTTAGGATTATTCAGAGAAGAGAATTGGCTATTTTAACATTGTAATTATTACTTCCCCACGCTCTCCTCCACCACCGCAATCTCATCCGCCGTCAACCCGTACAACCCGTACACCAGTGAATCGATCTGCCGGTCGGTCGACTCGATCTCCTGCGTGACGAGCCGCTTCTCCTGATCGGTCTTTGCGTGGCTCAGGTGTTTGTGCAGTTCCAGCATCCCGGTAACGAGTGTGACCATGCGATCGTGCCGGGCTTTGTCATCCGGCTTGTCGAAGTCTATAGTGTAGATGGGAATCTTGCCGAGGTATTGGAATATAAGTTGGTAGCCTCCCTGAATTTGTGTACAATAATTTGAAATTAAGAACCATCCAAGTTTTGAATTGAGGATTGCTAATAAGTAGAGATCTTTTTTTGGAACAGTCCAGACGGCATTGTTTATGTAAATGCCATTTATATCAAACGTGAAAGCCGGTTTCACTTGGAAAACGAGATAAACAATTTTTGGTTTTTCAAATTCCTTATGGTAATCAACCGTGTCTTGTATCTCAAACCACTCATAAGAACCAGGTTTACGACCTTTCCATTCATCACCAATCCAATCTTTCGGTTTAGGTATTAATTCTGCTTTGAATTGTTTGAGATAGTCCAAGATTGCCGGATATTTTTTTATTTCAATTCCATGAAATGTAAAAATTAAAAATTTCCCTGCATTGTCTGGTGCTCTATATCGCTTGATGTCCTTCCCAACAACGAAAGGTTTTATAATTTCAGCACTTTTTGAATCTTCTTCGATTAATCGCTTTTTTGTTTGCTCATCAATGACGAACGCTTTATTCAAACCGGTTTTAATCCCATAGTGGATCCCGCCCATCACGTACTCTTCCAGCGGCCTCCCCACACTCACCAACTTCTTCAGCAGCATCTCAGTCCGCTTATCACCAAGCGTCCAGCCGCCGTCCGTGAGCGTGCCCTGATCCATCGGGTGCCGGTGCTCCTTCACATACCCGGCAAGATCCGGGAAATCGAGCGTCTCCACCTTTGAAACACAGAATTCCCGGGCAGGTTTGTTGTTCGAGACCCGGATGATGCACGGGTACGTGGTCGCGGTCTTGAAGACCGGCAGATCGCCAAAGTCCACAATCTCTTCGATCTGTTTTGTCAGCAGGTACTTCCTCAGCGGTTTTCCGTAGTTCGCTCGCATCCACTTGTTCGCAACAATGTACGAAAAGACCCCGCCGTTACGCAGGAGCGAGATGCCCTTCTCGATAAAGTACGCGTAGAGATCGGCGGTCCCTTGGTAGACCGCGTAGTGTGACTGGTAGTACTCCTTCTGGTCTTTGAGCGACTCCTGCCGGACATAGGGCGGGTTGCCGATCACCACATCGAAGCCGCCCGCCTTTGTAACCTGTGGGAACTCCTGCAACCAGTCAAACGCGTTCACCTGCTTGCGCTCCTCCATGTTGAACGGGTGCGCCTGCTTGTGGGTAAAATAGTCCGGGGCAACAAGCGAGTTGCCGCACCGGATATTGTGGTGCAGGGAGGGAAGAGCCCGCTCTGCAAAAAGTTTGAGCTGCTTTGAGATATTCTCCCCGCTCTCCTCTTCGAGCACTTTTAAGAGCAGTGAAAGTTTTGTCACCTCAACTGCCTGCTTATCGATGTCAACACCATAGATGTTGTTGAGCAGGATGCGTTTGCGCTCCGCGGTCGTGAGCCTCCAGTCGCTCCGCAGCTTCGACGCGTCACCATTGCCCGACTTGTAGACCGGCAGTTCATACGTTCCTTCCTTCTTTGCGGCTTTTCCCGATGCTACCGGATCCGGCAGGAGTACCCGGACTTCCTGGGATGTCGGGAGGCGATCCTTGAGCACCGGCACAAGATTCTCAATATACCAATCGCGATGCCAGTCCAATAAGAACCGGTACGCCCCGAGCAGGAAAGAGCCGGAACCGCACGCTGGATCAAGAATCGTCAGCTTTGCAACATCGCGGGGTGTCTTGCCCTTCACCTGTTCCCCAACGGTCTTTGCAACAATATAATCGACAACGTATGCCGGGGTGTAGAAGACTCCCCCGGCCTTCCGCACTTCCGGTTTGTCCTCCACATCTGCCCGGTGTGCAGCCGTAAGCCGGATCACTTTGCCGAGGAACTGTTCGTACACCTGCCCGAGAATCTCTGCCGGTATCACCGAAAACTCGTACGGGCTCTCCGGGTAATAGAGCCGGTGAATAATATTTTTTAAAACAGCATCATCGATGAGCAATGACGGGGTGAGTGTATCCGGCATCTCATCGCGTCCCGCTTCCTCTGCAAAATGGAAAAGTCCTGAATTGTATTTGTCATCCGCGAGCCGGAACAGGTCGCAGAGATGAGAATAGATTGCCTCGCCATCAGAAACTGCACGGAGCGTTTCATATTTTTCAATACCACGATCCTCGCAGATCCGTAAAAAGATGAGGCGGTCTATGATCAGCTGGACCGCAGTATTGACATCCTCCTGCGTGAGTGCACTATTGCGAAGCGCGATGTTGCGGGCAAGCAGCAGTCTCCAGTTCTCAATATCCTCTAAGAATTTCTCATCGACACCCAGAGTTCCGTGTTTCTCCCCGGTTGTCTCAACATACTTGTCAAACGAGCCTTTCCGTATTCCGTCCGGGGAAAAGACCGCTGCAATCCGGTCCCACCGTTTCTCATATTCAGTGTACGGGAAAAATGCAATCCGCGCGGTAGCTGCCGAATCCTCCTTCCGGATCGGGACATTGCAGTCATACACCGCAAACTCCTCGAAGTTGGTAAGAATCGACAGTTTAAGCTTGGCATTCCATGCGTACCGGCGCAGCTGCAACGCCGCACTGAGATCGTCTTTTATGGCAACGCCCGGCTTTTTTGCTTCACAGATGAACTTGCGCTTATCACCAATCCGGAATGAGTAATCGATGAACTTCGTCTGCCCCCGGATACGAATCGGATCTTCGTGGGCAACTTCCTTGTACGCCTCTGAGCTGCCCTTGTTGTTGTCAATATCCCAGCCGAGCGCACGAAAGAACGGGTCGAGAAATTCGCGCCTTAGTTCCGTCTCGTTCTTCTGTCCTTTGTGGTAGACAGGACGGTTGTACTCATACCGCTCGACAAGATCATGAACCGCCTGTGGTGCCGGCATCAGGGTACGCCTCTAACGTAATGATAGTTAGGCAGGCGTAAAAGCATCTATCTTTCTATTTCGTAATTCCGGTACGATTGTTCTTTGGCGACAAAAAATACCCGCCCCTTTCTGCTCAGCCCTTCTCCCGGAACGTCCCGGATGGCGCAAAAATCTCGAACCGTGCACCCTTGCCCGGCACCCCGTTCTCTTTGATCGTGATACCGGTAATTTCGAGAATCTCCCGGCAGATGGGCAATCCAAAACCCGTGTTCTTCCCAAAACCCCGCGAAAAGATCTTCTCCTTATCTTCAGTGGATACACCATCACCATCATCTTCGCACACGATCATCCGGTCCCCATTGCTTTCCTTAAAAGAGAACCGGATTGTCGTAATCTGGTCCCCGCCATGTCGGATTGCATTGTCAATCAGGTTGAAAAAAACCTTGACGATCAATGGATCGGTGAATACTTCTATACCGGCAGGAAGATCGTTTTTAATCGTGACCTGTCCGGGTATAACTCCTTTTTCCACATTATTCACAAGAACCTGAAGATCATGCCAGACGGGTGCACGTATACCAATCTCCTCGTAATCTTTAGTGAATCGGATCATGGAAGTGATCTGGCTGCTTGCCTTTGCGATACGGGAAAAATAATCTTCAAGAGAGGGATCAGGAATTTCTCCGTGCAACAATTCTACATACCCGTTCAGTATCAGTAGCTGGTTGTTGATGTCATGGCGGGTGATACTTGAGAGCAGATTGAGCTTTTTATTTGCTTCTGCAAGGGCTTCTTCTACCCGTTTACGTTCCGTATTCTCGTATTCAAGGGCTATGTTTGATTTCCTGAGGTCATTTGCTGCCTGCAGCAGCTGTTCATTGGAGGAGACAAGTTCCTCGTTGAAGGCATTCAACTGCTCGTGTGCTTCCTGCAGTTCCCTATTATTATTAACGGCCGCCTCGTATGTGGACAGGAGGATATTAAATATTCGGAGACGGCCTGCAGAGATCATGTACGTTGTATTGGCAACGGTCACTTCAAACCCGGGAGACAATTCATCCGGATCAGGTTTTTCCAGATGTGATAAGATAGAAGTGATACGTGAATGAATATAGGCGGGTTTAAAAGGTTTGATGATAAAATCATCCGCCCCGGCTGCCAGTCCTTTGATCACATCCTCCGTATCAAAAAGACGGGTAACAAGAATAACCGGGATACCTGAACTCTTTTTATCCTGTTTTATCCTGCAGCAGAGCTCATACCCATCCATCTCCGGCATAACGATATCAGTGAGTACCATCATGGGGCGGTCGACTGCGATCTGTTCCAGGGCCTCACAGCCATTCATAGCAAGAACTGTGTGGTAGCCTTCATTTTCAAGAATGGCCCGTAGATATTCAGCCTGCGTCTTACTATCCTCAACAATAAGGATTGATCCGGGAGCTTTTTTGGTATGATCCCCCGCAGCCCGGTATTTAGCCTCGTATAAGTCAGTTCCGTTTTGGAGGACTGGTTTTTCAGACATATGCAGGTTGCTCTTTGTCAGAGATCTCTATTACAGGCTAATAAAAAGGTGGCGATTCCATATCAGGCATGATTCTTCCAACGATAATGGGGTCCAAACAGTACACCCATGATAGCTATCAGGTTCAAAAGAGAGCGGGACATGATACTGAGTTACGGGAACAGACTCCGTCAGATATGTTAGTACTCTCCGATCCCCAGAAAAAAGAAGATATCTAAAACCCGATCCCGGCTTCCCCGCTGCTCTCACCCGAGGGCTCCTTTGCCGTAACCATGAGCATCAGCACAATGCCGATAATCTCCAGTAACATGCAGAACAGGAACGCCGTATCAAACGCACTCGCGAGATCCTTTGACGACAGTGCATGAACCGAAACCTGTGCAAGTTTTGGTCCTGCTGCGATTGTGGCTACGAGCATCACCACAGCAACACCGAGCGATGAGCCAAGATTGGTCATCATCTTGACAAGGCCGCTCGTGGACCCGCGGTCTTTTACCGGGCACTCGCCCATCACTGCGCTGTTCAACGGGGAGAACGCGATACCGGTTCCTGCACCGAGTAAGAAGAGGTAGATACCGATGCGTCCCACGCTCGTCTCGGCAGAAATGGTGGAGAGGAGGAAGAGGGCAACCGCACAGACCACAAAGCCGGCGATAATTGGTTTTTTTGTCCCGATTATGTCAGAGATCTTTCCAGCAAGGGGGGCGGTCAGGATCATGCCGACCGGCAACGTGAGCAGGATCGTACCGGCATTACCTGCAGGGATCTTTTTTACCATCTCAAGATAGAACGGCATGATGACCATGACACCGGCCATCGCCATCTGGATCAGCATGACGTTCACATTCTGGAGTGAGTATGCCCGGTTGGCAAAGAGGCTGATATTGATAAGCGGCTCTTTTCCACGGCGTTCCTGCACAATAAAAAGAACCCAGAAGATGGCAGATATTACAAGAGCTATCATTCCGAGCTGGGGGTCATTACCCTGCACCGTGGTGAGACCAATGATGAGAAATCCCAGCGCAATAAAGACCAGCAGGACACCGGGGATGTCAATTTTTGCTTTCGGGGTCACAGGTGCCAGATTCGGGAGGATGCGCATGCCGAGAAGGATCGCAATGATTCCCACCGGCAGGTTTACTAAGAAGATGTATTGCCAGCTGAATGCACTGGTGAGAAAACCTCCGACAACCGGGCCGAGGGCTGCGCCCAACATGGTGAACATAGCAACAATTCCAAGTGCCTGTCCCCGCAGGGATGAGGACAGGTACGAAGTGACCATGACTGCTCCCAAAGCCGAGATTACCGCCCCACCTACGGCCTGGATCATCCTCGATGCGATTAGCATGCCGATTGTCGGGGATAACCCACAAAGGGCAGACCCGACAGTGAAGAGAGCAAAACCGCCAAGGAAAAGATTCCGGTACCCTTTCATATCCCCGAGGCGCGATGCAGCGAGCAGGAGGCTGACAAGGACGATCAGGTACGCGTTGAGTACCCATGATGCCATTACAGTGGAGATGTCTAAGGATTTTGCAATATCAGGAAGCGCAATATTAACAATCGTGGCATCGAGACCGGCCATGAACGAGCCGAGGGAGATAACAATCACGATTATCAGGTCTTTTGGGGACATTTTCTGGGAGGACGAATTTTCACTCACGCATATCAGGACCTGTTAAGAGGAAACTGGATTTTTTCTCCATAAGAATGCTTCCTCATGGGTGTTCGACGGGATGATCCGATATGAGAAACGGTATTTATAAATCAAAAGTGCGATGACGATCGTTCATAGAAGCACATACCGCACTCACCGGGGTCCCGGCTATTGTCGGGGGGCTTTTAGGTATGAACCTGATCCGGTAACCCTTGACCGGCAACACTGTTACAGAGGGTCACGATCGTGGGACTCGTGATGGTACTGACCGCATGGGTGTACTTCAATCCGGGCTGGCTCAAGAGGGACTGACAATAATGGGATGATGGTAAATGCAAAACAACAACGAGCAGAAAAAAAATGGCACATCGGTAACGTTCCGGACGATCGCTCATTTCTATGACTCTGATGATCCAACGCCCGAGAACAACCGGGAGTTGTCCGATCGTGCAGAGACTGAGATCTTTCATCAGGTCCTTGCTGCACCTAAAGGAGATCATGCAGATATGTGCAACCATCTTGAGATCGTGATCCCGGCATCCGAGCTGACACCGGACCGGCAGACCACGATCATCTCTGCTATACGGTCTCATTTCCGTCTCCGGGCAGTAGAGGTGCAGCGGGAAATGAAACTTACCCAGATGGTCGGGCTCCGCGAGTTCCGACTGACAATCGCTGTCTGTATTCCCTCATTTATCGGCATTGCTATCTGCTCCCAGTTCAAGGGAAATCCCATATCAGAAGTCTTAGAGAACGTGCTGGTGATCTTCTGCTGGGTGACGATCTGGCAACCGTTCCAGGTGCTCGTGTTCGATCGCTGGACCCAGTCTAAGACAGCAACGGTTTACCGGAAGATTGCAGATATGGAGATCAACGTGAGGGCGGGGTAATCGCTTTTTGTTTGAGAGCCACAATAAAACCGACCATCGGCAGTAAAAATTCACTGATTTTTATTTATTTTGTACATAGATATTTACCGGAGAAGAAACTAACATGAATTACCAAAAAAATGACGTTAATAGACGGTTCAAATGTAACAATCGGGCATCTCGGCATA
>JANYBK010000212.1 GCA_025360805.1 Methanomicrobiales archaeon
TCGTATTGAATCGCAGTTTATTGTCATCTTGCTTGTTCAATAAAATGCTCTCTTAGTATATTGATCTGCCGGTTTAATCGCGTATTTCTGCGAACCGGGCTCGTAATGCTAATGAAAATGAAGAGATCTGAACTGTAACAACTCTTCATTAATATCCTGCGATTCGAGAATGAAGTATTCAAATAATGAAAACGGCATGGACCAATGGTAATATAGGCGTTCTTCGAACCCGTACAATTGTGAATAATGTTCATCGAGTTTACGGGGGAGTTCATCTTCTATCTTTTTGAAATGCTCCTCCCCGGCTTTTGAGCAATATGCCAAGACAATGTTATTGAATGTTGTTTGATTGTCGTCTGAAATTTCAACAATGACACCTTCTTTTTTCAGAGTCTCTGAAATTTCAAACAATTTTTTTCGCATATTGCCATCGTCGGCAGGTGATTCACTCATTCAATTCAACCCCATTTAAAATCAGATTATTCCTCAATAAAATAATCCTCATCCAACCGGTTCACGACATACCGGGATTCTTCAGCAACACCAACGCTGTTATCAATCATCAATTGCGTTAATTGCTCACCATCAATAAGGACGATTTTCTTCTCAATCCTTTTCACGTAGTCCTGGGCATCGCTCGTGAATTTCGATGTCGTGATAAAAACACCTTTTCGGGACCGGTTTCCTTCAAGACTTCCTACAAAAGCCTGAATGTCGGGTCTTCCCACGGGATTTTGCCAACGTTTTGCCTGAATGTGAACGACATCGAGACCAAGTTTGTCCTCCTTAATGATTCCGTCGATACCATCATCGCCGGTCCTGCCGATGGCCTGGCCCGCATCAATCCTTGAACCGCCATATCCCAATTTCAAAAGTAAGTCAACGACAAGTGTTTCAAAAAATGCCGGGGAACTCTGTTTAACCCGTTCAAGAAGATCATGCGATAGTTGCCTTCTTAACTCTTGGTAACTCGACTCCAGTGATTCCTGGGGTGTCGCAACCCTGTCGCATTCGGAAGGGAGATTTTTATCATCGATTGTTTCATTCCTGAAATCCTTGAAATCAAGATACTCCTGGAATTTTTCCAGATATTTCATGTTGATTCTTTCCGGCTTCTCCTTCAGGACATCCAGACCCCGTGAGGTGATGATGTATTTACCCCGTGAAGGTCGGTTCAGCAACCCGGATTTCTTCAAATAGATTATCGCCCAGCCGACGCGGTTATTAAATCTGAATTGTCTCCCACTGGGGAGAAGCTCGTTAATTTCTTCATCGGTAAGTTTCAATTTCGTCTTTAAAAATCCAAGAGCATCCTGGGATCCATGTTCGAGTTTGTCGCCATAAAACTCCAGAACGGGTAACATCAGACTTTGAAAATCAGGTATTGGCATAGTATCACTGATTCTGCTTTAAATTCTGAAACGATAAAATGGTTAGTTTAATGAAAAATTCTGTTCACATAGATTTGCAATCCTGATACTTCCCCTTCCTTCCTCTCATTGAGCCCGTGCTCAAATCCACATGAGGGCACCTCATCCATCATGGCGGCATCATGTCGCGGGGCCAATTCCGCAGACACTGTTTGTGCAATCTGGTTGTATCTCCCGCTGAATCTGTAAGGCTGGGAGACAACCAGCGCATAAAAAAAATCGTGATTTATTACGATTAAAAAAAAGGATCTGTTTAAAGTTCGAACATACGTTTTTCCATCAGATAATATCCTGGACCGCTCGTGCTGAAAGATGCAGTGAGAATCATCTCTAACGCTTCCTGTATTGGTGCATCCGTCTCTATTGCATCAGCGAGTTTTTTGAGTCCCTCGACAATTGTATCAAAAACTATCTCATCCAGAGGTACGGTTACGTCCCCACTTTTGATCCTCACGATCCGATCCATTATTGAGGAATAACTCGTCTGCAATACGAGTTCTGCAAGTAAGACTTTTTTAGTGAACGAATAACGGTATGTTCTGCTCGCTACACCATAGGCTGCAGAAAAATAATAGAGTTTTTTCTCTACGTTTGTCTCATCTTTCATTAAGCGAGAAACATTCCTAATCTCTTTTGCCAGTTCTTTCCTGAAAAATAATTCTGTTGATGTCATTCTTAAACCACACTCGGTAATATTTGGGGCATAATCTGTGCACTTGGTTTTTCATTCATCGGTGATCCTGATTGCATACAGATCTCATCATTCCAGTGGGATGGGTGGGATCCTCCACTTGCAGTTCCCTCGAAGGCAGTACGAAAACCCGGATTTCCATCGGCAATCTGCATCGGTCCTTTAATCGGCCACGGAGTTCCACTCACTGATTCCGGAAGTGTTTTGGCCTTCATTGATTGTCTTTGTTTTATTGCATCATGGATATCGTAGAGAATTTCATCTCCCAGCATCATTTCGATGAGCACATTGTTCCCATCCTGGAACCATTGCACAATTGGGGATGCGTAGTTCAGTGAATAATAATTCACTGGAGCGACACGCCGGGTTTTCAGGATATCTTTTTCAACAAATTTCTTGATCACTCTGGTTATGGTTACTCTTGATACCGTTACTTCATCTGCCAATTCGCTGATGTTGAATTCAACATCATGCAATGGCAACAAGAACTCCAAAAGCCGGAGTTCACTGCTGTTGCCTAACACACCATCAAATGGCTGCCCCATATTATCACGCACATCATAAAATTGGTATACAGAGGGGAGTCACTAGTCACCTCATGTCCGCAACAATGTTTATCATAATATTATTAAACCGTTTGTAAAGAATATTTTACACTGATGTAAAGTTATTTTATTGGTCTGACCCTTCCTTTTGTTACATCAAAACCGTGCTCAAAAAGGATTGGTACTGCTTTTTTGATATCAGAAATATAAAATTTATCGTCAGATTTTTTTATTTTTGTGATATATCCATCATTAAGGAGAGTACGAATTGCATCGTCATAATCTTTGGAAAAACCCCGTTTTATATAATATTTCTCTATCTGCTTGGAATTCTTTCCAGCCGCTATGTTAAGACACCCTCTCTGATAGAGTATATTTAATATGTATAATTCTCCATCAGAAAGATTGCAACTCATGATAAAATATATTGGTTATTTGATGACTTAAAGGATAGGAGTTAAAACCGGATTTAGGTATAAAAAAATGGATGCCCTCCGTTACCGGTACTCCCAAATCTTCGCGCCTGAATATATTCACCCAACCCCCCGGGTCTTCTCCCTCACCCCCCTCCCGTAACAATGCTCGCACAACTTCACCCCCGCCTCCAGGTCAATCCACTCCGCCCTCACCAACCCGCACACCGAACACTTCCCCACATCAGCCGTCACCCGCTCACACCGGGAAACATTCACGGTGCCCGGTAAAGGAACAAAAGCCTCCTGCTCATTTCTCACCGCCGCCTTGTAGC
>JANYBK010000226.1 GCA_025360805.1 Methanomicrobiales archaeon
CCCTGTTACCTGAAACGCTTCAGTATAGGCCATAACCAGAAGAGCCTGGTCATAGAGCATCTTCTCAAAATGAGGGACATGCCATTTTGCATCGGTTGAATACCTGTGTACACCACCAGCCAGATGATCATATATTCCCCCATTTTTTATGGCATTGAGTGTTTTTTTTGCCATTGCAAGTGCACGGGTATCACTTTTCCTTGCTCCGTACCTGAGCAGGAAAAGAAGAGTGTGGGGTGTGGGAAATTTCGGGGCATTGCCAAATCCCCCATTCGCAGCATCGAACTTGAGGAGCAGCGAGTTATAGCCTTCATCAAGCAGATCCTCACCAGGTCCAATTTCAGATGAGGAAATATCATGAGAAGAGATCGCAGCAACAACCCGATCACCAGACCTGATAAGATCCGATCTTTTTTCATTCCACATCTGTGTTATCCGTGGAAGAAGAGTTAAAAGACCCATTAAAGAGAAACGGGTTTCTTTTGGAATATACGTTGCAGCAAAGAACGGCTTTTTTTCTGGCGTCATGACAATTGTGAGCGGCCATCCCCCCAGCCCTGCCATCTGCTGACAGACGGCCATATACAAGCTGTCGATATCCGGTCGCTCCTCGCGATCTACCTTGATTGCAATGAAATCCCGATTGAGCAGTTCGGCAACCTCCCTATCTTCAAAAGATTCGTGCGCCATCACATGACACCAGTGGCATGTAGCATATCCTATTGAGAGAAAGATTGGTTTATCTTCGCGAACAGCCCGTGAAAAAGCCTCTTCACTCCATGGGTACCAGTCCACCGGGTTTTTTGCATGCTGGAGAAGATAGGGGCTCTTTTCGTGAATAAGACGATTTTTTTTATTGTTGCTGCAAGTCGCATCGGGATCTGCCAAAGGGTCTTCTTCCTGCATAATGCCTCATGGGAAGTTTGAGATGATGAGCCTTTCAGCAGTAGCATGACTCAATAGCTCATCTTATGAGCAGGGCTTCTTAAACATTACAGTTAATACAGGAATTCTTAATGGAATATGCCGGGTTTCTCCTTGTCATCGCAACGGGTATCTTAGTAATACTCCTCTCATTAGCACTGGATTTTCTCTGGGCTCAGGCTATACCCGTCAGGTTTTTTTATTATATCCTCCGTGCACCGGGTGTAGTTGTCCATGAATGCGCTCATATGCTTGGCTGTCTGCTCACGGGTGCAAAAATCCGTAACGTGGTATTTTTTTCAAAAGAGGGTGGGTCTGTCACTTACAATCCCCCGGTGATTCCCATGATCGGGAATGTTATTATCAGTACCGCACCGCTCTTCTGCATCCCGCTTGTCCTCACTTTGTGCACATGGTTATTTTCAAATTACCTTGGCTGTCTGCTTCCCGCACTTCCACAATCAGTTGATTCAGCCGATGCGTTGATTATGATGGGTGGAGGGGTTCTTGAGACATTTACCCGGAACCTCATAGTGCAGTTCAATGCATGGTTCCTCGTCTACCTTTTCATTGTACTCAGCCTTATCCTGTCAGCTGCCCCAAGCCTGCAGGACTTAAAAAACGCGAGTGTCGGGATCTGCATACTTGCTCTTACCGGAGTGATTATTCTCTGGAGCCAGATCCCATGGGTAGTCAGTATTCTCATAGAAATCACGCGCATCATGGGAATAGGTTTTGCCATCGGTCTCGGTTTTGGGCTGATCGCGCTGGTCTTATCATCTCCACTGGTTATTCTCTATCTCTGGCGCCGCACTGCGTGAGTGGAGAATGCATGAAAGATCGGTATTAATTGATTAGGAAGGCTACATTTCAACATCCATGGTTCGCGAGTCTCCGCTGGCTGAGTCCGATAATGAACTGGCAGGTCCCCGCTTAACTCCGGTGATGCGACAGTACCGTGAGCTAAAAGAGAAATTTGCAGATACCGTCCTCCTGTTTCGCATCGGGGATTTCTATGAAACTTTTGAAGAGGATGCAAAAATTATATCAAAAGAACTCGAGATCGTGCTCACTTCACGGTCAAAGATTGATAATAATCCCATCCCGCTTGCCGGTGTTCCCTATCATGCCATAGATGGCTATATTGCAAAACTGATTAACAAGGGTTACAAAGTGGCTATCTGCGATCAGGTGGAAGATCCAAAAACCGCTAAAGGGATCGTCAAGCGGGAGATTGTCCGTGTGATCACGCCGGGCACTGTGATCGATTCTTCCATGCTCTCCTCATCAGCAGCCACGTACCTGATGGCCTGCTGCCCTGACAAAAAAAATACCTGGGGTATTGCACTTCTGGATATATCGACCGGCGAATTTTTTGTAACCACAGTTGAAAAGGATGCACATCACCAGAATCTCCTGTCAGAGATTGCAAGATACCATCCGGCAGAGATAATTATGCCCTATGCAGTGCCGGAAGATTTGAAAGAGCGTATACAGGAACAAGGCATTTTAGTTTCAAAGGTTTCTGATTCACTGTTTAATGAGGAAAAGGCCAACTACCTCCTTACTTCCCAATTCCGTGTTGCCACTCTTTCCGGTTACGGGTGCGAAGGCGAACCGGCAGCCATCGGTTCGGCAGGGGCTGCCCTTGCCTATGCACAGGAAACCCAGTACTCCCCGCTCCCCCATATCTCCAGCATGTCCCGGAGAACATCTGCCCAGTGTATGATGCTTGATGCAATCACCTTGCGCAACCTCGAAGTGATGGAGAGTATTTCCGGCGGATCTAAAGGCTCAACACTCTTCTCCTGCTTAAATCTCACAAAAACATCGATGGGCAGCCGCCTCCTAAGCCGCCATCTCACCCGCCCGCTCACAGATATCGATGCAATCAACAACCGGCTCGATGCTGTTGAATTTCTTGCGGGACACACTGAAGAACGGCTCTCCCTTCGATCTCATCTCAACCGTGTCGCAGACATCGAACGGATCTCCGCCCGTATCGCGTACGGTAATGCCGGGCCACGGGATCTCATTGCCCTTGCCACATCACTTCAGATGCTGCCGGAACTAAAAAAACCGTTAGAGGACCATGTGGACAAAAACCTTCCCCGGTTATTGTATGAAGCGCTCGGACAGATACAAGATCTTTCAGAAACAGTCAATCTTATAGAAAGAGCAATCGTTGATGAACCCCCCGTGATTGCCAGAAACGGTGGTGTAATCCGGCGCGGATATTCCCCTGCACTCGACGAAATAACAGTCGTTTTGCATTCCGGCAAGGACTGGATTGTGGAACTACAGGCAAAGGAACGCGAAGTTACCGGTATAAAATCGTTAAAAATTGGTTACAACCGGATCTTCGGCTACTATATCGATATCACCAAACCCAATCTCCCTCTTGTACCTGCGCATTATGAACGCAAGCAGACTACAGCAACGGGAGAACGTTATACCATACCAGCACTCAGGGAAAAAGAAGCACTCATCACCAATGCCGATGAACGAGTGCTTGCTCTCGAACGGGAACTCTATACCTCGCTTATAGAAACCCTGCAAAAACAAGTCGATGCTCTACAGGCAATTGCCGCAGGTATTGCAACTCTTGATGTCTCGGCAGCACTTGCCGAAGTGGCACAGACACGTGACTATGTGCGCCCGCAACTCAATGACGGTGATGCGATCATGATCCGTGACGGGCGTCACCCGGTTGTTGAACAGCGGGTGACAGGGGGTTTTGTCCCAAACGATACTGAACTCTCGGGCAGTAATACGCAGATAATGATCATCACTGGTGCTAACATGGCAGGCAAGTCCACGTACATGCGCACAGTTGCTCTATGTTGCATTATGGCACAGGCCGGAAGTTTTGTTCCCGCACGTCATGCAGGCATCGGCATCCTCGACCGGGTTTTTACCCGGGTAGGGGCTTTTGATGATCTTGCAAGCGGGCAGAGTACGTTCTTTGTTGAGATGCTCGAACTTGCAAATATCCTTAACAACTTCACATCGAAAAGTCTGGTGATACTCGATGAGATCGGCAGGGGGACAAGCACTGTTGATGGATGCTCGATTGCAAAAGCGGTGCTCGAATTCCTGCACGGGAAAACAACAACAGGACCAAAGACACTCTTTGCTACGCACTTCCACGAACTCATCGCTATGGAAGAACAACTCAAACGGGTTAAAAATTACCACTTCGCGGTCAAAGAGACACAAGAAGAAGTGGTTTTTTTACGAAAACTCATTCCCGGAGCAACCGACAAGAGTTACGGTATCCATGTAGCCCGCCTTGCGGGTATCCCAAAAAAAGTAACCGAACGGGCAGAGGTGCTTTTGTCAGAGAGCATGAACAGGGCAGTCCCTGCCGGCACCCGCCCCCAACGCTATACGCAGATTCTTCTTGTTGATGATCATGCCGACAAAAGCATTCCCGTTGAACACCCCACGCTTCGGGCACTCGGACGTCTCAACCCGGATGAGATGACCCCTATGCAAGCGCTCGCAAAGTTAGCTGAACTAAAAAAGAGTTTAGGCAAAGATGAAAAATTATGACAAGCAGTAATCATTCTCCGGTAATTCACGTTCTCGATCAATCGACGGTCAACAAGATCGCGGCAGGTGAAGTGGTGGAGCGCCCCGCTTCAGTTGTAAAAGAACTCGTTGAGAATGCCATCGATGCCGGTGCCCGCTCCATCCGGATCGAACTCTCATCGGCGGATGGCAGGATCAGCAGTATCCGGATCACCGATGATGGGTGTGGGATGTCACCACAGGATGCCGCACTTGCTTTTGTTCCTCATGCAACAAGCAAGATCGCAGACATTAGAGATCTGGACACCATCCATACGCTTGGCTTTCGGGGAGAAGCACTCGCCAGTATCGCGGCGGTATCCCGTGTGACCCTGATTACAAAACTGCAAGGGTCCGGAACGGTGGCAGGAACAAAAATTGTGATTGCCGGAGGAATTGTAAAAGAGCATGCGGCAATAGGAGCACCGGAAGGCACCAGCATTCTTGTAGAGGATCTCTTCTTTAACATCCCGGCCCGGAAAAAATTCTTAAAAACGATCAACACGGAACTTGCCCATATCCATACGATCATGGAAGGGGTCTGTTTCTCCCACACTGAATGCTCGTTCCGCCTATTTTATAACAACCATGAACAGATGGTAACCGATCGAACAACACGCCCTCTCGACACCATCGCACGCTTGTTTGGTGCAGATACAGTTAAGCACATTTTTCCGGTCGATGCTGTGTATCCATATATGAAAATCACCGGTTATTTTTCGCAACCCTCACTCTCACGAAAAGACACCGCTCGAATGCTCGTAATAATTAACGGGCGCTTCATTTCCTCTCCACTCATCAATGGAGCAGTCAAAACCGGGTATGGCACACTGCTTCCAAAAGACCGGTCCCCCGTTGCGTTTCTCTCTCTTCAGATCGATTGCAGTCTTGTGGATGTGAATGTACACCCGACAAAAAAACTGGTCCGCCTGTCAAAGGAAAAAGAGATTGCAGAAGCAGTCCGAAAAGCAGTATCGGATGCCTTACTTGCTCATGACCTGATTCCCGCAGTTGAAGCCCCGGCTCAGTCAATCGCATCCCTGTCCGCTGTAACTGAAAGCCAACCGGTCTATACATATCCTCTAACTGAAATGATATCATCCGGAGTCAGTGAATCCACCCATTCGGGAACCGTTGATTCTGACCAGCGGTTACGGCAGACAGAGCTGAGGACCGGAATCCCAGCGATTCCATCACGACTTCCGGCCATTGAAGTCATCGGCGAATTCGGAGGCATCTACATACTTGGGCGGACGGATACTGACGAGTTGGTAATTATCGACCAGCATGCTGCGCATGAGCGGATCCTCTACGAGCAGGTATTGCTGCGGTTGAAAGGGGAACATCATTCCCAGGAACTTATCTGGCCGGTCATCCTCCACCGCACACCCAAAGATACATCAGTTCTTAAAGAACTGCTTCCGGCTCTCACTCAGGAAGGATTTATCCTTGAGGATTTTGGCAGGGACTCGTTCATCGTCCGTGCAATCCCGGTTGTGCTCGGGCGGATGGAAAATGCTGGAATTATTGACGAGATCATCAGCGATCTGGTCAATGATGCATCAACCGGTTCTGTGAATAACCGGGAGCGGATTACCCGGATTATCGCGTGCCGTGGTGCAATTAAGGCAGGCACAGTCTGCACTAGGGAACAATGCCAGCGAATTGTAAACCAGCTCAGACTCACACAGAACCCATACACATGTCCTCATGGCAGACCAACAATTATCCGGTTTAGCAGAACGGATCTTGATAGTATGTTCAAACGTATCTGAGATCTCATGGCAGCTCGAATTAAAAACAGGTTGTCAACCACTGAGAACATCTTTTTAAGGATTTTTTATTGACGATTCATCAATAAAAGTGTCATACGGATTGATGTTTATGAAAGGTTCTCAATAACCATTTGTCCCATAAAAAAACATTGAAAGCATATCCTGTCTGACCAGAACGGATCTGCCTCTTTTTTTGCAGATTATTTGAAGGCATCATTTCCCGCATACTTTTATCACATCAGCGCCAATGAAGGATTATTAAGGTGAAGCGGTATTACGACCCTGTTACAGTTTTCAGTTGAAGGGGTCTCATGTGCAATAACTGTGGGAAAGACCGTATTTGTCGAGCGGATGGTCCGGATAACACCGCAATCTGAAAACAGATCCCGGATAGCCGGAGAGATCAACCTTCATGGCCGAACGGTACCGGTCTACCAGATCCGGACACTCCTTGGATTTCCTGAGCGCAAACCCCGTCTTTCTGACGTCCTGATTGTAACAAAAACGGGCACCGATTGTGTTGCTCTCTGGGTCGATGAGACCTCTGGTATTAGTACGGATACAACTCTCCCATTAAAAGACGGTTCCGCACGACCAGTTGAACCGGTTCTGCAGAGTGTAACAATTACTGCTGAGGGGCTTGTCATCATCCGGGATTTGGCAGGATTTTTAAAGAATACTAATCCGGAACAGATCCGTGCTTTACTCCATACAAGGAGTATTATTCCCAGTGAGGATACAGGAGAAGTGGGAAGAGTAACTAAGATCCTTGCAGAGCGGGCACAAAAACTCTCACAACCCGCAGCCAGATCACGGGGAATTGAGCGGATTGAAGTGCTGAAATTCCGGCTTGCATACCAGCAATATGCGATCGGTATGAAGTATGTCCGGGAAGTGGTCCTTACTGGGGGGATCACTCCGGTTCCCGGTACACCGGAATATATCTCGGGTATCTGTGCGATACGTGGAGAGATCATATCACTTGTAGATCTCCGCGCACTTTTCTCCATCAGTGGCAGGGGTCTCACAGATTTAAACCGGGTCATTGTGGTCACTGACGGAACAATGACATTTGGGATTCTTGCGGATTACATCATAGGAATTACAACTATCCCAGCCAGTCTGCCCGCTGTACAAACACATGTTGCACCTACAGGTGCAATTCCTTATCTTTTAGGAGTGGTTGATGGAATTGTGGTACTCGATGGGGCGGCGCTTCTTTCCGATCCCCGTATGCTCATCGATGAGACTTCGGCATGAGACATCCTATTCAAAATACATCTTGATTTTCTCAGTCTGTTGTTTTGTAAAGTGCGTGAAGGCATTGTGAACAATATCAGTAATTTTAAACGATATGCGATCAGTCTATTCATTACCAGAATGTGAACGAGTACTGGAGGGGTACGGGATATGATGCAGTTTTTTTCCAACATGAAAGTCGGGACCAAGATTCTCGTCATCTGTCTTTTCTTGGCAATCATCCCGACACTATTACTCGGGTTGGTCGCTTATACCAGCTCAAGCAGCGTTATCAGTGAACAGACACAGGCATTGTTAGAGACTCAGACGGGTGATATGAAAGGGTGGACCAATGATGTCTACAAGCTGACACGCAACAAGGTTAACAGTGACCTCAATGTGGCAAAACAAACGTTCTATGGTAAGGGCACACCGGAAGTCATCAACGACCAAATGACGCTGATCGACAGCAGGGGCAACCGTTATGTGGTCAATGACAACTTCGAGACTGTCGATCAGGTGCAGGCAATGGTCGGGGGCGCAGCGACTGTTTTCCAGGTATACAATAACAGTTACGCGGTCCGTATCTCCACAAATGTTCTGGATACCAATGGAAAGCGTGCAGTCGGAACCCGCCTGACTGATGATGTTTATAAAGTGACCGTGAACGACGGTGTGACATATTATGGAAGACGTGACCTATTCGGGAAAAACTATGTCACTGCGTATGAACCAATCAAAGATCCCGCCGGAAAGATCATTGGTGTTCTTTTCGTTGGAACTGAAGAAGGGCAAACCCTCGATGTGGTCAAGAAGAGTATACGCGATACCGTTGTGGGTAAAAACGGTTACATGTACGTTATTGACACTGCAGGAAACGTACTTGTCCATCCAACCGCTCAAGGGCAGAACTGGGCAGATAAGGATTATGTAAAGCAGATGTTAAAGAACAAGGAAGGTGCAGTTCCCCATGACGTTGACGGCACAAAAGTCCTTGACGCCTACACGTACTACGAACCGCTTGACTGGTATATTGTATCACGCGCTGAACTCTCGGATTTCACCGGGCCTATTGACACCATACGAAATACCATATTTGCCTTGATGATCGCATCAATGGCCATTGGTGCAGCCATTGCGATTCTCTTTGGGCGCTCAATATCCGGACCTCTGCAGTCTGTAGTGGTCATGATCAAAGAGCTCAGGAACGGACACCTTTCGGCACGTCTCAATATCAAAAGGCAGGATGAAATTGGGATCATGGCCGCAACCATGGATGAGTTTGCTGACGATCTCCAGACGAATGTTGTGGGAAATATCAAAAAGATTGCCAAAGGGGATTATATCGAAGCCTTCGCTGAGCCGGTTGATGAACGTGATGAGATCCGTCCTGCACTAAGGATGATGGTCGATTCACTGGATCACCTGCATAAGGAAACGATTAAACTCACTGATGCTGCACGGGCCGGTGATCTTTCTGTTCGCGGGAATGAAAATGCATTCCGTGGAGGCTACAGGATGATCATTGCCGGGTTTAACAAGACCCTTGAAACGATCACTGAGCCGGTGAACGAGGCCATGCGCCTTGCCCGGTTCTATGCATCCGGTGATTTTACCGCACGGTTTGATGAGAAGATCCCGGTTGCCGGCGAGTTTGTTGCCTACCGTGATGCACTAAACACGATCGGTATCGAGCTCCAACGACTTATGAAGCTGATCAACGAGGAACTCTATGAAGGTGTGTCTGTCCTTTCATCAGCATCAAGTGAGATCCTGACCGTGACTACCCAACTCGCAACTGCCAGTTCCCAGACAGCAAGTACCGTCAATGACACTTCAGATACAGTAGAAGGTGTACGGAAAAAGACCGACATTGTAATTCTCAAGTCTAAATCCGTGTCGGAAAAAGCTATGAAAGCCATCACCGTTTCTGGAGAAGGCCAGAAATCAGTACAAGAGATTCTTGACGGAATGAACCACATCCAGCGACAGATGGACACAATCGGAATGAGTGTGATTAAACTCTCTGAACAGAGTCAGGCCATTGGGGAGATTATTGCAACTGTAACAGATATTTCAGAACAGTCCAACCTGCTTGCAGTCAATGCATCCATTGAAGCGGCAAAGGCCGGAGATTTTGGGAGAGGTTTTGCTGTAGTTGCCCATGAGATTCACAATCTTGCCGAGCAATCCAAACAGGCAACAGCAAACATCCGCACCATCCTAACCGATATCCAGCGGGGCGTCTCTTCAACAGTAGTATCAACCGAGCAGGGAACCCGCTCCGTTGCAGATGCAGTCAGGCTGACAAGAGATGCCCGTGAGGCAATCGAAGTTCTTACCCGATCGATTGCCGACTCTTCACGAGAAGCTATCGAAATTACCTCATCCATCCAGGAACAAGCAGCTGGCGTTGACCAGATCTCACTGGCTATGGAAAAGATCCGTGATGCTGCACAGAAAAATCTCGAAATTACAAGGAAAGCGGAAAAGACAGCAGAAGACTTACATGAACTTGGCGTGCGCTTAAAGAAACTCACCGTTCAGTATCACGTCTGATAGGTCCTGCTTATGACCGGTCCGGACGATGAATTCAAAAATAAACTCCTCGCCACATTCAGAGAAGAGGCAGAAGAATACATAAGCACCATTACTGAAGGTCTTTTGGAACTGGAAAAGAGCGGAGCGGAAACCGGAACACTGGTAACAGAGAGAGTTTTTCGGACAATACACAGCCTGAAAGGAGCTGCACGGGCAGTCAACGTAAAAGAGATCGAACTGGTCTGCCAGAATCTTGAAAATGTCTTTGCCGCTATAAAAAAAGGCAGTTTTTGCCCCGATGACGATGCGTTTGACATATTCCATGATGCATTAAAAGTAATCCGGATTCATCTGCAGGGTGCACACGCTCAACAACCGAGTTCAGCAGAAGTCATTCAGGCTATCAGGGCATTAATTGCACCCGATAAAAGTGCAGGAGACAATAAAGAGATCAGCCAAAGAAAAATTGAAATTAATCCTATCAGCAATTCAACGGTTATCCGCGTTGTCAGTTCAACAGACCTGCATCAGAATAAACCATCGGAAACCGGATATTTTAAAGATAGTTCTACTGGTAAAACCGAACCTTTGAGTTCAGGATCGTTACCCGTCCCGCCCTCCCTCCAAAAAGAGGGACAATACGTGGGAACCGGCAGCAGTGCAACAGTAAGGATTGCTGCACATAAACTCGACCGGCTTATCGCAGGTTCTGATGACCTCCTTACAACGCGACTCTTCATCACGCACCGTATGCGGGAGCTTGAAGAGATGGTGACCCGGTTTGCCCAGTGGCGCTGGAACCATGCCATGGTCTCCTCAGATCTCCATTTACTGAGGGAAGCCATATCCAGCGCTAAAGAAACCGAACTCCCACCGGATCTTGTCGTTCCACTCCGCCACACGCTCGAATTTTTAGAA
>JANYBK010000018.1 GCA_025360805.1 Methanomicrobiales archaeon
ATTTCATCTTCAGGAAGGCAAACTTTTACTTGTAGTGGGACTATAATTTCCATTTGGGGTGGTCTCCTTTTGTTTTTGACTAACAATGAGATCATCCCATTCAGGATATTATCTTAGCCGATCTTTGGACACAATCAAAAATTTTCATCGAACACCGGCTAAAAATTTTCATCTAGACTCGCTCATTCCGGATAAATTTCCCAATCCCGATCAAAAGTTGCGACAAATATTTTTCAACCACAATTAACCGGAATAGTTTCCCAGTCGCACAACCGGATTCAAATCCGCTCCCTTCATCAGCTCCTTTTACCATACTTTTGTCCATGCAGAATCCCCTGGTCGGCCACGCAGTCCTAAAAGATCCCCTCCAGCAAAAACTCCTCCTGATCCTTGTTTCGGTAGCAGGGTTCATGGGGGCACTCGATACCACAATTGTCAACATCTCGCTCCCGACCATGGCCACGTACTTCAATACGTCAATCACGATCGTATCGTGGGTGGCAATGGCCTACCTGCTGACCCTGTCAGCCACACTCATCGCGTTTGGGAAATTTGCCGATATCAGAGGTTACCGGAAAGTCTATCTCTGGGGGTTTGCGATCTTTGCCATCGGTTCGCTGGCCTGCGGAATGCTTTCCATGACCATTGGCGAGCTGGTAGGCTTCCGGATCCTCCAGGCTGTAGGGGCAGCGATGCTCCAGGCAATCGGTGGGGCAATGATCACGATGTACCTGCCGGCAGCAAACCGGGGCAAAGCACTCGGGATAATGACCACTTTCGTCTCGGTCGGGGTAGCAGCCGGGCCGGTGCTTGGCGGTTTTCTCACCACCTACTTAAGCTGGCACTGGATTTTTCTCATCAACGTCCCGGTTGGTGTTATAGCGATCCTGCTCGGGATCCGTGTTCTGCCAAAGGATACCATACCTGACGGTGTCCGGCAGCAATTTGATGCAACAGGTGCCGGCATTCTTTTTGCGGCGCTTGGAACCCTGGTATTTGCGATGAACATGGGTACTACGATGGGCTGGACATCACCTGTCATTATTGCGAGTGTAATTGGCTCTGCAATCTTCTGGGTGATCTTTGTCGTCTGGGAGTCCCGTTGTTCCGCTCCGTTGATCGATCTCTCGTTTTTTAAGAATCACAACTATACGCTTGCGAACATTGCAGCAATGATTGGCATGATGCTGGTCTCGGGCACGAGTTTCATCATGCCATTTTACCTTGAGATTGCCAAAGGACTTAAGACCGATATTGCGGGGCTTTTCCTGATGGTCCCGGCGATTGCCCTGATGGTGATGGGCCCACTCTCCGGACGACTCTCGGACCGGGTGGGATCGCGCCGGATCTGTATAGCGGCGTCCCTCTGCTATATCACGGCAAATATCCTGTTCATGCAGATGACCCAGGACACCGCGTACTGGTACATTATCGTGGCGCTCGCCCTGAACGGGGCAGCTGCTGGTCTCTTCATCCCGCCAAATTTCAACCTGATCCTCGGGCTCTCGCCACGGGGAAGTGAGGGAGTTGTCTCGAGTGTTGCCATGACTGCCCGCAACATCGGATCGGTAATTGCTGTTGCGATGTACGGGACGTTTTTCATCATCGCTGCATTCTCCGGGATCCAGGTCTCTGCGGGAACAAGTGGCATCACCATGTCCATGCTCATTACGGGATTCAACTCCGTCTTTATCTTTGGAACCGTGCTGGGTGTACTGGTGCTCGTGCTTTCATTGCTGATCCGTGAGGTGCCACGTAAGGATCACATTGGTGCAGAGGCAGCAGCCGGTATGGGAATTCTGTGAGGCCCGAATAATTTTTTTGTAACTTTCCAGGGCAAGTCTTCACCGGATCCAACCAGACGGGGTGCCACCGGCCCTTGTTGCACGGATGGATGCGGGGCCTTATGCTGGAGAAAATTTCCCGGAGACCCCGTTGAACGGAAAATTTTAAACATACCCTGCCCGAATTTTTTCCATCGCGTTCCGGCTCGCGATTGAATTTTTTTTCGGATCATCCGTGCTCTGACTCTCATTGTTTACAATCGCAGGCCCGGGCATCCCATCCTCCCTTTAGTCCTACGTCGTTGTTCGAAGAGAGGTTTTCTATCTTTTACCCTCAAAACAGCCCTTCCTTTCACTTTCCACCTGCTTTAGCCCATCCGGCACGCGATCTGCCATCCAAAGGCGTCTGTTAGCGTACATTTCAGAGGCTGAAACCTGCCGAATTCAGCCTAAAGGGGCTCATTCTGAAGTCTTTTAAAAAGCATGTGCCGGAATTGGGTGTATTTGTGCCGGAATTAAGGTTGTGACCCCTTCACTGAAACTGTGTCTACGACGGAGAAGTGAGCTGAGCGGAGTGCATGTCACAAGAGGTCCCCGGCCGAAATGACAGATCCTAAAAAACAGGGTTACCCCATGCAACTTTCCCGGTTTGGATAACCCGCCCAAAAGTTACATTTTAATACATGAATGAACAAAAATATACATCAGTGCATAACTCAGTCAACCAAAGTGGTTACCGAAGTCTTATGCCAACTCTCGTATGTTTTCCAGAATATGAAGTGTTTACCATGAAGTCAAAAGATATTGCTATAGTCGGAATCCTGCTTGCTATTGGTGCGATCCTTCGCTATTTTTTAGCTATGCTCCACACCCCGTTAACCCCGAACATGATCATCGCATTTTACTGTCTTGCGATCATTCTCATCCGCCCGAAAGTCTTTGAGGCATTGGGTATCGGACTTGTAGCCGGCATCCTCTCGATGTTGATATCGGGTTCCATATTCCCTCCCGCCAATCTTATCAGCGAACCTGTCGGGGCACTTGTCTGTTTTGGAATATATGCGCTCATACAGAACAGATCAAAACTCGCACCCATTGCCACAACATTCATTTCAACTCTTGCAAGCGGTTTTACCTTTGCCGCCCTTGCGCTCATCGCCGTAGCCCCCCAGATCCTTGCAAAATATGCCACTATTCAGGGCTTTATCATAATATTTGTGCCGATCGTAGTCATAACTGCGGTATTTAATGCCGTTATCGTCCAAATCCTCTACATACCTGCCAGCCGGGTATTGTCACGAGGACAGGAATGATCAAGCTCGAAAATATCAGTTACACTTATCCCCATACCGTGCAGAAAGCCCTGCACCATCTTTCTTTATCCTTAAAAAAGGGAAGCTGCGTTATGGTGACAGGGCCATCCGGTGCCGGTAAGACCACACTCTGTCTTGCGGCATCAGGCATCCTTCACCATGAATATGGCGGCAAAAAAGAAGGCCTGGTGACCGTTGATGCTATCGATGTAAAGGATTACTCCGATCTTACTGCATTGGCACAGAAGATTGGAATTGTTTTTGATGATCCTGAAGCCCAGATGATCTTTACAACCGTTGAAGAAGAGATCCTCTCTGCAATCGAACACCGTGGCCTGGATGTTGCTGCAACAGAAGAACGGCTCGCATCCATCATCGCTACTACCTATCTTGATGAATTGCGCAACCGATCCCCGCATAATCTTTCCGGGGGACAGAAGCAGCGGGTGGCACTTGCTGCAACGCTGGCGCTTGGAAACGATATCCTGATTCTTGATGAACCCACTTCCGAACTCGATGAACATGCAACAAAGCGGATTGTTGCAATTCTTCAGGATCTCAAAGATCAGGGAAAGACGATCCTGCTTGTGGAACACAAATATGCACATTTCAAAGAGATGGTAGATACTCTTGTCGTGATGGAAGAAGGGCAGATCAGTGCGATTGGAAGACCGGATGTGCTGCTCGCAGATGAACGTTTGAAAAAGATCGTAATCGCAGACTTTTCAGGAATCCGGAATCTCCCGGAAAAGACCACTGCCTCAACGAAATCTGATGGGGCCCCCGGTCCCATCATCAATGTAAGGGAACTTTCGTACGCATATGGCGACATACTTGCCCTTGATACGATCAGCCTTACCATCCAGCCCGGGGAATTTGTTGCACTGGTGGGGGAGAACGGTTCTGGGAAAACCACGCTCGTCAAGCATTTCAACCGGCTGCTGACCCCGACGCGGGGCGATGTCATCGTAAACGGTAAAAATACCCGTGAATGCAGCATCACCGATCTTGCCCGACATGTTGGCCTCGTCTTCCAGAACCCGGACCACATGTTCTTTGCTGATACGGTAAAGGAGGAGGTGGAATTCGGGTTAAAGAACCTCGGCATTACTGATGGGGAGAAGATCATCGATGCTGCGTTATCAGAAGTCGGGCTTGTGCACACAAGAGATCTCTACCCACGGTGGCTCTCCCGTGGTGAACGGCAGCGGCTAGCAATCGCCTGCGTTATTGCCATGCAACCGGCAATTATTGTGCTGGATGAGCCGACAACCGGACTTGACGGGAATGAGGCACGACTTGTGCTTGAGATCTTAAAGAAGCTCCAGCAAAAAGGACACACAATTGTCATTATCACCCACAACCGTGATATTGCCATAAACTGTGCGGACCGGATTATCACCATGGAGAAAGGAACGATTGTATCGGACTCTTTTACCGGGGGTAACTAGATGGCAGAGATTCTTGCCTACGTTCATAAAGACGGGTTCTTCCACCGGCTCCACCCGTTTACAAAGATCGCGTTCATACTCCTGTTTGGCCTGATGTCCATACTTTCGACAAATTTACTGTTCCTCATCGTGCTCGTCATTGCGGTCCTGATTATTGCATACGGTGCCAGCCTCAGTGCGGAAGTGATGCAGCAGTTTAAGCTGATAGCTGTCATGAGTATCATTCTCATTGGTCTTACCATCATCACAATGCCCAGCGGGGAGACGATTGGTTACATTATTCCGTCAGCAATTCCCGGCATCGGAGGGCACATTCCGATTACTACCGGCGCGATTGATTTCGGGCTTGTGCTCACCCTCCGGTTTATGGTGCTCATCTGTGTTTTCCAGCTCTTTGTGATCTCAACGCAGCCGCGGGATATTGTCCACACAATGGAGCGCATGAAGATCCCGGTTGACTATACCCTGATGTTCCTTATCGCGCTGCGTTTTATTCCCACTCTCCAGATCGAAGGAAAACGGATTCATGAAGCACAGCTGGCACGCGGGTACAATCCGGGAACTGGCGTACTTGGAAAAGTCCGAAGTGTTGCACCGATTGTGATCCCACTTGTGTCAAACGCCCTTTCCCGGGCCACTGTGCTGGGACTTACGATCGATATCCGTGGCTATCGTACAAGAACCCGGACACGTATCAGGGAGTTTGCATTCCAGACCAGAGATTATGCCACGATCATTATTCTCATAGCCGCAGGATGCGGATATGTTGCGTTAATCGTGAAACAGATTCTCTGATCCTCGTATGAAGTACAGGATCAGCAATTCTCAAATCTTTCAATCGTGTCCAACGACCGGTTAGAATAATCATCTTTGGGATGCCCTAACAGGTAGACAAAACCGATTTTTTATCACCCACTCACGAGCATCATCCCGCCAATGAGGATCAGGACCACGGCAAACACGATCTGTAAATTCCGGCCGGAACATCCATGAGCGCACCGCACCCCAAACCGTGCAAGGGGAATCATGGTTGCAGCCAGGATTGCAAACGTAACAAGATCAACGTAACCAATCGAGTACGCCGGCAGCCCGGCAACTCCGATACCGTTGATAATATACGCAGTCACTGCGCCAGCGGATGAGAAGATGAGGCAGGCTGAGGAGGTGCCGACTGCGGAATGCATGGAATAGCCAAGTAAGATCACAAGCACCGGCACGAGCAGGATCCCCCCGCCGATCCCGGCAATGCCGGAGATGATACCGATAAAAAAGCCGATGATAATGTAAATCCCGGTCGATCCCCGGGGCTCACAGACCGGACAGGCCCGGATGTGCCAGACCATACGGATGGCCATGACGATGATGAGGATTGCAAAGATTGTCCGGAGTACAATGCCTGGCAGTTGGGCGGCGAGCGTTCCCCCGGCAAGGCCCCCGAAGATTGCAGCACAACCCATCGGCACAGCGGCCTTCCAGTTGACCGCCCCGTGTTTATGGTGTGCAGCGGCCCCGCTGATCATCGTTGGGAGCATCACAGCAAGCGATGTCCCAAAGGCGAGCCGGGTGGCGAGTGTGCTGTCAATCCCTCCTGTGGTGTAGAGCCAGTACTGGACCGGTGTCATCAGGAACCCGCCGCCAACCCCAAAGAGCCCGGAGGTGGTCCCGGCCGTGATTCCGGTGATGATGAGGCTCGCAAAATACAGGATCGTGTCCATCTGGTTCTTACACCTCTGCTGCAGAGTTATTATGTTCCGGGTCTCAATAGTCTAACGGGAAACAACCATGGGACGAGTTGCACTGCTAATCATTGATATGCAGAACGATTTTGTGCTTGAAGTAAAGCCGCTAAAAGTTGCGGGAGCCTCTGCAGTAATTCCAAAAATCCAGTCTGTGCTGGCCGAATTCCGGAAACGAAACCTGCCGGTCTTTCATATCGTGCGGGTGCACAGGCCGGACGGTTCGGATGTAGAGATCATAAGGCAGGATCTTTTCAGAAAACAGCCCTTTGCCGTTACCGGCACTCACGGTGCTGCGGTCATCGATGAACTGGCTCCTAGGCCGGGGGAGTATGTGCTCTCAAAGACCCGGATGAGTGCGTTTATCGGTACTGAACTCGATCTTATGCTCCGGACACTTGGTGTTACTACACTTATGGTCTGCGGCATCCAGACCCCAAACTGCATCCGGACAACCGTCTTCGATGGCATTGCCTACAATTATCCGGTGGTGCTGGTAGGGGACGCAACCGGGGCGGCGTCGGGTGAGGTGCACCTGGCAAATATCCGGGATATGCAGAATATTGGGGTGAAAATCATTAAGTCGGTGGATGTGGCCGCTCTGCTGGAGAGCATGTAGAGGCTGCCTGAAAAATGTCATGGATAATTGGATCGCTTTTAATTACTCAAAATGCCGGAAAGATGACATTATAAAAATGGAAAATCATATTTACGGGTGCTCTTTTGGATACGGCAAAACAAACAAAATTCGGATCCTCCGCCCGGCCTTTTCTCAAATGGGCCGGTGGCAAAACCCAGTTACTCTATGAGTTCAACAAACGTTTGCCGGAAGAATTAATTAAAGGTAAAATTACAAAATATGTTGAACCGTTCATTGGTGGAGGAGCGTTTTTCTTTTATCTCAATGAGAACTTTTCTTTCGAGCAGTCCTACATCTGCGATGCCAATGAAGAACTGACCCTTTGCTATCGCGTGATTAAGCATTCCGTAAAAGAATTAATCTCTGAACTGAAAATACTCGAATCAGCATATCTCTCGAAGAACGATGAGCAGAGAGAATCATTTTATTATGAAGTCCGGGATGCATTCAACCAGAACCTGCCGACAATCGATTTTAAAAATTACAGTTCCGAATGGGTTTCCCGTGCAGCCCGGATTATTTTTTTTAACCACACCTGTTTTAACGGTCTCTTCCGGGTAAACCAGAAAGGAGAATTCAATGTCCCATTCGGGAAATACAAAAATCCGGCAATACTGAACGAAAGTAATCTGGAAGATGTTTCTGCGTTGCTAAAAACCACAGAGATCCTTGTCGGTGATTTCACACAATGCCGGGAATTTGTGGATGACACTACGTTTGTTTATTTTGATCCTCCCTACCGGCCGCTTAACAGTTCCTCTTTCTTCACATCCTATTCAAAGAACGGTTTTTACGATAAGGATCAGGTTCGTCTCAAGGAATTTTTTAAGGAACTCGATGGGGTTGGGGCAAAAATTATGCTGAGCAACTCCGATCCAAAGAACGAGAATCCTGATGATTCATTCTTTGACGATCTCTATTCCGATTACTATATTGAGCGGGTGCCTGCAAAACGGATGATCAATAGCAACGGCGCCGGTCGTGGGAATATCAATGAACTGATTATTACGAATTATCTTGGGAAGAAGACGTGATTGTTTTTAATTGCGCGAATTGATGACGGGACTAAAAAATCCGGAAAATGAACTCTGGAAACGATCCGCGCAAAAAAATCAAAAAAAAGAGATCTGGAATTCACGGGCATCATCACAGCCCGGCCCCATCACTCGCAATAGATATCGCTGGCCCATTCCTCGATGATCCGTTTCGGTGGCTTACCCCTGCCGCCTCCACGGGAATGCCGGGACTGGGCAGAGCTCCTTTCCTGCTCAGTCTCGTTATCATCCTCGTTGAGCTCTTTTGATTCCTGCGGTTTTTCAGCCGGCTTATCTGCCGTTCGAGGGAACGGTTGCCGGTAGGTATTGCGACGATGGTTGCCGTGGTGCCGCGGAGCATCTCTCCGGGGGCTTTGGTTTTGTGAATTTTGCGATGGTTGTGGATTTGGGGTATCTTCAGCCATATGTGTCAGGACAAATAATTCGGGAGTTGTTACAGAAATAGCTTGCCCTTACATCTCAAAAAAATAATGCAGCGTTGCCTGCACACTGCATCGATAAGACTCTCGCTGAAAAAAATCTGAAAATCCTAAAGAATGGACAACTATGCCAGAAGTATCGCTATCAATTATCCGCGCTGCCGGACCCAGAATAATGCACACCTAAATACCCCAACGTCTTATTTTTATCACCAGAAAATCACCGGCCCTGCCATGTCCAACGTCACCACACTGCTTGATGCAAAGAGCGTTCCTGAAGCGAAAACCGCACTCATCTGCCCCACACGCAACGAGACGTACAGTTACGGGAAACTCCGTAACGAGATGAACCGCATCGGGCATGGGCTGGAAAACCTTGGTGTGAAAAAAGGTGACCGGGTCTGCATCTACCTTGACAGCTCGCCCGAGTACCTCATCAGTTACTTTGCCATCTGGCGGATCGGTGCAGTGGCAGTCCCGACCAATATCGTATACCGTGGCGAAGAACTGCTGCATGCGATCAATAATGCCGGTGCTGTAGCGGTGATCACCGATGCGCAGGGAGTAGCCGTTGTCGATAAGATACGATCACAAGCCGGGACACTTGGGCATATCATCTGCACAGCGGGATCCTGCACGGGATCTGTTGCATGGGCATCGTTTCCCCCCGCCCCGTCATCCATGCGGGCAACCAACTGTGCACCGGACGATCTTTGTCATATCCAGTACACTGCCGGAACAACCGGAAAACCCAAAGGAGCAATGCTCTCGCATGGCAACTGGATGACTGCACTCGATGCCGAGCGTGAAGCCCTGAGGATGTGCCCGGACGATGTGTATCTCGGTATCTACCCGATGGGACACGTCGGGCTTTCGTGGGGGCTGGCGATGCTCCGTTCCGGTGGCACGTACGTAATGATGGAACGCTTCGAGCTCGAGCGGTATCTTGCACTTGCCGACAAGTACAAAATCACCGTGCTGG
The DNA here is from genome assembly GCA_025360805.1 of Methanomicrobiales archaeon. Classification (GTDB taxonomy): domain Archaea; phylum Halobacteriota; class Methanomicrobia; order Methanomicrobiales; family Methanospirillaceae; genus Methanoregula. Next base: position 9,381 of record JANYBK010000018.1, read on the forward strand.
CCGGTATGCCTCCGGTTATCCACTCGCTCAACACCGCTCCGCCCGGCACAGAACAGCGCCTCGGCCAGGCCCGCGTGATCATCTCGGGGGGTGGCCAGCTCCTCCCGGTAGTCTGGGAAGCGTTTGACCAGCGGTATCATATCCCGGTTGCAAATTCGTACGGGCTTTCCGAGACCATTGTGATCGGTTCAGGAACGACAACGCTGCCCGGGTACCCGCACCTGACGAAAAATTACCAGAGCGTGGGTGTTGCAGTAGGATATACGGAAGTAAAGATTGTAGATGCCGCAAACCCTAAGACGGAGATGGCTGTTTTGGAAACCGGCGAGATTGCGCTCCGCGGTCCGTCTGTTGCACAAGGCTACTGGCAGATGCCGGAAGCGACATCTGAAGTATTCTTAGATGACGGCTGGTTCCTTACCGGGGATATCGGGCATCTCGATGAGGATGGCATCCTGTACATCACGGACCGGAAAAAGGACATGATCATCATGTCGGGCTGGAAGATCTACCCGACAGAAGTTGAGAACACGATCATCCAGCACCCGGCAATAGCCGATGTTGCGGTATTCGGTGTTCCCGATGAGCGGAAAGGCGAAGTCCCGATTGCTGCAATTGTGCTCAAACCGGGAATGACCATCACTGAATCCCAGCTCGAAACATACTGCCGGGATCATCTTGCCGGGTACAAGATCCCGCGTAAACTCATGATCATGGATTCGCTGCCCCGGGTCCATGGCTGGAAGTTGTTGCGCCGGGATCTACGGGAAAAGTTCGGTGGATCTGGCTCGTAATGCAATTTGGCGGAATATTCTGCGACAAAATCATCAGATCTCCAAAAACCTTTTAAGCAGGCTGTAAATAATATTAGCCGGTGTATCTCCGATGGATGTAAAAAGCCGCGACCATGACACTTCCGTCAGCGTGCGGGTTAAGAAGCGGACCACTGGTATTGTTGGGCTCAACCTGCTCTTAGACGGTGGTTTTCCTGAGGGGACCCTCATTATGATCTATGGAACGCCGGTTGCCGGTGTTGATCTTTCGGCAAAGCAGTTCTGGCGGGCAGAAGGGGGAGAAGAGGGCACATACCTCATAAACGAAGGAGATGTCGAGGTAGGGATGACAGATGTTAACGATCTCCATCCCGAGATGTACATCCCCCAGATGGCGGGAGGCAGGATCGTGGTGGACTCGCTATCAACCATCATCATCAAGTACGGTATCGATGAAGCCCTCAAATTTTTGAAAAAAACCCGCGAAGAGATGAGGAACCGTGGCGCGAATATGTTATTTATCGTGTATACCGGTATCCACACGCCCATGGAGATGACGAGGATTATGCGGGCGGCAGATCTCGTGATCGAGTTCAAGACCGATATTCACCAGGCTGAGATCGAGCGTACGCTCGCGGTGCATAAAATCAAGGATGCAGCTGCTCCCCAGCGGCTTTTGCCGTTTATCATCACCGATAAGGGTATTGAAGCGTCGACCACATCGAGGGTCGTGTAGTGATCTGCCGGCAGGAAATCCTGCCTGTTTTTTTTTTAAAATGCCTGGGACGTCAGGCATTGTTCCGGGTTCTGGCCCTCCGATAAATGTTTGTTCATCGAGCCAATTGAATATTTTAATCGAATAAAAAAATATAACCGCGGAGACGGATGATATTCTTGTCTACAAGATGCTCCATACACCTATACCGAATACGAAAATAACTCAGTTGGAGAAGTTTACACCCGAGCAACTGCTTAGCATATTCGAATCCAGCTTAAAGACAGGATCTATGAAGGTTGACCAAGGTTTGCTTTATGAGGCCTGGGCAACACTTTTTTCGAAGTTATACCTGACACCCGACGAATTGATAGACTCGATGGAAAGCGGGCAACACATGCTTGGTGAGGACAATGAACGGATGCTGTGCGAATTCATTAAAGCAGACTGCGCCAGCAGGGGCATTTTCGTCCTGAACGTGATAAAAAAAGGCGGGATGATGGACAGGGCAGCGCTCATCATGATCGCGGACCTTGCAGATATTGCCGGGATTGAGTATGAAAATTCAACGGGGCTCCATATACTTGTTACTGCATGTGACAAACGAGTGAGACCGGCACTTATAAAAAAGGCTGGAAAAAAACTGCTGTCCAGTGTATATGATCACAAGGATTTGCCTGCCCTTTTCCTCTTCTTTGGTATGAGTGATCTGAGCATACCTGACCTTGACGCCATAGAAAAAGTGTTCTCAAAAAATGACCTCAGGCAGGTCATGTCCAAAAGAAGGCAGGGTAAAAACGCTCTCGAAATATTTACTGAACTCTCCCCCAAGGTGAGGCAAAATGCACCTAGGGAGCGAAACGAGTTCAGTCTTAATACTGCTGTAAAGACTACGAAACTGGGAGCGGGCAGCATTGTGCAGGAGGTTTCCCCCGTTTCCCAGGATAGTTTTTCGGTTCCATCAGTGAATGTGATAACCGGTAAACGAGTGGAACCGGCTAACGTGAGTATACCTCATACCCCAACTAAAAAAACTCCATTGAAGCCCGTCGCTCATGTTATCATTCCTAAAACGATGAAAGTCATGATCGTTGATGATGATGAGATTATCCGGAATCTTTTACAGTTGCGGTTGAAACTTCTTGGATATGAAATATTTTCCATGGCAGAGTCTGGTGAAGAAGCGGTGTCCCTCTCTGAGAAAACAAAACCAGATCTTGTGTTCATGGATATCATGATGCCCGGAAAACTGGATGGGATTCAAGCGGCACGGTTAATTAAAGCTAATTCGAATTCAAGGATTATTTTTCTCTCGGGTTACAGCGATAACGATATCCTCGATCGGGCAAAGGAAGTCCAACCTGATGGATTTATCGTTAAACCCTTCACGGACACGGTTCTTCGTGTCACCCTGAATTTTTTGAAATGATAATAAATATCTGTTTTTTAATCCAGAAAAAATGGGATTCTGGTTTAGATGCACCTCGGGAAGTAGTAATCCTGATCAATCGGTGTACTGGTCACCAGACCAAATGGTCCCAATAATGACAACCCGACCCTTTTAAGAGTTCTCGACGCGATTTTCTTTGATCGCTTCAGCGTGTATTCCGAAAATCTCTATACAAAAATTCCACGGCTACCTGCCGGCACAACCGGTTGCTCGTCGCAAGGTACCGTTCCGTATCGCGTCCGATCCTCTCTTTTAAGAATTTTCTTTCACCTTTTATCCAGTCCCGGATCAGAACATCGGTCATCTCAAGGTGGAACTGGAGCCCAAGTGCCGACCCGAGCCTGAAACCCTGGTGTGGTACATTATCTCCACTGCACTGGAGTCGCCCGCCAACTGGCAGGTGGAATGTCTCGCCGTGCATCTGGAAGACGTGGAAAGTATTCGGGAATGATGCAAAAACCCCGGTAGAATCGGGTGTCGTGTGGACCGGGCACCAGCCGGTTTCGTTCACGAACCGGTATACTGTTGCACCATGTGCCGATGCGATCAGCTGGGCACCAAGGCACAGTCCCAGCACGGGAACCCGCGTTTTTACCGCCCTCCGGATTAATTCCTTTTCCCCTTTGAGCCACGGGAGTTCGCTCTCATCATTAACGCTCATCGGCCCGCCAAGGAATACAAGGTGTGTGGCGTCACCCATGCTGACAGGATCTCCTTCCCAGAGCCGGGCATATTCGAACGGGACATTTTGCTCCGCGAAAATTTTTTCAAAAAAGCCGAGCGGTTCTGTGGGGGTGTGCTGGAATGCTTTGACCCGGATTGGATTTTCTGATTCTCCCGACATAGTGGTTCCTTGTTTTAGTATCTTTGATGCGGGATATTTCGGGTTTGTGGTGGTGGGTAGGGGATTTTTTGGATCTGGGGGATCATGAAAATTTTCGGAATCTTATTCATTGTATCTTCACGATACTATTCCATAGAGGAACCAATGGCACAATCTCAAAACAATATCAAACTGGACATCACCACCCTTGAGGGCTGGCTCTGGGAAGCAGCTTGCAAAATCCGTGGGGAGATCGATGCCCCGAAATACAAGGATTATATCCTGCCGCTCATTTTTTTAAAGCGGTTATCCGATGTCTTTGATGACGAAGCCAAAAAACTGGAGAGCAGGTACGGCAACAGTGATCTTGTAGAAAAGATCCTTGCGGAGGATCACCAGCTGGTCCGGTTTTATTTGCCACCGGAATCCCGCTGGGATGCCATTGCCAAAAAGAGCACGGGACTTGGGGAACTGATCACGGATGCGATGCGATCGATCGCCCGGGAAAACCCAAAGCTCCAGGGCTCGATTGACATCGTGGATTTCAACGCAACCGCCGCAGGGCAGCGGATCATCCCCGACGATTCGATCAAGACGCTGATCGGGGTCATGGGAAAACACCGGCTCGGGCTTGCGGATGTCGAGCCGGATATCATCGGCCGGGCCTATGAGTACCTGCTCCGGAAATTTGCAGAAGGATCCGGCCAGAGTGCCGGCGAGTTCTATACCCCGCGTGAAGTTGCGATCCTTATGGCCCAGATCCTCGATCCGAAACCGGGTGAGGAGGTCTATGATCCATGCTGCGGGTCCGGGGGTCTGCTGATCAAGTGTGCGATGAACTTCCGGGAAAAATATCACAATGATCCGGAAGTCGCCCCGCTCCAGTTCTGCGGGCAGGAGAACCAGCATGCTACCTTTGCCATGGCAAAGATGAACACGTTCATCCACGATATGGAAGCGCAGATCGCTCTCCAGGATACGATGAAGTTCCCCCAGTTCCTGAAAAAAGACGGGGCACTCCGGCAGTTCGACATCGTGACGGCAAACCCGATGTGGAATCAGGATTTCGAGCAGAAGATCTACGAGACCGACACCTACAACCGGTTCGGGCACGGCTACCCGCCTTCCAGTAGTGCGGACTGGGGATGGATCCAGCACATGTTCGCCTCGCTCAAAAAGACCGGGCGGATGGCGGTGGTGCTGGATACCGGCGCAGTCTCGCGAGGCAGCGGGAATATCGGGAAGAACCGGGAACGCGACATCCGGAAATATTTCGCAGAGCACGATCTTGTGGAAGCGGTCATTCTCCTGCCGGAGAATTTGTTTTACAACACAACGGCTCCGGGGATTGTCCTCGTGATCAACCGGAAGAAACAGCACAAGGGTGAGATTCTGCTGGTCAATGCCTTGAAACTGTTCCAGAAGGGACGGCCGAAGAACTTCATGCCGGATGAGAGCATTGCGCAGGTTGCCGAAATTTTCAAAGACTGGAAGGCGGTGGACGGGATCAGCACGATTGTTTCTGCTGCTGATGTTGCAAAGAATGATTTCAACATCAGCCCGTCCCGGTATGTTACGCAGAATGGCAAGGATGAGACGCTCCCCCTGGAGGATGCCGTTGTGTTGCTGCGGGAAGCTGAGGAGGAACGGCAGGAAGCGGACGGGCGGTTGAAGAAGGTGCTGGCGGAGTTGGGTCTATGAGTACTTCAGAAATTACGAAACGGGTATTCAACCCAGTGACCGGGAGATATTATTCCATCACAGAACGATCGAGTGCCTACGCGAAGCTTGGGGAGATCCGGGGACTTTGGAGTTCTCCACGAGTGGTGAGTGCGAGCGAGTCTTTCTGTCCGGAAGATGGTAAGACCAGAGTATACAATCCGGTGACTGGAAGGTACTACGAGATCCACCAGCACTCCAGTAAATACACAGAGCCCGGCCAGATCAAAGGATTGTGGCACTCGAAGAAGAAACGATCATGATTGATACGGATGCTCTGCCGGAAGGATACAAAGCGACGCAGTTAGGTATGTTACCGAAGGATTGGAAAATAAAAAAATTGGGAGATATTGTTGATTTCAAATTAGGTCGGACTCCTCCGAGAAATGATTTGCAATATTGGGAAAATGGCATTCATCCCTGGGTAAGTATCTCTGATATGCCCGATTTCGGTGATATCACATTTACAAAAGAGACCGTCTCTCAACTTGCGTATGATACAATTTTAAAAGGAAAAATGATCCCTAAAGAGACTCTTTTCATGAGTTTCAAATTAACGATCGGTAGAACCAGTATTTTAAAGATTGATGCCTTTCACAACGAGGCAATCGCTGCGATTTTTCCAAAGGAATCTGAAGTAATCCGAGATTTTCTATACTTTTATTTACCGACGATTGACTACTCTGAATATTACGATACCGCAATCAAAGGAAAGACACTGAATAAGGCAAAAATAAAATCCCTTAAAATCCCCCTCCCCCCGCTTCCCGAACAGCACGCCATCGCCACCACCCTCCGCACCGTGCAGGAGGCAAAGGAGAGGACCGATGCGGTTATTGCGGCGACGAAGGTGCTCAAGGCGGCGATGATGAAGCACATGTTCACATACGGCCCGGTGCCGCTGGAAGAGGCGGAGAAAGTTGCGCTGAAGGAGACGGAGAACGGATGTTACCCTGAACGATGGAGAGAGGGACGATTCGATGAATTCATAATTCTTCAAAGGGGCTTTGATATAACGAAGGATGAACAACGCAATGGGATTGTTCCGGTCGTTTCATCTTCAGGTATCAAAAGTTTTCACAATGAATTTCGCGCACGAGGTCCGGGTGTAGTAATAGGAAGAAAAGGTACACTTGGAAAGGTCTTTTACATCGATTGTGATTACTGGCCACATGATACATCTCTTTGGGTGAAGGACTTCAAAGGTAATAATCCAAAATTCGTTTATTATTTACTCACAACACTGAATTTGAAAACACTGGATACGGGGACATCGAATCCGACACTTAATAGAAATTATGTGCATGCTTTGAAAATTGCGATGCCCGATCTGGAAGATCAAACAATAATTGTAAGCATTCTTTCTTCGATCGACCAAAAACTCACCGCCGAACAATCCCGCAGAGAAGCGCTCGACACCCTGTTCACATCGCTCCTGCACGATCTCATGATTGCGAAGATACGGGTGAGCACAGCCTGAGGACAACGATTGTACCAGATGTACCCGAAGCATCCTGCATCACCGGAAGATACTTTAATCCTGTCGGGAAGATACTGTTCAATTACTAAAAGCGAAGTGCCCGCATGAAACAAACACGAATGCGCTATACGGTTCTGATGGACAAGAACGAGAGCGGTGGCTATACGGTAACGGTGCCCTCTCTGCCCGGCTGCGTCTCGCAGGGCGACAATTGGGACGAGGCGCTCAAAAATATCGAAGAAGCGATCGCCGGGTATATCGAAACCCTGAAGATCCTCAAAAAGCCCGTACCGGTCGAAGTGGAAGTGACTCTTAAGAACCCGGTTGTTGCATGAAACTCCCCCGGGTGACCGGAGACAAGGTACTCAGGGCTCTTCACCATGCAGGATTTGCCCTCGTCCATACGAAGGGGAGCCACCATTTTCTCTATCACGCAGAGAAAGACTGCATTGTCACGGTGCCCGTTCATGCCGGTGCCACTATCGCTCCAAAAACGCTGAAGTCAATTTTGTCCCAGGCGCAGATCACAGTCGAAGAATTTGTCGCCCTGCTGTAAGTGCCAAAGAAATATCCCGCAAGGAAACGCCCAGCACCCTGTTCACATCGCTGCTGCACGATCTCATGACCGCGAAGATCCGGGTCACGGATATGGTGCCCCGGACAGAAAGCGCAGCCAGCAAATAGGAAGACAGCACACAACATCATAAAGGGAAAAGGCAATCCCACCGGGGCTGTTTTTTGAATGAGAGCACAAAAAGAAAAACCCGATACGCGGATCTTCACCTTCAAAGTCACCGAATGGATTGGCAAAACCCGGGGTTCCCCCTACCGGATACTCGCCATCCCGGAGGATTTCACACTCTACCAGTTCGCGGAGGAAATTACCGGCAGCTTTGATTTCTATTTCGATCATCCGTTCGGGTTCTACAACCACCTGACCCGCTATTACGATGCAACAGAAGCATACGAGCTCTTTGCCGATGACAGGGAAACCCGCCTTGAATGTCCGTCCTTTACAAAAGGTGTGAAAAAAATCCGGGTGAACACAGTATTCACCGAAACCGGAAAGAAGATGCTCTTCCTCTTTGACTACGGTGACAACTGGAAATTCCGCATCGAACTTCTGGCGATAGAACCGGTTCAGCACGGGAACGTGTATCCTCTCATTGTGGAATCGGTTGGAAAGGCACGTTCCCAGTACGGTGACGAAACAGATGATGATGACGGGGAAGAATAACCCAGCCATCAGGAAGCAGGAAAGGCTCGCATGAAAAAACGAACTGCACCCCCGGATGAAGTGCTCGCACTCCTCAAAGTAACCCAGACCGACTGGTACGGCCACGTCCGGGGCTTCCCGTACCGGGTGATAGCAATTCCAGAGAATGCGTCCCTGTACGATCTTGGCCACGCGATCCTCTCCGCGTTCCGGTTCGATCGCGACCATCTCTTCGGCTTCTATGACAACCTGCACCGCTATTATGATGCACAGGAAGGGTACGAGTTGTCATCCGGTGCCGGGTTCAGTGGCCGGTTTCCCGGGGTAAAACGGGCGAAGATCGTAACCGTCTTTCCTGAACCAAAAAAGAAGATGCTCTTTGTCTATGACTTTGGCGATGAGTGGCGTTTTGTTGTCCAGTCAAAGGGAAGAGCATTGACCGTAGAAGGAGTAAAATATCCTGTAGTGATCGAATCGTGCGGGGATAATCCCGAACAATATCCTGAGGATGAGCCATATTCTCCCTCACCCGGACCGGTTGTCACCGCAGGAGAACTGGATCGGCAGGCCGCAGTTGCATGGCAGAAAAAGAAGGCGCAGGAACCCGCCCGGCCGGAGAAATCTCCCGAACCCGAGGATCGATCCCAGAAAAAAATAGACACGTGGCCAACGTAGATTCCCGCCTGAGGTCCCGTCGTTCACCCACACGTTTAAGTCAGACCATTCATATAATGGAATAACAGGATGGACGCGCTCGCCCTGCTCCGTGAACACGAACCGGAAATAAAAAAGCGGTTCGGTGTTGCAAAGATCGGCATCTTCGGCTCATTCGTACGCGGAGAGGAGCGGCCGGACAGCGACGTGGACATGCTCGTCACGTTCCGGAAAGGGGAAGAGACCTTCAATAATTATATGGAGTGCAAGTTCTATCTCGAAGACCTCTTCGGGCGCAAAGTTGATCTCGTCATGAATGGCGCAATCAAGAAACGGCTCAAGTCCTATATCCTCGGCGAGGTCGTCTATGCGTAGAACCTCCCTCCAGTTCCTTGACGATATCCTTGAGGCGATTGGCACTACTTGATGAGAACAAAAGATTTTGATTGTAAAAAGCCAATTGCCACAATAGTATGACGCTCTGGATGGTTCGGGCAGGAAAATATGGCGAATGGGAAAATCTTGCACTAGAAAAAAATATGGCAATTCTGGGGTGGGAGAAAACACCGGACCTCACCAATGTTCAATCCCGGGAACAATTGCGGGAAATTCTGAATAAAGCATATCCGGATGAGAAAAACAGGGCACTCATCAATTTCGAGAGCCAGATATGGCCCTTCATTCGTGTGATGGAGAAAGGGGATCTTGTTGCGATGCCCCTGAAATCCCGTTCCGCAATTGCATTCGGGACAATTGAGGGACCTTACGTATATCGCAAGGACTTCCCCGAAAATTCCCGGCACACGCGGAAAGTGAGCTGGTTCAAGGAAATTCCCCGCGATAAATTCGATCAGGACCTCCTCTATTCCCTCGGGGCATTCATGACCGTCTGCCGTATTCATCGCAATGATGCAGAAGATCGGATCAAAGCTTTACTTGAGGGAAAAACTCTCCCGGTAAAAAAACGGGGAGCCGGTAAACTACCCGAAGATGAGGAAGAACCCGAAGAGCTCCCAGTTCCCATTGAAGAAATGGCAACGGATGAAATCCGGAAATTCATCAGTAGGAAATTCAGAGGACATGAACTGACCCGCCTTGTTGGAGCAATACTTGCGGCGCAGGGATATACTACAAGTGTCTCTACCCCGGGTGCAGATGGAGGAGTTGATATCATCGCAGGGAGGGGACTCCTCGGATTTGATCATCCCCGTCTTGTTGTTCAGGTAAAATCCAGTGACAGCCCGGTTGATGTCAAGATCGTCCGGGAACTTCAGGGCGTGATGAAAAATTTCCAGGCAGATCACGGTCTCCTTGTCTCGTGGGGTGGATTCACCGGCTCTGTTGCGAAAGAAACAGCCACCAAATTCTTTGAGATCCGACTCTGGAATGCCGATGATCTCATCCAGATGATTCAGACGCATTACGATGAAATTCCCGATGAATTCAAAGCAGATCTTCCCTTGAAACGAATATGGATTCGCGTTCCGGAAGAGGAATGATTTATGACACTCGGCGGTGAACGTGGCTCGGTACAAAACCCGTTCATCGACTATGCCGAATCAGTGAAATGGGAATACGTCCCGAAGGATAAAGCCACAACTATAAGGGGCGGTCCCACCGGCATACTGTTCAAAGATCTTTTCATCGACCAGATAATCCGGCTCAACGCTTCCTTCATGACCCGCGAGCTCGCCACCGAACTCGCAAAACGGATCGGTCGTATTCCCCCCACCATTGAAGGCAACCTCATCGCATGGGAATATCTCAAAGGGATCAAAACCATCTTTGTCCCGGCAGAGAAACGAGAGCGCGATGTCAGGTTCATCGACACCGAAGATATTGAGAACAACACCTTCCATATCACCGATGAGTTCTCGTTCACGAACGGTTCAAAGACGATCCGCGAGGATGTGGTCTTCCTTGTCAACGGCATCCCGGTCTTCTTTGTCGAGACCAAGGCCGCCCACAAGAAAGAGGGCATTGCAGAAGCCCTTGACCAGATCCGGCACTACCACCGCGATTGTCCCGAGCTGCTCGCGGTCCTCCAGCTCTACGCACTCACGCACATCATCCGGTACTATTACAGCGCGACCTGGAACATATCCAAGAAGACTCTCTTCAACTGGAAGGATGAGGCAGGCGGGGATTACGAGACACTGGTGAAAACATTTTGTGACCGGAAACGCTTCCTCACGCTGCTCACCGAGGGGATCCTGTTCACCCGGCAGGATGAAGAGTTAAAGAAAGTCGTGCTCCGCCAGCACCAGATGCGGGCTGTCGATAAACTGCTCGGGCGGGCACGGGATACCGGGAAAAAACGCGGCCTTGTCTGGCATACGCAGGGGTCGGGCAAGACCTACACGATGATTGTAGCGGCACAGAAGATCCTCCGTGAACCGGTCTTTGAGAGTCCGACCGTGATCATGCTCGTGGACCGGAACGAACTCGAAACCCAGCTCTTCGGCAATCTCACTGCTGCCGGCATCGGGAATGTCGAAGTTGCGGAGAGCAAACGGGAGTTGCAGAAACTCCTTGCAGCCGATCACCGGGGCCTCATCGTTTCCATGATCCACAAGTTCGAAGGTATGCCGGAGAAGATCAATACCCGGGACACGATCTTCATTCTCGTGGACGAAGCCCACCGTACCACCACCGGCACGCTGGGTAACTATCTCATGGGTGCACTCCCGAACGCCACCTACATCGGGTTCACCGGGACTCCCATCGACAAGACCGCATACGGGCAGGGGACGTTTATCACATTCGGGCGTGACGATCCGCCCTACGGCTATCTCGACAAGTACAGTATCGCAGAGTCCATCAGCGACGGTACCACGGTCCCGCTCCATTACACGCTCGCTCCCAACGATCTGCTCGTTGACCGGCGAACACTCGAAACGGAATTCCTCGATCTTGCCGAAACGGAAGGGATCAGCGATGTCGCAGAACTCAACAAGGTTCTTGAAAAAGCGGTGAACCTCCGGAACATGATGAAGAGCCCCGAGCGGGTGCCCAAAGTGGCCAAGTTCGTGGCAGAACATTTCCGGAACAATGTCGAGCCTATGGGGTACAAGGCGTTCCTGGTTGCTGTTGACCGGGAAGCCTGTGCACTCTACAAAAAGGAACTTGATACACTTCTCCCCCCGGAATATTCGGAAGTTGTCTACAGCCCGAACCCCCGGGATGAAGGCAATGAACGTGTAGACCTCCGCACATACTATCATGCTGAAGATGAAGAGAAACGCATCCGCAAGGCATTCAGGAGCCCGGAGAAAAACTTAAAGATTCTCATCGTCACCGAAAAACTCCTCACCGGGTTTGATGCCCCCGTCCTCTACTGCATGTATCTCGACAAACCCATGCGGGATCATGTGCTGCTCCAGGCAATTGCCCGGGTGAACCGGCCGTATGAAGATGAAGAAGGACACAGGAAACCCGCAGGGTTCGTGCTCGACATTGTCGGGATCTTTAACAACCTCAAAAAAGCACTCGCCTTTGATTCCAGTGATATCGAGGATATCGTCAATGACCTTGACGTTCTCAAAGTTAGGTTCACCCGGCTGATGGCACAGGAAGCACAGCAGTATCTCGGGCTTGCCAAAGGAAAGACTCGGGACAAAGCGGTTGAAGCCGTGCTTGAACATTTTCTGGGTGAAGAGATCCGCCATACCTTCTACGCCTTCTTCCACGAACTCTCGGATATCTATGAAATTCTCTCTCCCGATGCGTTCCTGAGACTATATATCGAAGATGTGGACAACCTAGCGAAAATGTACCGCATGGTGCGGGAAAATTTTGATCCCGGTATCTCCGTTGACCGGGAATTCTCTCGCAAAGTGGCCCGACTCGTACAAGATCATACCTTGAGCAGCGAGATCGGGGCACCGGGCGGAATCTACGAGATCAACGATAAAGTCCTCCGGTATATCGAAGAACAGCCGGTATCCGATATCGAGAAGGTGTTCAATCTCAGCAAAGGGATTGCCCATCTCGTACGGAAACATACGGAAGATTCTCCTTACCTGCTCTCCATTGGCGAAAAGGCAGATGCAGTAATCCAGCTCTACAAAGACCGCCAGAAAACAACGCAGGACACTCTTGCGGAACTTAAAAACATCATTGAAGAGATCAATACAGCCCGGCTCGAACAGGAGAAGCGCAATATTCCGATCGAAGAATTTTCCATCTTCTGGCTCCTCAATAAAACCGGCATCGGCGAGCCGGAAACAAAAGCCCACGAAATGAAAAATATCCTGAACCACCATCCCCATTGGAGGACCAGCGAACAGCAGGCCCGTGATGTGAAACAGGAACTTTACACGGTCATCCTTCAATCCGGAAACCGCGATGTCAAGGAAATCAAAAAGATCGTTGACCAGATCATGAGCGTTCTCAAACGGGCAGTGACATGATCTCACCGGAATCTTTCAAGCGTTCAGTTTGTGAATGGGCGAAAACCTGCAAGGTCACAATAAACGAGATCCATTTACGCAAAATGAAGAATAAATGGGCGAGTTGTTCAAGTAAAGGAAGGTTAACTTTTGATCGATCAATTTTACGACAGTCCAAAGATGAGCGGAAAAAAATTATTGTCCATGAACTGCTTCATTTAAAATATCCCAATCATGGCAAGATGTTCCGGGCTCTTCTTAATGCATACACTACAGATGCAACAATATCAGAATGAATCTCATTTACGATGACTGCAAAAAAGTTCGGTTTTTTTCTCGTACAATACTCTCAAAAAAATAAATTTACTGGTTTCCAAGCGGCGACTCATTCATGCCGAGGAAATAGAGAGCGTTCTCGCCGTACTGGACGGGTGCATAATGGGACCCGCAATGCGGGAGTCCCTTGAACCGCACAAGCCACGAGCCATTGATCTGCCCGGCCATCCGGACCGAGACCGGTTGAGGCGTCAGCGGGTCACTGGTACCTACCACGAGCATGACATCCTTTTTGATCCCGGAAAGACCGTCCCAGGTCCCGTTCCAGATAAGATTTGCCTGTGCTTCCTCCCGGACGCCAACGGTCTGGGTGGGATCGACAGCATCCGCTTTAAGGACGGCAAGCAGGTTCTTGCACTCGGGAATGCGGGCATCATAGGTATTGGAGTCCAGGATCAGTTTTCGCACGCGTTCCGGGTGATCGATGACCAGCTGCTGGGCTGTCGAGGATCCCATAGACTCCCCGTAGACATGCATGCTGTCATAACCAAGGGCCTTGATCAGCCCGGCTGCATCGTCTGCGTACAGGGGAATCGTGTGCGTTGCGTTACTGTCACTGCTGTATCCCATCCCCCGGTGGTCGTAGGCGTAGACATGGTATTTCGAGGAAAGGATGCCTAGGAAGGTCTCATTCCATGAATCTTGCAGGGGCGTTGCATTAGCCACGGTCCCTCCGAATCCCTCAATGAGCAGGATCGGTTCACCGGATGATCCAAATTCCCGGTATGCCAGCTTCACCCCGTTGACCTCTTTGTACTGGACGGGCGTTGCATTGATCGAAACAGGACTCGGTTGCAGTATTACCTGACATGTTGCGGGCTGGGCTGTACTGGATGTACTCGTACACCCTGCCACCGCGAGAAGGCAGATAGTAAAGACAATCGCCAGAATTGCTATGAATTTCTTATTCATGGAAGATCCTCTTAAAACCGATCGATCAGGAAGAAAAACCGGGTTGTTAGTTCTTTTGGCGAAGCGGGAAAATAATTCTTTGCAAACGAAGGAGAATTAAAAAAAAACGAAAAAAATTGAAAAAATCTACAGCGCGATCCTTACTTCCTTTGCAGCATCGCACATGTTCTTGAGTTTCCAGTAGGCTGACTCGCGGCTCCGCATCCGCATGCCGCAGTCGGGATCAATGAGCATCGTCTTAGGCCCGAAGATCTCCACGCCTTTTTCGATCCGTTTCCTGATCTCGGGAACGCTTTCAACCCGATCAATCGATGAGTCCACGCAGCCGAATCCGATCATCCGCCCGCCCAAATCCCGCCGGGAGAGGAGATCGATGTTTGCTGTGTTGTTGGCAAACTCGAAATCGAACACGTTCACGTTGAACTTCAGGATCTCATCAAGCACATTTCCGAGGCTTCCGCAGACATGCATGCAGGTCGGGATATGGACTGCTGCTGTGATCGTTTCGATCGCCTGTTTCCCCACGTTTAAGTCAGCAATACCTGTAGAGAAGATCGGTTCATCGATCTGGAGCAGGGTGATTCCTGCTGCCTCAAGACTGCGGGCTTCGACAACCAAGGCTGCGGCAAGATCAAGCGCGAGTTCTTCCTTGTTCCGGTACATTGGTGTGCTGATGTGCAGGCCGTGAGCGAGTGATGATGGTCCGGTGATGATGCCCTTTACTTTCGGGGATTTGGTCCGTGCATATTTCGTGTCTGCCACGGTTATCGGTCCATCGGCCGGTTGCACTTTCCCGATAACCTGCTGCTCCCGGATGCCAGGAAGTTTTGCGGTGAACGCCCCGATCATATCGCCCCGCACCTGGCCATCCGAGATAATATCGATACCGGCTTTGATCTGGTCGGCAACCGCAGTCTCGACTGCAGAGTGGAGCGGATCAAATAGGCTTTTTAAGCCCCCGCCTTTAACTACCGGGTAACTGCCCACAACGGTTGTCGCCAGCACTTTGTTGATGAAATATTCCTTTGCCATAACCGGTCCGGAACTCTTTGTTTTTGGTACTCCCTTTTGACCCGGATGCAAAAAAAGTATGTGGTCAGGGTATTACGGCACGAGCCTGTGCATATCGCGGGGGAAGAGGACAGCCTCACGGACATTAGATAAGCCCAGCATTGTCATGATGAGACGATCTGCACCCAGTCCCCAGCCGGCATGGGGGGGCATGCCGTACCGGAACGGTTTGAGGTAGAAGTCAAAGCTCTCCGGGTTGAGGCCCTTCTTTGCAATCTGCTGCACGAGCTGGTCGTGGTTATGGACCCGCTGTGCACCGCTGGAGAGTTCCATCCTCGGGTGCATGAGATCGAACGCCTTGCAGATCGTGGGATCGTTTTCGTACGGCATCGCGTAATACGGCCGGATCTCTGTGGGCCAGTCCACGACAAAGTAGTGGCCGCCCATTTCGGCACCGATTGCCCGCTCGGCTGCACTGCCGATGTCGTCGCCATACTTGATCGGGTCTTCGATCTTCTTCTTGGCTATTTCGATTGCCTCGCTGTAGGGAAGCCGGGGGAACGGGCCTTTTGGCACTGCAAAGTCGGTGATCTCCATATTCGCGAGATGGTCAGAGCAGGTCTTGTCCACGTACTCGTACGTTTTTACAATGACATCTTCTAAAATGCGCATCACTTCGATATGGTCGGCGTAAGAGACTTCGATATCGATGCTTGTTGCTTCGTTGAGATGCTTGGTAGTATTGTGCTCCTCTGCCCGGAAGATGGGTCCGATCTCGTATACCTTCTCGCAGCCGGCAGCCATCATCATCTGCTTGAAGAGTTGCGGGCTCTGGTTGAGGTAGGCTTCCTTGTCGAAGTACGCAATGGGAAAAAGTTCTGTCCCGCCTTCAGTTGCGGCGGCTACGATCTTGGGGGTGGTGATCGAGATAAACCCTTCCTTGTGGAAGTAATCATTGATTGCGTGCATAGCAGCGCTTCGGATCGCAAAGACTGCGGCAACACGGGGTCTCCGCACATCAAGGAAGCGGCCATCAAGCCGGGTGTCGAGTTCTACGGATACTTTCTCCGACACATCGAGCGGCAGAGGAGTTTCGGCAAGGCTGATGATCTCAAACGTTTCCGGCACGAGTTCGCGCCCGCCGGGTGCTTTTTCAACGGCCTTGACCGGTCCGCTGATCCGAACAACGGATTCACGGGAGACGGCTTTTGCCGCGGCAAGTACCGCTTCACTCACTTTCTTTTTTGGGATGGTCACCTGGAGGATGCCGGTCCGGTCGCGGATCAAAAAGAATGCAAGGCCACCGAGGTCCCTGACCTCATGGACAAAGCCGCAGATCTCTGCGTGCCCGGTTTCCGGTGTGACTGACTTTATGGGTATGCGCATTTAAAATCCTATAACTATGGGGTGCAGGATATTATGGACTTTATGGGAAATGCCGGATTTGTAATAACTGTTCAAGCGCATTGAATGTTGTCAGTAATCCAAAACCCGTAAATAGTACTCTCTCTCCTGTACACTAGGAGAGAATCATGGTAAATATTCCTGCAAACACTGAACAAGAGAGCACGAAGGGATGGAGCACCGGAACAAAGGTTCTGGTAGGGATCTTGGCTTTGATCGCTGTCATATGCGTCGTTGCTGTAGTCACACTGACAGTTGCTGTAATTGAATCACAGACCGGGACTTCCTTTCCGTACAGCACAAACTACCGGGTCTCGCTTCCCGATGGGGAACTGGTAACGATTGGGAACAGTAAGATCATCGTTATGGTCGTGGGTGATAGTGTGGATACTTCTGTTGATGGCAACAAGGAAAAACTGGTGGTTGGCCAGGAGCGCGTTATCAGTCCGCACTTTGCCCGAATATCTGTAATGGGTATCCCCCTGATTGATACGGATTTCCAGATCACCTTGAAGTATCTCGGGGCTTCTGGGAAAAATGCCCTGTTTGACATGACGGTCAAGACCTCAAAACAGGTCCCGGAACTGATTCTCAGGCGCCTGATTCCATCGAATATGAACGCTCAGGCGATTTAAAAAATATTTTTTTTAAGGATTACGAGCATCTGCGACAATCAGTAGGGACACTCATTGGATTGCAGAATGATAAATGAAGAGAGATGACCAAAATACCTGATACTGATCTCTGATGGCAGTTCACGCATTTACCGGTGGAATAATTCCCAATGTTCTGTTGATTGCCACCAGTATCCTTTTTATTGCCGGTCTCTGGTTTCTCATCGCCCGATGGGGTCATGGCAGTCCCGGTCAGTTCTTTTCTTCGTGGGCCAATGAAGCATTCCGGGACGGCTGCATGGCATTTCTCCGGATTCTGATTATTGATGTCTTTCTCTTCCGCCGGATCTGGCACAGGAGCAAACGCCGCTGGGCAGTACATATGGCGATGTTCTGGGGATTTTTTATCCTGAGTGTGTTTACTTTCATCTCTGTTATCGGGCTTGTCCTTGGGTATTTTGACCCGACCGGCTTTGGTGGAGCGTTCTCCACATACCTTGCAGCACTTCACCTGCCCTACGATCTGCTCGGATATCTTATTCTGGTGGGTTCCGGTATTGCGCTTGTAAGACGGCTCTTTGTAAAAGAAGTCCGGAAGCGTACCGGTTTTACGGACCTGTTTCTCGTGGGAAGCATTTTTATTATCGCGTTTACCGGGATGATCGCGGAGTGGTTCAGCGGGTACGCAACCGGGATTGGCCCATTGTTAACAAACTGGAATTTAGCCCTTGAATTCATGTCATGGCACATCTATGTGGCATTCCTCCTTTTTGTCATGGTGATCCCCTGGACAAAGTTCCGGCATATCATCACCGTCCCACTCACTCTGCTCGCGAGAAGGGGAGGGGATTAGGCTGAAGGGACAGACGTTTGCCGAAGTTCAGTCACGCTGGTTTTCACATCTCCAGATGCTGGAACTTGATGCCTGCACCCGGTGCCAGGAATGCGTAGATGCTTGTCCGGTTGTCCGGGCCGGCTTTCCTGACGGGGCCATGGAACGAATCGCCGGCTGGAGGGGAACTGGCACCCGTTCAACCGGACTCATTGCCCGGCTCCTTCTAAAATCCCCTTCTGGATCGGATCTCACTGCGATCTTCGAAAGTCTTTTCCGTTGTACCACCTGCGGTGCCTGTTCATTTGTCTGCGAATCTGCAATCTCTACTACTTCACTTTGGGAATCGATGAGGGGTGCAGGCAGGGAACTGGGATTCCGGAATGCAGCCGTTGAAAGGATTGCCGAATCAATTGGGCAGATGAAAAATCCATATAATGCGGCACCCGAAACCCGGACGGCATGGATCCCGGAAAACATTTCGATAGCTGATTTAGCCACTGTCGGTTTCTTTGCCGGCTGTACTGTTGCATTCCGGCAGCCTGAACTGGGAAGGGCCGCTCTTCGTATACTGGCCCGATCGCACACAGATTTCTGCATGCTTGGAAATGAATCGTGCTGCGGATCGTTTCTGTTCCGAACCGGGTCATGGGGGGAATATCAGGATACCATAATCTCGATGATACAGGATTTCGAAAAACGAGGGGTAAAAACTGTTATCTTTTCCTGTGCAGGCTGCTTAAAAACAGCGACTATCGACTGGCCCCGGGTATATGGGCGACCATTGCCCTTTAAAACGATGCCGTTCTCCGTCTTTTTACGGGATCTTATCCGGGAAAAAAAGATATGGTTCAGTTCCCCGCTGTCCCGCCGCGTTGCATATCACGATCCCTGCCATGGCGGCCGGCACCTGATTCATCATCTCGGAAGGGACTGGGTGTTTGAGGCTCCGCGGGATGTCCTGTTAGCAATCCCCGAACTCGAACTGTTAGAATTTATGGAAAACCGGGAGGGAGGGGTCTGCTGCGGTGCCGGTGGTGGGGTAAAGATAGGAGATCCTGATCTTGCATCAATCATTGCACATGAAAAAATCAAATCACTTCCTCATATGAGCGCTGAGATTCTGGCTTCCACCTGCCCGTTCTGCAGGAGAAATCTGGGTGAAGCCGGTGCCACTGCAGGATCACAGGTTGAGGTACTGGATGTCATCGAACTGGTTGACCGGATGATGGATGCGGAAAAATTGTAACGGGGCGGAGTTTTTTCTAAATAGTGATCAGGACCGTTGCACTCGCCCGCTATGGATTATTTTTTCCCGTATTCTTTTTTGAGCCGTAAAAATTCTTTTACTGAATAATCAACCTTCGAATTCTTGAGGGGAGCTTTCATTTTTATCATAACCTGGTCGGCAACCTCTTTGTGCTGATCGAGATAGGTGTCACAGAGCATGATTACGATTGGGCTATAGTATCCATCATCGGCTGGCTTAATCGCATCAAGATAGTCCTTCCGGTGAGATAATCCAAGATATATTGTTGGATACCCCTCTCTCTCAAGAATGAAATTCATAAGAGCCCTGCCAACTCTTCCATTTCCATCAGTGAACGGGTGAATCAATTCAAATTGACATTCCTGACCCCCCAATAAAATCATCGATAATTTAAGGCGTTTTCCCTGTCACACCAGGAGCAGATCAAATAAGAATCCCCTCCCTCCAGTGAGAAATAGCAAAAAAATGATCCCTGTGGGGCATACTCGACC
>JANYBK010000065.1 GCA_025360805.1 Methanomicrobiales archaeon
AACCGGTGTGTCCCAATCGAGATTTCCCTCATCGACCAGGGTGCCGACTGCGGCCCCGGTGAAATACTTGGATACCGATGCGATCTGGAAGCGGGTGTCGGGATTCACCTTCTCCGATCTCCCGAGCTCCCTTACGCCAAAACCTTTGAGATAGACCACTGTATCGTTCTCGACAATACCGACAACGGCACCCGGTACTTCGTATTCAGTCATTTTAGCAGCAACAAAATTATCAAAACCTTCGAGTTTGTCAGCGTTTGCAGGAGCAGGGGTCTTTTGTGTACCTGAACAACCGGCATAAAACACCATAGCGATAAGAATGGAAACGACAAGCAGGAGGAATACGGAACGCACAGGTATGGATCTCATCTGCGAGTGGTGGTGGTTCAATGACGAAAAAGATTTTGATTTGGAATTTATGCAAATCAGCAAAATATAGTAAAAGCGGACAAATAAAAGTGGACAAAAACTCTGTCAACAAAACGGACATTAATTGTGGCACTTTACACTTGATATTTATTTGAAAGGCACGTTATCAAGGTTGTCCACATGGTTTCAGAAAAGTCCTGCCAATATCTAACATGCAGGAGACCGGTAAACAGATATGGTATGACGGGCTCGTTATCGTGTTCTCTGATAAAAAAGGGGTAGGAAAATTTCAGCTCTTCTGGCGGGCGAACATCGAAATGAAGGCTTTTGCCTCGGAACTGTCTTCGACGTAATGCAGTTCCATAGTATCAGGCCCGGTTAATTTACCGAAACTATATCCCTTTGGATTGTCAGCCAACGAGATCTCTCCGCTGTTCGATACAACACCGGAGAAGTTCTCATAATAGATCTTTCCATCACCTCGTATGTACTCCTTTGTACCGGAAAATGCATACCCCTTCTGCGCCGAGATGTTGTATCGTGATCTGTCATGCTGCCGGAATCCTTCAGTCTGGCTGTGCCCGTAGGTCATCCCCGTCCATAATCCGGTGACATCGGGTATCGTGGTAGTCTTTGTTGCCGCAAGAGAGGTTACCGGTATTGACTGTGTGGTTGACACAGGCGCCGTGGTACATCCTGCACACAGTATGATACCTGCAAGAAGAATAGCAATAGCAATCCATTTCATGGTAAAGGATTCTTAAGTCAATCATATTAGTAAAGTATATCGTAATGTCCTGAGACAATAAAATCAGGGCTCTCCGATGATTGGTATGGATAAGTACAGTGGATAGGATATCATTAGATAGCCATGAAATTCCGATGTTGAACTGCTGTCAATGCAGGATAAGCGATTGCCCCGCACAATTTTTCCGCCATCCCTCTCACATATTCTCCATCTGTCCACCATTGAGCCGGGATGCTCCCTTCGGTACCGTAATCTCGAACCGTGCCCCCAACTCAGGCATACCGTTTTCTGTGATCGTAATACCGGTGATCGAGAGGATCTCGCGGGCAAGGTAGAGACCAAGCCCGGTGTTCTTACCAAAGCCCCTTATCGATATGCCAAATGAGAGAGCACGTTTTGCAATATCGCAAAGGTACGGGTGCGAACAGGAATATTTCCAAAACAAAAACTGCAATTACAAAAAACACCGGTGAGTAAAAATCCGGATTTTCAGCAATAGTTTTGGGTATTATTTTGTATTTGTAAACCGCCACACCCCTTTCGGCACTACGATCCCGAACCTTACTCCCTTTCCTAGCTCGCCGGTCTCCCGGATGGTGATGCCGGTGATATCCAGAATTTCCCGGACAAAGATAAGACTCCGTATCGAAACGCGGGGACTCTCGCCACGCAAAAAGATCTGCTCTTTCTTCTCAGCAGTGATGCCAATGCCGTCATCTTCAAAGAAAATCGTGGCACCCTCTGGAGTAACCGTGTGCGAGACCCGGATCCGGGTAACATGGCCACCATGTTTCACCGAGTTCTCAAAGAGGCGCTGGCACACCTTTTCGAGCAGGGGATCGGCAAAGATCTCAAGGTTTTCTGTTTCAATGCTGTGCTGGATCTCCCCTAGGGATATATGGGAAAGTCCAAACAACATTGCTACTTTAACATTCTGCCATGCCGGTGGTTTTGTGCCCATGTCTTCGTAATCTTTAGAATATGCGATGGTGTCCTGGATTCTCTGGGTCGCCTGAACACCCTTTTCTAAGATCTCGAGAATTTTATCCTGCCCGGCTAACTGATTTTTTGCCAGCTCGAGGTAGCTGCCCAGGACAAAGACCTGGTTGTTGATGTCGTGCCTTGTAATGCTGGAAAGGAAGTTGAGCTTCTGATTCGATAGAGCAAGCGACGTTGAAATTTTCATAAGTTCCTGCTCCCGGTTCTTGAGATCGATATTTGCGGACAGGATTGCCTGCTCAAGGTGAGCGATTTCATCGTTCCCGGTAAGTTCCGCCTTCATGTCATCATTATGGCCCTGTCCCATCTTCCTGACGCGATTTGTCAGGATATTCAACCGCTTCAGGATGGTCTGGTCTACGACAAACAGGACAATAACCACGGTGACTAATATTGCAAAAATTAAGATTGCCAGATATGTTCTGATGATCTCAAGGCTGTTTTGGTAAAGATCCCTTGGCTGATCGGTTACCATCAGGATTTTCTGACCGTTAATGTCGCTTATCACCTTGTATCCCGATATGATAACATCTGAACGGGGGATGCTGACCGCCGCAGAATCCGGGCTCATTTGTTGCAGGAGTGTTAGTTGCTGGCTTTCGGTGATTCCATCTCCGTTCCAGTGAGCGGATATGGGGTTTCCCGTAACACGGGAGATTCGGGTAAATGCACGATCATTAAGAGACCGTCCCATCACCAGCACACCATGAGATGGACCTTCTCTTCTGTTGTTAAGCACCGGTGATGATGAAATCATCATGGGTCCCGTAGGCAAAAGGAGAATACCGGTATTTGTGCCTGACAGGGAGGTAAAGTTAAGGAAAGGGTGATTGGGAGGGAGGTAATGATTAAAATTTTCAGGAAGCGGGCTTTCTCGACCGGTGAGTGGATCCACTATCTTACCAAAGATAATGTTTCCCTGAGTATCAGTCACCATATACAGATTAACGCCAAGCGCTGATAGTGACTTTTCATCCAGGTTTTGTGTGATATAATCCGGGTTCTGATCAAGGGCAAATTGGTACGTTTCATCCCAGTATGACCAGTCGTGAAGTGTGGTACTGAGATCATCCTGCCCGTTTGATAGGGCACTGATTACTTCTATAATCCCTTTATTTGCGTCCTGCTGTTCAAGGCGCCCCAGTTGATCAACATACAGGAACACCGAGACTCCTGCGATTATACAAAAAAGTACAACGAACGTGATGCCGAGCGCCAGCAGGGTTTTCCTACGGATATCCATGATGCCCTTTGTTCCATTTTCTTTTGGATTTTAGCAGGTAAAATCCTTATCTTTTCACAAAGGCTTGAACCGGTATGCCTCTTTCGGCACTGAAATCTCGAACAGTGATCCTTTGCCCGGCTCGCCGGTCTCATTAATCGTGATGCCGGTGATGGAGAGGATCTCCCGGGAAAGGAAGAGACCCATCCCGGTATTCTTCCCATACGCCCGCTCGAAGATCTTATCTTTCTCTTCTGCAACAACACCATCGCCATCATCTTTACAGATAATAACGTGATCATCACCGGATTCCTCAGCTGAGAACCGTATGTATGTAATCTTTCCTCCGTGTCGCATCGCATTGTCCATTAAATTGTAAAAGACTTTGACAATCAGCGGATCGGCAAACACTTTTGCACCGGCAGGAATATCGTTTTTTACCATAACCTTTCCGAGCGAGATTTCCTTTGCCACAGTGTCAACAATCGTGTGGCAATCCTCCCAGACAGGGGCATTAACGCCAATTTGCTCGTATACTTTGGTAAACATAATCATGGATGAGATCCGCTTTGCAGCGATATCGATTTTCTGCAAAATCTCTTTGGATGTGAGATCAGGTTCTTTTTCTTCAAGAATGGTAAGGTAGCTTTGCAGCACCATCAGCTGGTTTTTGATATCGTGGCGGGTGAGGGTGGAGAGAAGAGTAAGTTTCTTGTTAGCTTGACTGAGTGCATCTTCTGCCTGCTTGCGGTCAGTAATATCGCGAGCTATACTCATAACGACGGGCTTTTTGCCAATATGAAAAAGAGCTGCATTGACTTCAGTGGGAATATGGCGCCCCTCCCGCGTAATGTGGACGGTCTCAAAAATAATATGACCCTTTTTTGTAAGTTCTTGAACACGAGCCCCCACATTACGGGCATGATCCGGGGCATCAACATCACCCACCTTTACCTTTAATAGCTCTTCCCGGGAATAGCCCAAACGTCGGCAAATGATCTCGTTTACTTCAATAAAATTTCCTTCAAGATCGTGTATGGCAATTGCATCACCGGCATTATCAAATATTGTACGGTATTTCTCTTCACTCTCCCTCAGTGCTTGCTCTGCATTCTTGTTTTCTGTGATATCCCGCACCGTAATG
Source organism: Methanomicrobiales archaeon (assembly GCA_025360805.1). Classification (GTDB taxonomy): domain Archaea; phylum Halobacteriota; class Methanomicrobia; order Methanomicrobiales; family Methanospirillaceae; genus Methanoregula. Next base: position 4,483 of record JANYBK010000065.1, read on the forward strand.
ATAACTATCGTCCGTTTTTTCTGTGGATAGATATTTCCAGAAATTTCAGCCGGGAACAGGGTGCCGTCTTTTTTCCTGTTCTGCCGCATATGAATATGCAGTATTCCTTCTTGATCCGGCTGGATCATCCGCTTCCTGTCTTCAGTGAGATCCCTGGATTGTAAGGACCTGAATTCATTTCGGGTATATCCGTACAAACTCATTGCCGCAGTGTTTGCATCAAGAATTATCCCGGAATCCCGGTCAACTACGATAATTGCCTCTCCAGCGGATTCAAAAACATTATGATAACGTCGTTCGCTGGCTCGAAGAGACAACTCCATTTTTTTCTGGTCGGTGATATCCCGGATTGATTCAATGGCACCAGCACAGTTCCCGTTTGCATCAAAGAACGGCGATGCAATAAACCAGAGATATGCTCCTTTCCCTCCATACAGGACCGGTATGAATTTATCAGAAATAAGTTTGTCTCCGTTGTGCTTTATGGTTTCATATTTGTCCGCAATTGTTTTGTCGTAGTTGAGGATGAGGTTTAAAAGCATTGGCCGTTGTTCGTGGTAGAACGGAAGTGCATACTCATAATTTCCTTTTCCAATGATCTCCTTTGCACTAACGCCAGTCATCTGCTCCATTGCATAGTTCCATGCAATCGCAATTCCATGGGTATCAATCGCAAGTGTTGCATCAGGCAAAAAATTGATGATGTCGAGAAGTCGGTGCTCAAAATCCCTTTGAGCGGTAACCGCCTGGTTTTCATTGACTGCTTTTGCTATTTTGTTGCGCAGTTCGGCAAACTGTGATTTGGGATCTCCACCTTTCTGAAGGTAGAAATCGGCACCATTGTCCAGTGCCTGAATGACAACTTCTTCCCGTCCTCTTCCGGTGAAGAGAATAAACGGGATATGGCCGTGATGATTTCGAACGTATTTGAGAAATTCGATACCATCCATTCCGGGCATCTGGTAATCAGAAACGATAGCATCGAATTGTTCCTTTTTAAGAATCTCTATAGCATCTAGTGCTGATTCAATAATTACAATCGAAAAATTCCCCGTGCTTTCAAGAAACAGCTTGCCGATAGCGAGAAGGGCTGGTTCATCATCAACATAGAGGACCCGGATTACTGTTGTCATCATGCACCATCGCCTTTCATCCGCCAAGCCCCCTTTGGCACCGTCATCTCAAACCGTGCTCCCTTGCCCGGCTCTCCGGTCTCCCGGATGATAATTCCTGTGATCGAGAGGATCTCCTGCACAAAGAAAAGACCCCGCACTGATGCACGGGCTCCCTCTCCGCGTAAAAAGATTCGCTCCTTCTTCTCTTGCGGGATGCCGACACCATTATCTTCAAAAATAATAGTGGCCCAGTCGGGAGTGACCGTGTACGAAACCCGTATCTCGCTGACATGGCCCCCGTGCTTTACCGAATTTTCTAAGAGACCCTGAAATGCTTTTTCGAGCAAAGGATCGGCAAAGATTTCCAGGTTCTCTGTCTCAAGGCTGTGCCGGATTTCGCCAATGGATATATGGGAGAGCCCAAACAGGATTGCAAGTTTAACATTCTGCCATTTGGGCGGTTTTTCTCCCATGTTCTGGTAATCCTTGGTAAACTCTGTTATCTCTTTGATTAACCGGACCGTGCGTTCACCACTCACGAGATTCCTGATAATGCCATCCTGTCCTTTCGCCTGTTTTTTTGCCATCTCAAGATAACTGTTAAGGACAAAGATCTGGGTTGTTAAGTCCTGTCGTGTCAGTTGGGAGAGGACATTGAGTTTCTGGTTCACCTTCAGCAGCGAGTTGAGCGTTTTGTCCCGTTCAGTAACGGTCCGGGCCAGCGTGATATTGCTATGACTTAACGTAGAAACCATCAGTGCAAACTTTGCATAAAATGCCATTACCGTATCGACCGTTTCCCGGTTCCACCGGGGGACCCGTTCAAGTGCGGCAAGATATGGCTGCTCATCGAACCCGTAGCGCATCGCTTGGGAGTGGAAGAGTTCATCGTTCACGGACTCATCCTCATACAGGAACTGGCCCAGGAACAGGTTACCTACATGGCTTCCCCCTATAGAAATGGGTGTCACGAGATCCCACATATTATTTTTACACCGGTAGCGCTTGACCGTTCCTGGTTCAACCCCGCTTGCGAGGAAAGTATCGCTTTCCGCACAGTTCGCACAGGTTTCGGGGTTCACCCGGTGGAATTTTGTGCAGATGTCCTGCCAGCCGGTAGCAACCAGGATTTTCCCGTTGATATCAAGAATAGCAATACCGATATGCGTCAGAGCATGGAAATCATCCATCATTGACTGGATTTCCTGAACATCGATGATGTCAGCAAGATCCAGGTTACCTATATCTCCCTCTGGTGACAGGAGACTTTCAAGTTTATTCCTGACCCGCTCTTCGCTCTCACGGATCATCTGTTCGCTCTTCGCGAGTGCATCGAACTGCCCTTTCAGCTCTTCTTCAGCAGCGGCAAGTTGCTCATTTGCTGCATGGAGTTCCTCGTTTTTCTTAACGATCTCCTCTTCAGCTCGCTTGCGTTCGGTAATATCCCGGATATTGGTAAGAATTATCTGGCGACCATCGATGGTGATTGGGGTGAGATACACTTCGACATCAAAAACAGAGCCATCGTTAGGACGGCGTGCCTGCCAGGGGAAAAACCGATCTTCACCCGCAAGCACCCGTTCCCAGTGTTCCCGGGCTTTGTCCATAGCGTACGCAGGGCCGGTATAATCGGCAATCGTGTACCTAAGTGCCTCTTCTCGGGTTACCCTGTATAACCGGAGTGTGGTGGCATTCACATCCAGTACCTTTCCTGCATTATCGTGGATGAATACTGCATCGTACGAATGATCGAGATATGCTCTCATTATATCCCTGGACACACGGGTTTCCTGTTCTGCTGCTATGAGTGCCTTCTCCTGCCGGGTCAGTTCATCAACATTGCCACGGAGTTCTTCTTCAGCTGCTGCAATCTGCTCATAGGAGGCGTTGAGTTCTTCGTTTTTCTTTAAGAGCTCCACTTCGGCACGTTTACGCTCAGTAATATCAAAAAAAGCACCATCGAAGATGAGCCGGTCATTTTCCATTATCGGGCTGGATACCGCACTCACCCAGAT
>JANYBK010000088.1 GCA_025360805.1 Methanomicrobiales archaeon
GACAACATAGAGTGCCGGTGACTTTCTTAAAAAAAATGAAAGTGCCAGTCCCCCCACTTCCTGTCCAGCGCCAGATCGTTGCCGTACTCGAACACGCGGAGGCGGTGAAGCGACAGCGGCGGGAGGCGGACGCATTGACGGGTGCATTGTTGCAGAGCGTTTTCTATGAGATGTTTGGGGATCCGGTAACGAATGTGCGTGGGTGGACGGTTAAAAGAATAAAAGATGTAGCAATGATCGAAAAAAATGTCGTTAATCCGGATGAATCGAACGAAAGTTATCAGACATATGTCGGATTAGAAAATATTGAGAAAGAGACAGGCAAACTTACTCAATCTTCGGAAATTGATTCTAACGAGATCAAAAGCGCAAAATTCCGATTTTCAAATGAGCATATTCTTTATGGAAAATTACGGCCTTATTTGAATAAGGTCGCTCTCCCGGATTTTGACGGGATTTGTAGTACGGACATTTTAACTATCAAACCTCTCCTCAATGAATCTACCAGAGAATTTTTGTGTTATTTACTCCGACAAAAATATTTTGTTGATTTCGCAAATGAGCGCTCAATTGGCGCTAACCTCCCAAGAGTAAGCCCCAATACGATTTTGGATTTCAAGGCACCTATTCCTCCTCTCGCCCTCCAGTGGCAGTTCGCCCGTGTCGTGCAAGAGGTGGAGCGGCTCCGTGAGAAGCAGGTGGCATCGGGCCGGCACATCGAGGGGTTGTGCGAGGGGCTGATGCAGAGGGCGTTTGCGGGGGAACTGGTGGCGTGAGAATCAACAGCATAATCCCTAATTATACGCCTCATCGTGATGAAGTAATTTTAAGAAAACAATTGCGTTTTCCTTTGCATCAATCACGTAAAACAGGACAAAATGTCCGATGTGGACCCGCCACTGGCCCTTGAGCGGGGGATGAAGCGGCTTACCCGATTCCGGGTTTTCAACAAGGAACCGTATTTTTTTCTTGAGTTGCTCGTACCGTGCAGGACTCTTCGTCCGAAGCTTCCTGCAGGTCGAGGCCAGATCGGGATCAATGACGGCCCGGTAGCTCATGCTTCAATTTCCTTAAAAAAATCATCAATAGAATTATACGTTTTTCCCTTGCCTTTTTTGATATCGGCGTGGGCTTTTTTCAGCTGCCTGATAAGTTCAGGCTTGATCGCCGATTCCGGGGGATAGACATTCTCATCGATCTTCTCTTCAATGCGGTCAAGCCGGCTGATAATATCGGTGAGTAATGATTCAATTTTTTCATTCTTTGCAAGACCTCCGGCAGACTCACGGACTCCTACAGGTTTTTCACCGGCTGCGATGATCCGTTGTGGATCGTACGCAAAGCCTTTCCTGCTCCGGGACCCGGATTGCCCGGCTGCTCTGGATGTCATAGTAATGATGATGTTTGTATTCTTCTCTTCAATAGCCTTTTGTCATAACGTTTTACCGGGGAATTGGCAGGATAACCCCGCTTAGACATAGATAACCTCGGCGAGCACATCCTGCCGGATCACCGGTTTCAAGGAATCTGATGTCACCAGATCCACCGGGTTCCCGAGTTGCTCGGAAAGGTAATTTTCAAGCCGCATAAAGGTGACGAACCCCACTGGCTTTGAGAACTCCACCAGCAGATCGATATCACTAGCGCCCGTCTGCTCGTTCCGGGCAACTGAACCAAACACCCCGATAGTCTTGACGGAATACTCTCTCGAAACTTCTCCTTTGAGTTTTTTTAAGGAAGCGAGGATATCCTGCCGGGTGGACTTCATGGCTGTACCTATGTAACAGTGGGTGATGAACTATTAATAAATATTTTAATGCCGGGTCTGTAATCAAGTTGCAGTTCGCCTGTGTCGTCGTGCAGGATGTGGAGCTGATTCGTGAGCAGCAGGTGGCATCGAGCTGGCAAATCGAGGGGGTTCCCTCCCGAATTATTATAATAAGAACAACACAAGTATCATTATGAGCTCTGGTGTCACGATCGATCAAGTCTACCAGGAGATCAAAAAAATCCGGGCGGATATGGTAAAGCGGGAGGATCTTGAAGCTCTCGTGGATACGGTAGAAATCCTCAGCAGCCCGGCAACCATAGAGGCAATCAAAAAAAGTGATCGTGACATCCAGCAGGGCCGGGTAAAGACCATCTCATCAATCGATGACCTGCTCAATGAGAGTGACTGATGGCATGGGTCATCAAACGGACCGATACTTTTCTTGAAACTTTTGCACAGGTCCGGAATAATAAAAAGGTCATCGCTGAACTCAGCAAGAAACTCACCCGGCTGGCGGAAGATCCATTACATGTTGGCGGCTGGTTATCGGGTTCACTTCACGGCAAGAAATCAACGAGAATTGCAAAACAATACCGGCTTATCTTTCTGCCGGATGAGCATGAGCAAGTCGTCTATCTGGTTGCAATCGACCATCGCGAGCATGCGTACGATTGATAGCGTGCCTTTTTTTTTATGAGTGGGGGGAGTTCACGAAAGTCATCGAAAAAACCCGTGAATCCTGTAAAAATGCAAACAACCCGATTTTAGATCATTTTGTTGACGCCAACAAAATGGTTTCCCTTTGGTCCGGTTCAGAACGTCTCTCCTCTTGGCGGGGGCAGGGTCCACCATCTGGATTGACCGTGCCAATTCTGTTAACTTTTTTTAACAACAATTTTATAGCTTGTTTGCAAACATCTGGGAAAGGACATTCTCATGAAACAACCGTTTGAGGGATTATTCGGAGATACCTGCGAGACCCGGCTCCTCCAGTTCCTGCTGCCTATGTACGGTATCGAGTTCGATATGGCCGAACTTGTGGAGGAGATTGGGCTCACCCGGCAGTCCATCGCAAAAGCCATGAAAAAATTCTCCGACCGGGGCATGGTGAAGATACGGAAAGATGGACGCACCTGGCTCTACTCCATCAATGAAGAGTCGCCTCTCGTAAAACGCCTTGAGGATTTTGATAACTCGCTCATCGAGTCAATGATTGGACCTGCGGAATTTAAAAAGATCGAGAATGCGCATGAAAATCAGGTCCATGCTTCCTCGCAAAAAGAATCCGGGCTGGTATCCGGAAAGCCCCGGGTCCCGTATGGCACATCCGATGCAGCACCCTGTGTTGCCAGCCGCACCGGGAATTATCTGAGCAAAAAGGGTCAGGTAAAATAATAATCGGCATCCCTTAATCTCCCCATCACCTAATCACTATCCGGAATAAATCAATGCGCCTCGCCCCCGAACTCAAATCCAAGATCGACTCCCTCTGGGACAAATTCTGGAGCGGCGGTCTCTCCAACCCGCTCCAGTCCATCGAGCAGATGTCCATCTCATCTTCATGAACCGGCTCGAAGATATGGACACGTTCGAGCAGAAGCGGGCGCAAGCAAAGAGCCAGCCCTACAAATCCATCTTTGACGGGCAGGAAAATTGCCGGTGGTCGCACTGGAAACATTTCCCGGCAGACAAGATGCTCATCCATGTCCGGGACGTAGTTTTCCCGTTCATCAAGAATATCCATGACGGGGAAAAAACGCTCTTTGCGCAGCACATGAAAGATGCCGTCTTCCTGATCCCCAAACCCTCGCTTTTACAGGAAGCCGTCACCATCCTCGATGAGCTCAAGATTTCGGCACAGAACCGGGACACTCAGGGCGACATTTACGAATACCTGCTCTCGCAACTCTCAACCTCCGGAAAGAACGGCCAGTTCCGCACGCCCCGGCATATTATCCGGATGATGGTCGAACTCGTGGACCCGGATATCAATGACCGGATCTGTGATCCCGCCTGCGGTACAGCCGGATTCTTAGTCAACTCGTACGAGTACATCCTCAAAAGATACACGAGCAAAGACAAGATCGAAATAGATCCCGAAGGAGGATACCATAACCTTCTTGGCGACAAAATTACCGTGCCGAAACACTGGGACAAACTCTGGAAGGATACCTTCTATGGGTACGATTTTGATAACACAATGATCCGGATCTCGCTCATGAACATGGTGCTCCACGGGATCAAGGCGCCCCAGGTTGCTCTTCAGGATACACTCTCAAAAGGATTCACGCAAAACGACCGATATACAATCGTCCTCGCAAACCCGCCGTTCAAGGGTAGTATCGATAAGAGCGATATTAACGATGCCCTCACCATCCAGACCACAAAGACCGAACTGCTCTTTGTCGAGCGGATGGTACACCTCCTCCAGATTGGCGGGAAATGCGGCGTCATTGTGCCGGACGGTGTACTGTTCGGCAGCTCCAATGCTCACAAGAAACTCCGGCAGATCCTGCTGGAACAGTGCCAGCTCGAAGGCATAGTTTCCATGCCCTCCGGTGTTTTTAAGCCATATGCCGGTGTTTCCACGGCCGTGCTGATCTTCACCAAAGGCGGATCAACAGACAAGGTCTGGTTCTATGATATGGACGCGGACGGGTACTCGCTCGATGACAAACGGACATTCATCGATGGTAAAGGGGATATCCCGGACATCATCCAGCACTACCACAACCGGAAGAAAGAGAATCCCGCGGACCGGAAAGGCAAATGTTTCTTTGTGCCCATCAGCGAGATCAAGGAGAACGGATACGATCTCTCCATCTCGCGGTATAAGGAGATTGAGTATGAAGAAGTCCATTACGAAAAACCGGAAGTAATCATTGAGAAGATCGAGAAGCTGGAAAACGAGATCCAGAAGAGTCTCACGGATTTGAAACTGCTATTGAAATAATTTTTCTCCCCTTCCCACAATACTCTCCCTCTCCAATAGATCCTGTATCTGACTGTTAAAGGCACTAGGGCACATTGAGTGCCATTTCCGGGATCTTTTTTTTTGTACAATTTTCTCGTAGGACTTTACAGAAAACGGGGTCAATGTGCCCTAGTGCCTTTTAAAAAATAATCATGGGGTATCACACCCTCACAAGCGTTCTCTGAACGGACTGTACTCTCTCATATTCATCACGCTCATCTTCATTTTTCCAACGGATGCCTAACCAGAACCGGTTATTCATTGACTTTCCCCCATCCACTACGCCCCTGTCCTGTAATGCGGATGCCAATTTCCGTGCGGAAGGAGCGCGATTGATTCCTTCTTCCTCGCACCACTTCACAAATATTTCCCGTAAGTCTGATCGTGGTAATTTCATTTTGGATTCCAGCACACATTCCCCTGCCAGAAACAGCCCCACAGTATCGCTCACCGTCCGCAGATTAGCTGTAGCCTGCGAGACCTTCCGGGGCTGCACCAGCCGGTTCCCGTTCGCATAATAACGGGAAAGCCCGGCAAGGCACCAGTTCAGAATCCCCGAAGACTCTGACAACAGCTTCGCCGCAATATCCGTGTCGCACTTCTCCTCCGGGATCTGGACACTGAACGGCACCATCCAGATCCTGCGCCAGATACCGTCATCAGTGCCGGGTATGACCGGCTCGTGGTTGGTCGTCATCCAGATTTTCGCAACGGGCGAAAACTCAAATTCGTTTTCGTAAAGTTTCCGGACCGTAATCACGTACTCGCCGGTGATCTGCTTGATGATCGCTTCGTCCATCCTTGCGCCTTCTGCTCCTTCGGCTGCGGTGGCAAGGCGGGCTCCTGCGAGCCGGGCGAGGTCCGAGCGGGCGTTCTCGAAGCGCTTGGCCATGAGTGAGTCGGCGGCGATGTTGACCGCGTAGTCGGCAAAGAGCCGTGCGAGGACTTCGATCGTCTTTGACTTCCCGTTCCTCCCCCGGCCGTAGAGGATGAACATAATCTGCTGCGGGTTTGTTCCAAGCAGCGTGTACCCGCACATGGACTGGAAACCCGAGAGGTAATCGTCATCGCTCCCGAAGATCAGGTTGAGATGGGCGAGCCACTGGGGACACTGTGCTTTCTCATCGTAATCGACTGCCGCCTTCTTGGTGAGCATCTCTTCTTTACGGTGCTCACGGAAGGTCATCGTCTCAAGTTCGAGAGTGCCGTTCCGGCAGTTGAAGAGCTCCGGCCTCGCATCGAACTCTCCGGGCAGGACCGGGATATGCGGGGCGGCTGAGTCAATCATCGCCTTTCTTGCGTGCAGGCTTTCAGATATTATAGCCCAGCGGGACAGTGCCCTTGAGCGGTCAGCGGTCGGGGCAACAGCCGCTTCACTGTGGATCGAACGGGCGACATCGGTTGCAATCAGCAGCATCTTTCCCGCATCGTCCCGCACCCACACATCACCATTCCAGAGGTACCATGAGTTGAATGTCGCACAGTACCGGATTGAATCGCCATGCTGTGCAATCAATCGCTCGGCATTCCCGGCATCGGTTAGCGCGTATTCAAGCGGAGCATCCTGCCTCTCTGCATCACCAGTGGGGACCGTTTGATTTTCCGCCCCCGTCTTTGCTTTCGCCCGCTCTCTGCTCCAACTCGAGATTCGCTGCTCCTGCCGGTTATGCTTCTCGTCTTTCGTCTCATACTTTTCCTGCAGTTCCTTCCACCGCTGCTTCCCGCCGCCACACGTTGCATGATGGCAACCTGCATGGATTGCGCCACGGTCGAACTGGATCGCGTATGCCCCATCCTTGTGCGCTGATGAAAACGGGCACTGGTCCAGCGTGAAGAGCGTGCCGCCATTACCGTACGGTTTACTGACCCGGACTTTAATTCCGTGACTTGTAAGCCAGGTTCCCAGATTGAAGGCATTCTCTTTTCCGGCCGGGGGTTGTGAACCGGTTGTGGTCGGGAGTAGTGCGCTCGCTTCAATGGGCAGGTGTGCGGCAAGTTCATGCAACTGTTCCATAGTCACTACCGCCAACGAACCCGGCACAGAAAGGATCCGGCTCCTGCGGTGCGGGCGCTCTGGGGTGTGATCTCCTTTTTTTGCCAGAGTTCCGTAGAGTTTCCAGATTCGACCGGCATTGTAGTTCGCCGTATCAACAGTGACTCCGGTATCTGAAAACAGGAAATCCAGTGTGACAAGAACCGCTTTTACCAGTTGCGTTGATGGTGCGTCATTGGGCAGATCGATACGGTAGAGCAGGTGAGCACCATTGCCGGAATCTCCGGTCACTGGTTCTGAAAATCCCAATCCGGAAAGCCAGCCGGTAATCTCTTCTGCTTTTCGCAGAGCGAGCTCATGCTCCGCATCCGTACTCGATACGCCACTCGGCCGTACCGGGTCGATATCGATCGGGAGCCAGCGGCGCCTTACTATATCCGCATCGGAAGTTGTTGCATCTGACCGCGAGAGATGCATCTTGATCCGGTTTGCCCGCCGTGCAATGAGAGCCGGGTTCACCACATTCAGCGTTACATAGCAGCCGTGAACGGATGGGTCACAATCCAGCACTTCGGCAAAACGGGCACAGGCTGCATAATCAGAGAAGTACCCGCTGTGTATCGCAGTATCGGCAAGAGCCCGAAGTTCGACTACCTGTCCCGGTTCTGCAAGGACAGAGAGAACTCGTGCAATCCCATTTACAGGAATAAATGTGGGGGATGGATCGTTAGTCATAGTCCATCACCACACCCTGATGACCCGGTCGTAAATGCGAAGTCCGCAGGCTGCAATTGATCGTAATGTACAACGACTTTTTTAGAGGAGCACCCGATCTTGATGGCATAGTGATACCAGCGCAACCGGACAATCATTACATGGTATATCTTCCCTCCCTTCTCCCTCACCCCGCGTTGCAATGCGGCAGGAACCAAACTGACCGGAATCTCCGGCATCACCACTGCCAGTTTTTGGTTCATTCTTTTAGATTCCTGCGATGCCCCGACACCCGGTCCCGGTAGTCCGTAATCTCGCGCAGCCGGGTGCAGTGGAGGTTCATCGTATACATGACGCCGGGCCCATTCCTCATCAATTTCTCGTCCTGCACAGGTAGCTGTACAGGACGCCATCAGGCCGCGTTTTGATACCTCGCAGGAGAGTCCGGAAATACCAGTTGCCCTCCGCTCCAGGATCTCAAAGGATCCCTCTTTTCTGTTTTCCTGTTCGTTTGTTTTCATGAATGAGTACCTGATTTTTTTCTGCAAAAAATTCCTGTACGAGAGCGTAAGGCTCCTCGTCCTCTTTTTTAAAACGCAGTGTCCGTTGTTGCCGGGTAACGCGGAGGACTCATCAAAAGTCACGGCCATCTTTTTTTAGAATCGGCAGGTGGCCTCGTTAAGCGTTACTGCACATGTTACCCGATCAATAGTGAAACCAGCGTTTACTGACGATGACCAAAAAAGGTATAGAGCGAAAAGACCGGGGCATGACCGCTCGTTATCCGGTATCGCTTCCCCGCATTCAATGCATTTGTTGATCCGGTTACGACAATGATCTCGTTGATTCCGGCAAAGGCCGGGAGCGAGGGCATACACTGGCCGATTGCATGACCAATCTTTGCCTTGATGGCTTTTGCAATCTCATTCAGCCCCGTTCCCAGTCGTGCGAAGGTTTCTCGAAACATTGTATGATCCAACATCTTGGTTTTGGATATATAAGGGAATGGATGACTGCGAAAAATGTCGCAGTGACACCCATCAGTCCGGGTTCGTTTACGACCCGGATTCTTCATGTCCGGTCCAAATGAACAGCTACGCGGCAGGAACCGGAAACATATCCGGTTTTGCTGGCAGATTTAAGGCGGAATCCTGATTGGTGAATGGAGGGTGCCGCAGTGTGATTGAGATTATTGGGTTGTGAATAAATGATGACACGTGATTTTTTTGGATCGTTTTTTTTAGTTTCCATGAGCAGGAATATCAGAAATCGCTGATAGGTAAACTGTTTTTAATTAGCACAAAATGGCCTGTTGATTATCAAAAAAGATATATTGACTATTTTTCCTTATTCCTTTCTTCCGTAATACCGGGCAAGGATATTATTCGGGTGTACGAAAAAAAAGAATCGAACGTCGGGGTAATATCTCGTATCTCTCCGAATCAGAGATGAACTCGAATTCATAATGAGTAAGAGCCGGTTTCTGATCTGTTCATTTCATACGGTGCGGTACGTCTCCTTGTTTTTCAGAATCGGCCCCCTGGCCGGCCTCAATCGCTGCAAGCCTGCACCGGAGTTCTTCAGTCTGAGCAGTGATTTTTGTATTGGCAGCCTGCAGGCTTTCGTGGGCATTTATACGGTCCGTGATATCTTCGTAGGTTCCCAGAATTCCGATAATATTTCCACCAGGGTCCTGCAAGGGTATTTTACTTGTTCGCAGCCAGATTCGGTTGCCATTTGAGGATGTCTGGGGTTCCTCGTACCCAATTTTCGGGATGCCTGTGTCGATCACGGTTCGGTCATCTGCCCGGTAAAGATCTGCCTGCTCCTTCCACGCCATGTCGAAATCTGTCTTCCCGATCAGATCCGCAGGATTCGTAAAACCTGCGTCCCGGGCGAATGGCTCGTTGCATCCAAGATAATGCAACTCCAGATCCTTCCAAAAGACCCGGACCGTGACAGTGTTGAGCACCTGCTGGAGCATCTGCTGTGATTCATCGGTCCGTTTCTGCAGCATAACCATCTCATCAAACTGCGCCCGGAGCTCCTCATCGCTTGCGGTGATCTGCTCGTACGCTGCCCGGAGCTCGTCTTCTGATATCCGCTGCTGGACTGCCTGACGGATCTTATGCTCAAGTTCGGCAAATTGAGAACGTGGATCGCCGCCTTTTTGGAGATAAAAATTAGCTCCGTTGTTAATGGCTTCTATTACTATCTCTTCGCGTCCTCTTCCCGTAAAAAGAATAAACGGAATGGTATTTCCCGAAGTTCGTACTTTTTTTAAAAATTCTATACCGTTCATATCAGGCATCTGGTAGTCAGAGATAATTGCATCATAGTTGCCTGAGTTCAGTAACTTAAATGCATCTGAAGCAGAGGTAATGATATCAACGATAAACTGACCGCTCCGCTCCAGGAAGAGTTTACCAATCTGAAGCAAACCGGGCTCATCATCAACATAGAGAATGCGATATATTGTTACCATTTTCTTGTTGCCCGATATTGTTCGAGATTCGTATTATAGCTTGTTATAGCGTTTTTTTCAAATAATTTTCCTTGATCCAAAAGATCTTTTCAATTCCACGCGACCCTTGAATCCATCGAAGTGGTATATGGTATCTTCATGACAGAGATGAGTCCTCTGCTATTACGAACAGCACTATCTTTAGGCAGGTCCGTATCTCTTGGGAATATAATTTTTAAAAATTTTTCTGATGAAAATTATTAAAAACAAAGAGCGTTTGATTATTCCAGCCACCGGGTCACATATTCCACCGGGGGACGGATGGACGGTGAGAGTTCATCAGCCGGAAATCCTATAGCGCACCCCATAAGTTCCCATTCACCGGTTGGAATTCCCAGAATCTTACAGAACTCTGCATTCCCCGACATCTGGGATGTGATCGAAACGAGCTGGAACCCCAGCTCAAGGGCTGTAGCTTTCAGCCACATATTCTCAAGACTGTGGGCAAGCGACTGGAGTTCAACGGGCGGGAAACCTTTGCGCTCAGCAACCACGATGAAATACGGGGCATTGCCAACACCGGGCACCCGGCCGGCCTTTCGGAACATTTCCAGGCGCTGGACAAACATTACTGCTTTCTTTCGGAGGGCGGGATTGGTTTCCATCTCCTTCTGAAGTCCCTGCGCCATCACATTCACCTGTTCCATGACGAGGGGAATGGACGCATTCAGGCTCTGGGATCCTCTCTTCATCACAAAGAAACGCCGGAAGTAATCCTTCGATCCCCCCACGGCAGCTGCTGCATACGGGGCAAGCAGTCCTGCGTGAAGGATACGGCGGATATGATCCTCTTCTGGAATCGCTGCCGTAAACATCCGGTAAGAGCGGCGGTCTGCAAGAATCTGGTCGAGACAGACATTTTTCTGTTCACTAACATCAGAGCACATGATAATTCCTTTAACTGATGTTTGTGACTGGGGTTCTTGAATTTTGCCGATGGGGAAATGTAAAACGAGTGATCGGGTTCAACCGATACTTGGTGTCCTGAGCGGGAATTCTTGTATGTGTTTTTCATTCCACGGGCTTATATCCAGGTAGGACTCATTTTTTTGCAGATGTTTGGATTTGCCCACTTGGTCTGCGGTATCCTGCTTGGATTAGGTTTTTGCTACCTCACCCATGAACGATTGGCAATTCCACTCTGTATCGTAAGTTCCCTCATCCCTGATCTTATTGACAAACCGTTGGCGATAATCTTTCCTGCACTGGGCAGCGGGAGGACTATTTTTCACTCCCTGTTCATAGTGCTCATTGTTGCAATTATCGTGCTCATCATATCAAAAAACCGGTATATGCTGTATGGAGTGGCGGTTGCATGCTGCATTTTTGTCCACCAGTTACTCGACGCCATGTGGCTAAACACAAACATCTGGGCGTATCCGTTGTTTGGCCAATTCCCGTTAGTTGCCCCTCTGGATTATACCGGCTATTATCTCTGGCTTGAAATTACTACACCTTCAGAATGGATCTTTTTACTTGTCGTAGTAGTGATGTTGCTAAAGATTTTTTCTACCGGACATGGTATTTCCAAAAGCGGGGATTACCTCTGGTTAGTGACAAACGTGCTTATCGGGGGGATGGGGATTCTGATGTTTGTTGCAAGCCTTTTAGGTCAAGGTAATATTTTTTTTGCTCCCACTTACTCACCAGTGACGACGTTCATGACCGGCATTCTGGCATTAACAGTAGCAATTGTTATGTGGCAATGGCCACTGTTTAAATCACCGTTTGTGAAAATTGACCCTGATAATCAGGTATACGATCAATAAACCGGCCAGATTGTGTAGAGTTTAACTCTGCACAACTTACAGCACGCTCATCAAACCAAGTGCAGCAAGCATAGGTTTCCAGTTGTTCTCAAAAATATAATGTTGACAGATGCCATCAGATCATATTCGTTTAAGAATCGGGTCATGGGCTGGCAATGCAGAAGCAAATGATAATATGAATTGTTACTTTTTTTGCAAGTTTTTAAAAAAAAGGTCCGGACTGCGAATTTTTAGTTTTTATTTCCAAGACATTCCCGAACCGGGTTCTTAACATCGTCCGGAATTTCGATTACATCGAGTAACAGCGGCAGAATATCCAGCGCGATCTGCTTTCCTCCGGGGGTTTTAAGATATTCCCTGATCGCTGCCTGTCCATTTGAAGATGATATGTATTTAAGAATCATTTCCATTCCCTGCGGGGATGTTACGTACGAAGCAACTAATTTTTTTATCATACTGTCCGTAACCATACGTCTTTCTCCGTTAGTGAATTACTCGATAGCCTGATTCTATTTCTTCCTGGCATGAACAGAGTGTTTCATTCCTTTTTTATTTTCGCGTTGTGCGTAAAGAGCGTAACCGCTGCACCAATGCATGCAGTAATAATCCCGATTATTGCTGCAATAACGGTTGGACTTTCAAATGCGCCTGAGTTCTGCGTGACCTGCAGCGTTGTAATAGGTACAGTTGTGGTTACCGGAACGATTGTCACAGGTTGGGAGATCTGAGGAGCTGTTCCACTCAAAGGGGGAAGTGTCCCGAATACATGGGTAACCTGACCGGGAACAACATAGAGGGTGCCTTCGTAATCATAGTAACCGCTCATGGAAAGTCTCACAATGTGGTTTCCTGCGGGAAGTCCGGTAATGTTTCCGAGGGTAGTCCCATAATACATCCCATCAATAATAATACTGGCGCCAAGAGGCGATGATGCAACAATAATATTTCCGGTAGACACTTGAGTAACCGGAGTTGCGGTGGGAATACCAGTCGTCATTGTCGTTCCGGATACATTTGTTGTAACTTGCAGTGGCGTGGTATTTGTCGATATCACCGTTGTTGGGATAGGATTTGGAATTGTTGTTGTCGTTACAGCGGGAACCTGCGTTGTATGGGTAACCGGAATCGTTGTTGTTATTTCAGTGGGAACTTGCGTTGTCACCGTGGGTTCTGCCGTTCCCGTTGTTGTCGGAATTACCGTAGAATTTGTTATATTCTGGCCAATGACAGATGCGGGTAATAAAATGAACGCAACCATAACAAGAATTATGAGTCGCATATCGGTTTTTTCCATAGTACTTTTTCTCCCTTGTCACTTTTGATTTGTGAATATCTGCTCCTGACAGGTTATCCGATCGGGAATATGCTGTACATTAGCAGTCTGTTTCCCTTTAAGGTGTTGCGATGTACAATGGTGTTCTGTCATCTTTAATAAAAATGGGAGGTGGCAGAGAGTGGATTTGGCCAGAGTGCTGCCTTCTCATGCATTTAACGTTTTCAGGTTTCACTCGGATTCAATTTAACACGCAGTAACTATCTATTTTGATATCGTCTCCATGAATTTGTTCATGATCTCTTCGCTTCGGTTCTTCATGCCGTACCAGACAATGATAGCTATCGAGGCTCCGAGGCCGATACCAAGTCCCCATGCAATCGGAGTGATAATCGTGTAGATGATCGTGAGGTCCAACATCAGCTGGGAAAGGGCAAGCGTCACGACAATAAAATACAGGAATAAGCGAAGCAAGACCAATACCGGGCTGAGCAGCTCTATCTTAGACCCGGAGTAAACCTGGAACATATCGATAAAGTAGTCTGTCAGGATAATTCCTATCACGAGAATGATCGCAAATGCGATGATGTGGGGAATATACCCGATGACCGATACCATAAACCGGCTCAGATAGTCAAGATTGAGGATATCAACCGCAGCGAGAATTGCTATCAGGTAGACTATGCACCGGACAGCAATATCTCCAAGATATCCTACGGTAAATCCGGAATTTGTTACTGATTTTCCCATGTCCGATTTACCAATTAACGGTGTTGCAACTGCCTTATCGAGGAGGATACGTAATCCCTTTCCTAATAGGCGTCCGGCAATCCATCCGATAATAAGAACAATCAGTGCACCAATAATGGCGGGAAGCACCGCCATGGTATTATCCAGTCCGCGGGAAATTACATCACCGACAAATGTCGACCCATTTAACTTTTCCCGGATTCCACGGGATATGGGAGTTCGACATGCCAGCAGCAGGTGAAGATACCAAATCACTGACGAACGTTTGGAAAAAGACAAACGAACAACAATTGTTTAA